>CAZLED010000202.1:0-1519 GCA_964558485.1 uncultured Ruminococcus sp. | reverse complement strand
TATGGGCACGGGTACCGCGCTGGTCCATGCGAAATCAGACGGCACCGCGACCTATCTCGGCGGTACCGGTGTCGGCGGAGGGACGCTCGTCGGACTCTCGAAACTGCTGCTCAAAATGGACTCCATCGAGCATATTCAGGCGCTCTCGGAAGAGGGGAATCTCGCCAATATCGACCTCCGCATCGGGGATATCATGAAAGGCGGTGTCATGCCGCAGGAGATGACCGCCGCGAACTTCGGGAATGTCTCGGATCTCGCAACCAAGTCGGATATCGCGCTCGGTCTTTCCAACATGATTTTCGAGACGGTGGGGATGCTCTCGATTTTCGCCGCCCGTGCACACGCTCTCAAAGACATTGTCTTAACGGGGAACCTGTCGGCATACCGCACCTGCCGCGACACCTTCGCCAACCTGTCCGAAATGTTCGGGGTGCGCTTCCTCATTCCCGAGAACTCCCGCTTCGCGACCGTCATCGGCGCGGCACTCTCGGAGGGAGACCCTGCATGAATATTCTCCGATTCCTCATCCCGAAAAGTCAGGTCGCGTTCATTCAGAACGACTGTTCGATCCGACAGGGGCTCGAAAAAATGCGCTATCACGGCTATAACGCTCTGCCCGTCATCGACGCGGAGGGACGGTATGTCGGGATGGTGAAAGACGGCGATTTTCTTTGGCTGTTAGTCGACCGCGGGGACTCCGACCTCATCGCGCTCGAAGATATACCGCTCGCCGAAATCATCCGACAGGATAACCCGCCCGTCAAGAACTCCGCTCCCATGACCGAACTGCTCGAGAGGGTCAAGGAAAACAACTTCGTCCCGGTCATTGACGACCGAGAATGTTTCATCGGGCTCATCCGTCGAAAAGATGTCATCGAATATTTCTCTCGACGGTACCTCATGGCACCGAAAAACGGCTAATCCGTCCCTCTCCCCGCATTGGTAATGCCCCGCGGGCGGCGCGCCCCCCGACGGCGATTGCCGCCCCCCTTTTGTGTTTCGGTATCATGAGGGGCGCGGTCGCCGTTTTTTCTGTGTCTTATCCCCGCAAGCGCGGTCGAACGCTCGCGCGCTTTTCTCGCGCGAAAATTTTTTCTTGAACCTATTGCATTTTTCTTAAACTGTGATATAATCTATTCTAGTATACGGTATGGTAGAAAGAGTGGGCTTCGGTTCACTCTTAATTTTATGAATACGGGCAGGATCCCGAAGAAAGGAGAACCCGTGGCAAAAACAAATATTGCACAGGCGGTGCGGGAGTTGATTTCCGAGACCGTCACCAACCTCGGCTATCGGCTGTGGGATGTGGAGTTTGTGAAAGAGGGCGCGGATCGCCACCTTGTCGTCACCATCGACTCGGACACAGGGATTGATGTCAACGCCTGCGAGACGGTGCACCGCGCGATTGACCCTCTGCTCGACGAGGCGGACCTCATCGACACCGCCTACTATCCCGATGTCTCCCCTCCCGGCATTGAGCGAGACCTCCGCACCGACGAACAGATCCTCGCCTGTCTCG
>CAZLED010000201.1:0-1550 GCA_964558485.1 uncultured Ruminococcus sp. | reverse complement strand
CATAGGCCGCCAGATCCACCTTGGCCACCTTGCCGTTTTCAAAGACAAACAGCAGATAGCCCTTGTAGTCCCCCGGCAGGCACACAGCCAGGACGTTTTCGCCCTCGTCCATGCCCAGCTTGGCCGGCAGGAAGTCCCCCAGAACCGACGCCTTGCCGTCGTCGAACTCCGAGCAGCGGGTCTTATAGACCTGGGCCTTGTCGGTGAACACCAGCAGCTCCGCCCGGTTGGTGGTCTCCCGGGTCATGACCAGGCGGTCGCCCTCCTTGAGCTTCTGCTCACCGGACATCCGCAGGCTCTGGGGGGTGATCTTCTTGAAATAGCCGCCCCGGGACACAAAGACCGTCACGGGATAGTCCGGCGTCTCGTCCTCCGGCTCAGCCTCCGCCGCCAGCTGGTGCTCAAAGACCAGGGTGGTTTTTCGGTCCTTGCCGTACTTGTCGGCCACGGCCTTCAGTTCCTTGACAATAATCTGACGGATTTTCTTCTCAGACCCCAGGATGTCCGTCAGCTCGGCAATCTCCTGCTCCAGGCTCTCGGTATCCTGCAGGCGTTTGAGAATGTATTCCTTGTTGATATTGCGCAGCTTGATCTCCGCCACGAACTCCGCCTGAACCTGGTCGATGCCGAAGCCGATCATCAGGTTGGGAACGACCTCCGCGTCGGACTCTGTCTCCCGGATGATGCGGATGGCCTTGTCGATATCCAACAGGATTTTGCGCAGGCCCTTGAGCAGGTGCAGCCGCTCCTGTTTCTTCTGCAGCTGGAAGAACACCCGGCGCTTGACACACTGGCTGCGCCAGGCCGTCCACTCCTCCAGAATTTCGCCCACACCCATGACCCGGGGCATGCCGGCGATGAGAATGTTGAAGTTGCAGGGGAAGGAGTCCATCAGCGGCGTGGATTTCATCAGCCGGGCCATGAGCTTGTCCGGATCCACGCCCCGCTTCAGGTCGATGGTCAGCTTGAGACCGGACAGATCGGTCTCATCGCGCATATCGGAGATTTCCCGGATTTTTCCCGCCTTCATCAGGTCGGCCACCTTGTCCAGGATGGCCTCGGTGGAGGTGGTGTAGGGAATCTCATAGATTTCAATGAGGTTGCCCTCCTTGACGTAACGCCACTTGGCCCGGATCTGGAAGGAGCCGCGGCCCGTGCGGTAGATCTCCGCCATCTGGAGGGGGTCGTAGAGAATCTCGCCGCCGGTGGGGAAATCCGGCGCCGGCAGGGTGTCCAGCAGATTGCAGCCCGGATCCTTGATCCAGGCGATGGCCGTCTGGCAGACCTCCCGCAGGTTGAATCCGCAGATGTTGCTGGCCATACCCACGGCGATGCCGGTGTTGTTGCTGACCAGCACGTTGGGGAAGGTGGTGGGCAGCAGGGTCGGCTCCTGCATGGTGGAGTCGTAGTTGTCCACAAAGTCCACGGTGTCGGAGTCGATGTCCCGGAACAGCTCCTGGCAGATGGGATCCAGCTTGGCCTCGGTGTAGCGGGAGGCGGCGTAGGCCATATCCCGGGAGTAGACCTTGCCGAAGTTGCCCTTGGAGTCC
>CAZLED010000200.1:0-1574 GCA_964558485.1 uncultured Ruminococcus sp. | reverse complement strand
TCGCGCAGCTGGGCGAGTCCATCAAGGCGCAGACCTTCATGGTCAATGGCATGTCCAAGGCGTATGCCATGACCGGCTGGCGCATCGGCTATGTGGCGGGCCCCCGGCATGAGATCGCCGCCATGGCGAACTTCCAGTCTCAGGCGACATCCAACCCCAACTCTATTGCCCAGTACGCCGCCATGGCTGCCCTTCAGGGCGACCAGCAGTGCGTGGAGGACAGGGTGAAGGAGTTCGAGCAGCGCCGCAACGTGATGGTGGAACGCATCAACGCCATCCCCGGTCTGTCCTGCCTGAAGCCGCAGGGCGCGTTCTACATCATGATGAACATCAAGCAGGTGCTGGGGCGTTCCTACCACGGGCGCGTGCTGGAATCCTCGGCGGACTTTGCCGAACTGCTGCTGGCTGAGCAGCAGGTGGCGGTGGTGCCGGGCAGCGCCTTTGAAGCGGAGGGCTATTGCCGCCTGAGCTACGCCACATCCATGGAACAGATCAACAAGGGACTGGACCGCATCGCTGCGTTCGTCCAGTCGCTGGATTAAGGGGCAAGCCGGAGGATCTGGCGCAGCCCGCACAACATCGCGTGAAGGGAGGAGCCAGACATGCTCCAGTATGATAAAAAAGCCAACCTGCTCATGCAGTCCAAGTACCGCTACCATCTGCAGGACGTGAGCGAACCGAACCTGTACCGCGAGATCTACGATTACAAATCCATCCCGAAGGTCGCCTTCAACATGCGCCATGTGCCCGAGGAGATGCCTGACGAGATCTGGATGACCGACACCACCTTCCGCGATGGTCAGCAGTCGGTCAGCCCCTTCACGGTGGAGCAGATCGTGCACCTCTTCAAGCTGATGAACCGCATGGGCGGTCCCAACGGACTGATCCGCCAGAGCGAGTTCTTCCTCTACGCGGAGAACGGCAAGCAGGCGCGGCCGGCTTGTCAGGATCTGGGCTTCCAGTTCCCGGAGATCACCACCTGGATCCGCGCCAACGAGAAGGATTTCGAGTTGGTGAAGCAGGCGAACGTGAAGGAGACGGGCATCCTGGTCTCCTGCTCGGACTACCACATCTTCAACAAGATGCACCTGACCCGCGCTCAGGCGATGGACAAGTACCTGGGCATCGTCAAGGCGGCGCTGGAGCGCGGCATCAAGCCCCGCTGCCACTTTGAGGACATCACCCGTGCGGACTTCTACGGTTTCGTGGTGCCCTTTGCCACCAAGCTGATGGAGCTGGCGGAGGAGAGCGGCATCCCCATCAAGATCCGCGCGTGCGACACCATGGGCTACGGCGTGCACTACTACGGCGCAGCGCTGCCCCGCTCCGTGCCGGGCATCATTTATGGTCTCAGGCACTATGCGCAGGTGCCCTCCGCTCAGCTGGAATGGCACGGGCACAACGACTTCTGGAAGGTGGTCTCCAACGCCGGTACGGCATGGATGTACGGCTGCTCCTCCGTCAACTGCTCACTTCTGGGCATTGGCGAGCGCACGGGCAACTGCCCCCTGGAAGCCATGGCAGTGGAATACGCATCCCTGCGCGGTTCGCTGGACGGCATGGATCTGACGGCG
>CAZLED010000199.1:0-1801 GCA_964558485.1 uncultured Ruminococcus sp. | reverse complement strand
CCCACCGGGTTGTTTTCTTAACGCTGCGTTCGACTCCCCTCTCTTTACAGCATTTCAAAACAAAAGCCCCCCGCAACGGGGGGCTTTTGTTTTGGTGGAGCATACGGGATTCGAACCCGTGACCTCAACACTGCCAGTGTTACGCGCTACCAACTGCGCTAATGCCCCGTTACCCATGTATGTTATCATGTTTTCGGGCGGTTGTCAATCTTTTTTCAAACAATTTGTCGGGAATGCGGCGAGCAGGGCGGAGAGAGACGCGGGAATGAGTCGGGAGCGTGATGGGAACAACAAATCGGGGATGTGTTGCGAGGGTGCGGGTGAGGTAGGAGACCGGAAACCGCGCAGGAAACGGGAACACGGGGAAAGGAAAAAACGAAAACGGCGCGGACACCGTGCGGAAACGGATACGGGATGAAAACAAACGAAACGGGGCATCCGGTTGACTTCACGAGGTGTTTTGTTTATAATGAGATATGTAAAATTTTATTAAGAACGATCATCAGAAAGGAGTGGGGTCATGCGGGAACAATTCAGAGCGTTTTTCGACCGTAATACCGGAGTCCGATGGATCCGCCGACTGACAGAGAGTCCGTTGTATCCCGCGTTTTTCTGTCTTCTCGTATTCATGTCGTTTTGCTCCAAGGTGGAGGTGGTCTTTGCTACGGTTATTATCGCCGTAGGGGCGGTGACTCTCATCGTGGCACGGGATCTCAAACCGCTGATTCCTCCGCTCTTCTCGGCGTATTTTTTGGTGCCGCTCGTCCATGCGCCGCAGCGCCCGACCTACTCCATCTACTATACTTCTCCCACGGTGCGCATCTGTATCGTCGTTCTCATGGCGACTCTCATCGTGGCGCTCATCGTCCACTTTTGGCTGTGGGGCGGGTTTGTCGAGATGTTCACCCGCAAGACGCGCATGACATGGTTCATTCTTCCGCTCGCGGTCGCGCTGCTCTCAAACGGCTTGTTCGCCGAGGGATATGCGCCCATCAACATCGGGTTTTCCCTTGTCACGATATTCAGCTGGATTATCCTCTACCTGATATTTATGTTCGGTCTCCCGCACGGGAAAGAGACCGTGCGCTATGTCGCCAACACCTGTCAGTGGGTGGCGATTCTGCTCATCCTTGAACTGCTCTATGTCTATATCACACAGGATGTGCTGGAAGACGGCACCATCATGGAGGCGCGTATTCTGTTCGGATGGGGAATCAATAACAACTTCGGCGCTATCCTAACCGTCATGCTCCCGCCGCTTTTCTATCTCGCGGGTACGCGACGCAACGGATGGATACAGTTCTTACTCGCCGTCGCGGCATACGCTGCGATTGTCGCGTCGCTCTGCCGTGCCGCCATCCTGGTAGGCACCGTGGTCTTCGGAATTTGTCTGATTGCACTCTGCGTCTCGGGGAACAACCGAGGGCTCTATCGCGTCGCGACTTTGTCGGTGTTCTTCTTCCTTTGCGTCAGCGCGCTTTTCTTGCGTGACGAACTCGCGGAACTGTTCAGTTCTCTTGTCACAAAGGGGTTCTCGGGCGAGGGGAGACTCGAACTCTGGAAAGGCGGGTTCCGCATTTTCATCGAGAATCCCATTTTCGGAGGCGGTTTCAACAGCGTTTCCTACTATGATTTGTTCCATTCCTTCGCAGGCGGGGCGATGCCCGGTCTGTGTCATAACACCGTGATTGAACTCTTCTGTGCCGCAGGCACATTCGGCGGGATTTCTTATCTCGCGTACCGTGCCCGCACGGTGCAACTCGTCGTATCTCATATGACTTTCGATCGCTTCTTCCTCGGG
>CAZLED010000198.1:0-1822 GCA_964558485.1 uncultured Ruminococcus sp. | reverse complement strand
AGGTAGGCGGCGTCGTCTGCTCGTCACGGTTGTTGAGGGAAGAAAGGGTGCAGCCCGTGAGACCGGCGGCGACAATCAGTAGTGCCGAGAGCAGGACGATAACCGTCGGTCTGACAAAGGCGGGGAAAGTGCGGTGTTTCAAAACGGGTTCCTCCTAGATACAGTTGAATTATCGGTTGTAGCGGTTCAGCCACGCATCGCCGAATTCAAATGCATCTGCCAGCGTTTTCACCACCTTTTGCATCTCTTTCACGGGCTTTTTGGTTGCGGAATCAAATACCGTAATCAAAATCTTGGTCGGGACTTCTACGCCGAGTCGCTCTTCCGACTCCAGAATGTCCATCGAGAGATACCCTTTATCCGAGAGATCGCCGAGGTAGAGTTCGTTGCCTTTACGAACAAGGGGTCTGCCGCGAAATTCGAGATACTTTCCTTGGATGCCAGTTGCAGTAATCATAGTTCGCTCCTTTCTTGCATATTTTTGAATCGGTCGGCTGTCTTGCTTGTCCCCATCTTATCTCTTTGGTATTTCTCTGTCAATGCAATCGACAGGATAAGCAGAAGATGAAGATAAAGGCAAAATCAGGCACCGTTTTATCTATTTCATAACCAGCGGCGCTTTTTTGTTTAGATTTGCCGCGGATTGTGGCGTAGGAAGGGATTGTAGGTAGAGGGCATCGGCGAAATCCGCGCGCTCGACCGCCGCTTTGACCGTGTCATCTTTCAAAAGAGATTTGTCGGTCGGGCGGACAAGGATGGGGAAGGTGCTGTGCGCTCTGATGCGTTTGAAGCAGGTTCTCCCACGCTCGTTCATCGCGAGCAGACGCGTGTAAGACGGCGGAGTATGGATTTCCTTGGGAGTCACACCAAAATAAGCGTTGAGCACCGCGCGGCGGATATGAGCATCCGTTAAACTCTTCGCTTTCAGCACGGTAAACAACTCGCCGAGCGTGGCGACTGAGGGCAGGGCGCGTTTGATGCGGTGGGATAGCGACGGGTCGATATCAAAACATTCCGAAAAATCGCGTGTTCTGTCCTGCCAAGTCAGTTTAGTGAGGAAAACCGCGGACAGACGGTCGATCTCTGCCGGCGCAGCTCCGTCGCTGAGTGCATTATTCAACAGCAAAGCGAATTCTGCCTGGCAATAACGATGGATTTCCGATATATTCTTTGCAAATACAGCATTTCTCAAAGCCGTTGCAGAGGGGAATTCGTTTTCGGAATTCGTCTCCGCATGATAGGAGCCGCACCTCTTCACGGTAAAGGGTTGCATGGACGATTTCGTCTCATTGAGTGCCAAAAGATACTCAATCGCTAGGATATTATTCGGCAGAGAAGATGCCAGCGCCGCTTCGTTTGAAAGATTCTCACGAATGAGGTCGGTTCGCAACTGAATATAACTCGACAGACTTTCTTGTTCCCGCGCGTTTCGGATCGCATCGGTATACGCACTCGACGATAGGTATGCGGTAATCTCGGTTAAGGTCGCGAGGTCGCCCGATTCCGAGCCGAACGCCAATATGTCACAGATGCCGAGCGCATTCAGTAAAGAAACGGCTGCGCGTGCGTAAATCTGCGCCGTGCTGAAAGAATAGGGAAACGGCAGTTCCAAAACGAGATCGGCACCGATCCCGAGTGCGCCCGCTGCACGGATATACTTATCGACCATCGCGAGGTCGCCGCGTTGGACATAGTTCCCCGAGAGGAGGACAAGTACCGTGGTGTCGGCACCGTAAACCCGTCTGACTTCTTCTATCAGGTGGGCGTGTCCTGCGTGAGGCGGATTCAATTCGGCGATGATCGCAACCGTCATGGCGTTACC
>CAZLED010000197.1:0-1853 GCA_964558485.1 uncultured Ruminococcus sp. | reverse complement strand
GATCCTGTGCCGTATAGGCCAAGGTGCCGTCTAAATCGAAGATGGCTGCGCGGAAAATGGTATCGGGTCTCATTGGGCAGTGTACTTCCCTTCTGCGATATCGGCCAGTGACCGACCGATGGCGTACAGCATATGGCAGGCTGCGCTGAGCACTTCCTTATTGTAGATCTCTGCATTGCCATATTCGGCATAGAAGGTATCTGCTTCGAAGTTGAAGGTACCCTTGTATTCCACTTCACGGAGAGCCTCGGCGAACTGCTTCCAGTGGATCTTGCCTCTGCCCGGTGCCTGGTGCATATCGGACAGACCGTTGTTGTCGTGGATGTGCAGGGTGCGGTTGCGGTGACCCAGCTTCTTGACCATATGGGTACAGCCGGAGCCGGAGATCATGGCGTGACCGGTGTCCAGGCAGGCAGCAAAGTGGGGACCGTGCATATCGTTCAGGGTGTCGATAAAGTCGATCATCTGATCCACACTGGAGCAGGTGATAGGCGTCAGCTTGCCGGTCTCCGGGTCGCCGCCAAACATATTCTCAATGCACATGGTCACACCGGTCTCCTTCAGGGCAGGCACCATGGCGGAATAGAAATCCAGGTTGGTCTGTCGGCATTCTTCGGCGTTCTGGCCGTAGATAAACGTGGGACGCATGGCCGGATGGATGATGATGTTGGGGCAGTCCATGTATCCGGCACCGTAGATGGAGCGGATGGCACAATGGAGCATGGCGGGGTCCTTCTCCGGATCGTAGACCTTCAGCGGGAACGGAGAATGGCACTGGTATACCTCGATGCCGCATTCCTTGGCGGTCTGGCCTACGTGGCGGAAATAATCGGCAAATTCCGCTTCTGTGGCGTTCTGGAACAGCTCACCATTCCAGGGCAAATGGAACATACCGTAGTCGATGGCACCGAAGCCGGCGTCAGCAAACATACGCATACCGTCTTCCATACCGAATCTTTGAAAAATGTGATGGGTCGATGTACTGATCTTCATGGGATCGTATCCTTTCTGCAGGCACTTTTTTTGTTTTTCTTTCACCGTTAAGTTTACCACGAATTTGGTGGCAAGTCAAGTGTTATGGAAGATTTTGCCGAGAAAAACCGCATTTTTCCCCGTTATGCGAATGGCAGCGGTTTTTTTCGGAAAAATCAGAAAAGCCCTTGCTATTTCCGGCGATTTGTATTATAATGGTACAGATACATTTTTTGCGGAAGGAATACATATTATGAAACGTACTATCTCTCTTGCCCTTTGTCTGCTGATGCTGCTTGCTTCCTGCGGCAACGGCACGAGCCAAGAAACCACTGCCAAGGTCAGTGGCGAAACTACAGCTGACACCACACCCACCGAGACAGAGGAAGCGCTGGGTCTGCCGGACGGTCTTTCCTTTACGGGTTCCACCTTTACCTTTGGTGTGCTGGACAATGCCAACGCCCGGAACCCCATCGTCATGGAAGAGCTGACCGGGGAAGGCTTGAATGACGCCCAGTACAACACCATCCATATGGCAGAGGAAATGCTGGATGTGACCATTGCGGAATACCTGATCGAGGACGGTTACCCGGCTACCACCAAGATCCGCTCCATCGTACAGGCCGGCGATGACATCATCCAGGTGGCAAACCTGTATTGCGCTGCAGCGCCTGTGATGCTGTCCGATGGCTATGCCCTGGACTACAACAACATCCCGTACATCGATCTGGAGCGTTCCTGGTGGGACCAGAGCGTCAACCAGTCTCTGTGTCTGGGCGATATGCGGTACGCGGCTGTTGGCGATCTGTCCATCACCACCCACGACCTGACCTTCATCCTGCTGTTCTCCAAGGCTATGGTCGACCAGAACGGACTGGAAA
>CAZLED010000196.1:0-1858 GCA_964558485.1 uncultured Ruminococcus sp. | reverse complement strand
ATCGTACATATTGTAACCTCGTGATTTTACCATGGAATGATCTTTCCTGCTTCGTAGCAGCAGTGCAGATAGCCTCTGCCGGAGTAGTACAAAGCGGAATCAAAGTTGGAGATCTCTGTGGAACAGGAAGGAGGTGAAGACGTTGTAGATCGTCTTGGCCAGATCTGGAGCATCCGGTGGGCAAACATCTTCCACCAGATCGGCGTACAGGTAGCCAATGTCCAAAAAATAGGGAAGCGCATACCGGTAGGCGTGCATATCTCGTTCCCCTTTGGGAATGTGGTAGGTCGTCACCAGCTCGTCTGCCACCTGGGCAAAGGACAGGCAGTGGTTGACCGGCGCCAGGAACAATTGCCGCTCACAGCCATCCTCTCCCAGGGCCTTTGCCACAGTCACGGGAAAATTGCCGCTCTCCCGGGCCGTATATTCGATGAGCGCACAAACATAGTGTACGTCATTGAATTGTTCCTCCGTCAGCATCTTGTGCTTCCTTATTCCAGTATCCCCTCTGCCAAAAATGCCTCTGCTGCAACACGCCCACCTTCGCCGTCCGGGTGTGCGCCGTAAACGAAGCGGTTTCCGTATGGGGGACGTGCGTCCAAAGTGGCAGCAAAGTCGAATAGTTCTACGCCCATTTCCTTCGCCAGTGCCGGGTACGCATACCGTAGAGTCTTCCACACCATGTACCGGTCGCCGGGATATTCAAAAGGCGGCACCGTAAACAGGATCACACGGATGCCCAGCTTTTGCAGATAGCGGATGTTGGTCTCCAAGGTGGTCAGGATCTCGTCGGCGCTGTCCCCACGGCCACGCTGGTAGGCACCGGAGTTGTTGTCGTTGACCCCATGGACGATGCACACCGTGTCCACCTGGGCCGCCTTGTACTTCCAGAATTCGTGATAGGCACCGTCACTGCCCCGTGCCCAGCCCAGACCGATGTTCCAGAAGCTGTAGTCTTCTCCCAGCGCCAGTGCGATCCGGGCAGCCCAGTTTTCGTAGTAGTTGTTCCGGGTGCCACAGCCTTGGGTGATGGAGTCGCCCCAGAACGCCACACGTCCTTTGACTTCCCGCTTGGCGCCAAACAGATCCGGCAGTGGGCATTCCGGCTGGAACGACAGCGCTCCACCATCGGTGGCCACAAAGGTGGGTGCCTGGCTGTCCGGGGTGCAGGGAATATCGTTGCCGCAAAGCTCCCATTCCCACACCAGCATATGTCCCTCCGGCAGGGAAAAGTGTACTTCGTCGCTCCAGAACCGTTCACCGGGGTTCACATCCTTTCCGGCCTGTCCGTTGAAGGTCACGTCTGTCCAGGCAGTGTCGGCCACCGGTGCCGGATCCTGCATTTCTCCACAGGTGTACACGCCGCCATCGCCGATTTTGGCTGACAGAATGCGCCAGTTGCCGCCAAGCCGGTCCGGATACCCAATGGCACCGTCGGCGTAGGTGGTGTCTACCGCATTGGAAAACCAGAACCGCCAGGTGTCCGGCGTGTGGGACAGGACTCTGAAATACCCTCTGGCCCGTATCGTTTTCGGTGCGTCATAGCACAGTATATAGTTGTGGTTGGTACCGCTGGCAATATTGGAAGGATAGGTTTTGAACATGGTCATTTACCTCAACTGTATGAAAAACTCACTGCTTTGTCAGTGCCACGAACCGGTCGATGACCCCTTCGATGGACTGCTCCTTGTGGCCGGTGATGTAGGTCATCACGTTGTCGTTGAAGTGCTCGTACCAGTGGGTCGGAATGTTTTCGATGCCGATGTTGGCGCCAACGATACTGCCCACCGTAGCACCGGTACAGTCGTTGTCCAGACCGATGGCAACGCAGTTGGAGATGCACTTGTCAAAGTCCTGG
>CAZLED010000195.1:0-1873 GCA_964558485.1 uncultured Ruminococcus sp. | reverse complement strand
TCCTTCATTGTGTCTTTAAAGAGCTGCCTGTCCTCCGCTTTATCTATCGCTTTTACATTTGTGCCGATAAGCCTTACGCCGTGAGAGGAAAGAAAGCCCTCCTTTTCAAGCTGCATTGCAAGCGTAAGCCCTGTCTGACCGCCGAGACCTGCAAGCAGGCTGTCCGGCTTTTCCTTTTCTATTATGCGTCTTAATGTCGTTACGGTAAGCGGCTCAAGATATATTTCGTCGGCAAGCGCCTTGTCCGTCATTATCGTTGCGGGATTGGAGTTGACAAGCACAACATTAACGCCTGCGTCCCTGAGAACACGGCATGCCTGTGCGCCCGCATAGTCAAACTCCGCCGCCTGACCTATAGCGATAGGACCTGAGCCTATAACGAGCACCTTTTTTATGCTTTTATCGAGCGGCAAGCCCATCGCCTCCATTCTTCATAAGATAACAGAACCTGTCGAAAAGAAATCCGGTGTCTTTAGGTCCCGAGCACGCCTCCGGGTGAAACTGCACCGAAAACGCGCGCTCCGCGGGATAGTCGATGCCCTCGCACGTGCCGTCATTTGCGTTTATGTAGCTTACCGTGCCGTTTTTCACGCTTCCGCAGACCACGGCGTATCCGTGATTCTGGCTCGTTATATATGTGCGGCTGCCGACCGCTTCCTTTACCGGCTGATTTGCACCGCGATGACCGTATTTCAGCTTGACGGTTTCAGCTCCCTGCGAGAGCGCCATGAGCTGATGTCCGAGGCAGATGCCGAAAAGAGGCACTTTGCCGAACAGCTTCCCGATTTCCGAAATTATCGCGGCGTTTTCCGCCGGGTCTCCGGGGCCGTTCGAGAGCATAACGCCGTCCGGCTTCATCTCAAGTATCTTTTCCGCCAAGGTGTCCGCAGACACCGATATAACCTCGCATCCGCGCGCGCACAGAGAGCGGACAATATTTGCTTTTGCACCGAAATCCATAAGTACGACACGGTATTTTTTATCCCCAGCGGGAGAAAAAACCGAGCTTTCGGCAGCAGTGACGCCTGCCACCGCGTTCTTTACCGAATACGCCTGAAGAAATGAAAGGTCATTCGGAATTTTACTGCAAATAAATGCATTTGTCACGCCCTTTTCGCGGATTGTCCTTGTTATCTCGCGCGTATCCACGCCGAATATGCCGGGGATTCCGTTTTCACGCAGAAATTCATCAATATTCTGCTTCGCTCTGAAATTTGACGGCGCATCGCACCATTCGCGCACAACATATCCGCGCACATGACATTTTCCCTCAAAATCCTCCGGAATAATGCCGTAATTTCCTATCATGGGAAAAGTCTGCATAACAATCTGCCCAAAGTAGCTGGGGTCGGTCAAAGTCTCGATATAACCGCACATGCCGGTGGTAAAAACCAGCTCTCCGACGCCCTCTTTCTCAGCTCCGAAGGCCTCTCCTTCAAAAACCGTGCCGTCCTGTAATACAAGATACCTTTTCATGCTTTTACTCCGCGAGCGTTGCCGCCATAACGGCTTTTATTGTGTGCATTCTGTTCTCCGCCTCGCGGAAAACGATTGACTGCGGGCTTTCAAAGACCTCGTCCGTCACTTCCATTGAATCCCGTCCGAACTTTTCTCCCATTTCTTTTCCTATCTGAGTCTTTAGGTCATGATATGCGGGCAGACAGTGCATGAAAACCGTGCTTTCCTTTCCCGTTTTTTCCATAAGGGCGCTGTTTACCTGATATGCCGCAAGGTCATTTATGCGCTCCTGCCATACCTCCGTCGGCTCTCCCATTGAAACCCAGACATCGGTGTAGATGACATCCGCACCTCGAGCTGCGGTGTCCGGGTCTGTCTCAAACCGAAGCGACGCCCCGGTCTGCACAGCGATTGC
>CAZLED010000194.1:0-1892 GCA_964558485.1 uncultured Ruminococcus sp. | reverse complement strand
GGGGATCGGAGGGCCGGAAATAATGATGAAGATCAGCACCGCAATGCTGGTCAGCATAGCCAATGTAACACTCATGCTTCTTCCGCCTCCTTGTCTTCACCCAGATCCAGAGCGGGCGTCTCCAGCGCCGCTTTCTCTTCACGGGTCAAATAGCTTTTTACGGGCTTGAAGATATTGTCGATCAGATGGTAAACGGAGTAGAGCAGCATGCCCCACATACCGATAGCCTGGGGGATCTGCATCAGCCAGAAGGGGATCTTCAGACCGGTGCTGCGGCGGGCGGACTGGATAACGGTGGTGAAATAATCCCAGCCCCAGTAGCTCCAGATACCCATCAGGAATACACAAACAACATAAACATAGATCCGGTGGATCTTATAATGAATGCGCTTGGTGAACATCAGGTTCAGCAAGTCGCCCTGAATGTGGCTTTCCTCATAGGAGCCGTAAACAGCGCCCAGAAAGTACAGCCACATAGTGACCAATGTAACAAGCTCGTCTGCGCCGTACAGGTTTGCCTTGAACACATAGCGCATCAGAACGATAAAAAAGACCAGGCCGGTGGTGGCCATAAGCAGCGCGGTGACCGCGGCAGAGATCAGTTTGTGAAGTCCACGCCACAGGAAAAAACCTTCACAAACCTCGGAAACGGACCTTTTCAAAGGGAATGCCCCTCCTTCTGTAATATGCCATTCGGTTGCGTCGATCAATTACACTTTTATAAGCATTGGGCCGGCTGTGCTCACACACAGCCGGCCCGCTGCGCTGGGTTTTTTTACAGTTGGAACAGGTGCCTTAACGGCTGGCTGTCCTTACTTGGACAAACCGGCCACCTGCTCTTCGATAGCGGCCATGACATCCTCGCCGAACAGCTCGTTCAGCTTGGGATACACTTCGGCGCGAACCGCCTCAGCCATAGCGGACATCTCTTCGTCGGTGGGCACGAGGACCTCGATGCCGTAATCGGCCAGCTGGCCGTAGCCTTCCTCTTCATAGGCCTGGTATTCATCGAAAGCAATGGGCTGCTCAGCGATGGCCAGTTCCACGATCAGATCCTGATACTCGGCAGGCAGAGACTCAAAGGTCTTGGTGCTGATGAGCATATCAAACACTTCAAACAGGTAACGATAGTCGGCGTAGTACTTGATAACATCCCGGAAGCCGGTGTAGTTCAGGCCAGCGCCGCCGCCGTACCAACCGTTGACAACACCGGTCTGGAGAGCGGTGTACAGGTCGGAGTAGGCAATAGCCATGCCGTTGAAGCCCAGCGCGTCAACGATCATAGCAGCAACGTCCATAGAGGGGTGACGGATCAGAACGCCCTGCTCGACGCTCAGATCAAAAATGGTGTTGAGATCGCCCAGATCGGCAGCACCGACACCCAGGAAGCCGCCGGGAGTGACGCCCAGCAGGGTGACGCCCAGATCAGCAAAGATCTCTTCAAACTTGGTGTAGATGTAGCCTTCGCGGTTGCCCCACAGTTCCCGGGCCTGATCCCAGTTTTCCACCAGGTAGGGGATACCCTGAATGTCCATCATGGGATCGAAGGAAGCGGGGCCGGAGATCCAGGCCATGTCCAGAGTGCCAAGAGTCAGTTCCTCAAACATGGCTTCGTAGTCGCCCAGCTGGCTGGAGGGGTAAACAGTGACCTTGATGTCGCCGTTGGTGGCCTCTTCCAGAGCGGCAGCGAAACGATAGGCGCTGTCAGCCAGAGGAATGCCCTGTGCCTCCTGAGTGCCCAGACGCAGTTCGTAAGTGGGCGCAGCAGACTCAGCGGGAGTTTCCGCAGGGGTTTCAGCGGGAGTCTCAGCAGGAGTTTCCGCGGGGGTTTCCGCGGGGGTCTCGGTTTTGCCGCAGGCGCACAGAGCGAATACCATGGCCAGGGCCAGAAT
>CAZLED010000193.1:0-1908 GCA_964558485.1 uncultured Ruminococcus sp. | reverse complement strand
AAACCGCCATTCGCCAAAATATGAAAAGTAAATTTGAAACTTGATTGATTTTTGAAAGAAAAAGAGACGATGGTCTGGACAAAGACGGGAAAGTGTGGTAGAATCATAGAAAAGAACACACAAGGAGCGATATACCATGAAACCAAAGATCACACTCAATCCGGATGCCGAGGTGGTGCGCATGATCAAGGAAGGGCTGGCTGCCAAAGGTGGCTATTGTCCCTGCCGTCTGGAACGTACGGAGGACAACAAATGCATCTGCAAGGAATTCCGGGAGCAGATAGCCGACCCGGATTTCGAAGGCTTCTGCCATTGTATGCTGTACTACAAAGCCAAGGAAACCGATCAAGGTTAACTGCAGGAAAACGGATCCCCAATCTATGCACCACGCTTCCCTCACCGGCATATCCTGTGGAAAAGTGCCTTGGAGGAAAGAGCGCCTATGCTTGTCACACTCAACTATGACCGGAGCCGTGCTGTCCGGTATGCCCGACGCTGGGCTCTGTCCCGGAATCCGTTGTTTGCCAATTTCACCGGGATCGGTGGCGACTGCACCAATTTTGTATCCCAGTGCATCTATGCCGGTGCCTGTATCATGAACTACACGCCCACCTACGGCTGGTATTATGCTTCACCGGAGGATCGTGCACCTGCCTGGACGGGCGTAGCATATTTCTACAACTTTATGATCGGCAACGCTGGCGTAGGTCCCTATGCCACCGAAACCTTGCCGAGCCAGCTGCTGTTGGGAGATGTGGTACAGCTGGGCAACCAGGATGGGGAATACTACCACACCCTGCTGGTGACCGGTTTTTCCACAGAGGGATATTTGGTGTCTGCCCACTCCGACGATGCCTTAGACCGGCCGCTGTCTACCTATTCCTACGCCACCAGCCGGTTCCTGCGGATCGAAGGAGTACGGACGGATATCCCCGATGCTCTGTACGACACCTACCTGCGTCGGCCGGACTGCTTTGCCTATCTATTGGACGGCGGCGGAGAAGGATTGGCGTGACAAAAAAAGCCTGTACGTTTTTTGCACAGGCTTTTTTGCATAGGCTTTACTGTACCACGAACCAGAGCCGACCGGCCGGTACCGTGTCTCCTTTGTCGTAGAAATCTTCGCCGCAACGGATGGGTTCCCGGCTGTCTGCTGCCTTGATCCACAGCTTTCCTTTGGGCAACAGAGCACGGGGGATCCGGTAGGTAACAGAGCCCTCGCCGCACACAGCTTCGATGGACTTGGCTACCGCTACATCTGTGTAGTCGCTTGTGTCATCGTGGTGATCTTGCTTGCCAACGGCTGCCAGCTGCGGACCTTCCTCTGTCCAGATGGTCGCAAAGGTGCCGCCATGTTCGCCTTCGCCGGTCACGAACACCTGCATCCAGCTGCCACTGCGGTCTTCGTCCAGCTTGCCATAGACCTGCACACGGACACACAGCATATCGCCGTCCGGTTCTGCAGCCAGAGATGCCAGCGCATTGCGACCGGTGGTATTGGTGTAATGGGTGCCGTAGCCGTCGTTGTCTCGATGAAAATTGCCGCCGGGCACATGGTGGCAGATCCTGGGCAGATCCGTGTCTTCCTGTCCCTTATAGGCTCGGATGCAGGAGATGAACTGCAAATAGTAGTTGTCGAAATAGCCGCCGCGCATCATTTCCAGATCCCGGCTGTACAGGGGATTCGCACAGTCCACGAACATGATGGGACGGGATTCGATGCCCTGCCAGCGCCCGGCGATCCATTCGTTCCAGCCCGTCACCAGCACAACCGGCGGGTCTGCCTCGATGGCACGATCAAACTGTTCTGCTAAGTTCGCGCCACCTAAGAAAGCTTTGGGATCCGGGTCGTTCCGGCTGATACCGTCGTCCATGCGGTGGTAGGCTCTGCCGCAGTTGCCGTCCTCT
>CAZLED010000192.1:0-1934 GCA_964558485.1 uncultured Ruminococcus sp. | reverse complement strand
TCTGGAGTGACAATGATTATGAAAAAGCGCTATGTCGTATGTATTTGCCTGGTAGTGATTCTATCGGCATTTTCGTTCTTAGTCATGCAATTATCCGCCGTCAATTCGCCGCCTGGTTTGGAGGAAGTGCAACTTGTCTTTGATGATAACAGAGAGGATATTTTGTTAGTCGCTTCTTTTCTAATCGAATCGGGCTATGACAATATATACATCTCCAATTCCAGTGGGCAGGTCAAAGCGGATTTTGTTGATTTGGCAATTTCTGATGATCGTGTTTGTCATGCAGTGGACCATTTGCTAACGGAAGGCACTTTCATCGAAATCAGCAAACTGGGCGGAACGATTTCTTTCTTACAATGGACTGGGCCGCGTGATATTGGATGTGGCGTAATATATTCTACCGACGTTGAAGAAAGCATCGATCAGGAGTGGTTGACGGAGCTGATGCCGCTGTCTGATGCGCACTGGTTTTCCTATGTATCAGACTATAATGCATGGAGAAATGGCAAACGTGCGTCCTTACCTGGTTAAACTCCCTGCTTGATTGGATAAGGGTAACAGGCAGGACTTCCTTTCGGAGGTCCTGCCTGAATATATTAACGAAAAGCTGTTTCAGGAATACTCCACCGTGCCGCACTTTTGGGAAAGGAACCGGATAAACCCATCCAGGTCTGCCTGCTGCCGGAGCTGTTGGATGGGCAGGACAAAGGCCTGGCTGCTGTTTCTGTAGAGGAGCAGCATTCTGTCCGGAACCACGCAGATCCGCTCCAGGCCGCCATAGCTTTGCTCCACACGGCTATCGGGGACGGTTTGCACAAACTTGTCCTCATAGAATTCATAGGTCGTCTGCTCGTCAAAGGGCAACTTTCCTCTTTTTTTAAGCTGCCTGATCGAGAGCTTGACCACAAAAAGCTCCAATTTGTTAAAGAAGCAAATAGACAGAATGCCCAGCGGGACCATAATCGCAAGATAGAAGAAAAAATCCGCATTCCATCCGTACCCCACAAGACTCAGCAGAATGGCCCCCAGGAATACCGCAAGAATGGTAATCTTCCCCTTTTTGTTCACTTTCTTGCCTGTGGCAGACTCCAGGACATGAAACCTGTTGAAATCCAGATAATCCGCCTCCGTAAGGGTAATGTCAAACCGATAATCCATAGATTCTACCTTCCTTTTCTTTGTAAAAAGGGCAGCGTTTGCGCGCTGCCCTTTTGTGTGTCAGGTCACATCCAGCTGCACGCCGTCGTTTTCCACGCGAATGGCAATGGCATGGATGGGATGCTCGAAGGAATCGATGATGGCCTCGCTGATAGGGTCCTCCAGCTCCTTCTGGATGGTGCGGCGAAGGTTCCGGGCACCGTAGGTGACGGAGTAAGCCTTCTTCACCAGAAGCTGCCGCAGCTCCTCCGTCCAGGTAAGGGCCAAACCCCGGCCCTCCAGGCTCTGGCGAAGCTCCTCCAGCATGATGTCGGCAATGCCCAGGAAATTCTCCTCGGTCAGGTGGTTGAAGGTGATGATCTCATCCACCCGGTTCAGGAATTCCGGCCGCAGGAAGCCCCGCAGGGCGGCCATGGTCTTCTCCTTCACCTGGTCCCCCTGGGTCCGGCCAAAGCCCATACCGGCCACGCCCCCCTCACTGCCGGCGTTGGAGGTCATGACGATGATGGTGTTCTCAAAGTTCACCACCCGGCCCTGAGCATCGGTGATGCGGCCATCGTCCAGCACCTGCAGCAGCACGTTCAGCACATCGGGGTGGGCCTTCTCGATCTCGTCAAAGAGGACCACGCTGTAGGGACGGCGGCGGATCTTCTCCGTCAGCTGGCCCGCCTCGTCATAGCCCACATAGCCCGGAGGGGAGCCAATGAGCTTGGAGACGGTATGCTTTTCCATATATTCCGACATATCCAGCCGGATCAGGCTGTCCACGCTATCGA
>CAZLED010000191.1:0-1969 GCA_964558485.1 uncultured Ruminococcus sp. | reverse complement strand
CAAATTCACGCACGGCCGGGTCATCGTTGAAGAATGCCACCAGGTGTGGTGCTGCGATGATCACGGGGATCATGACGATCAGCGTGGCGGCAACGGACATATATAGCGCCGAGGATACGCCTTTTTTCGCGCGCTCCACGTGCCCGATGCCCAGGTTTTGTCCCACGAAGGTGGTAGACGCCAGTGCCAGGGACTGCATGGGCAGGAAGATCAGCTGGTCGATCTTGGAGTAGGCAGTCCAGCCAGCCCATACAGCTTTCGCCAAAGAAGTTGATATAGGACTGGACGAAAATATTGGAGAAGGAGGTGATCATCATCTGGATAGCGGCCGGAATGCCCACACGGATGATCTTGCCCAGCGCATCCCAGTGCATCTTCAGCTTCCGGAAGGACAGCTTGACGCAGGTATCCGTGCGGAACAGGACGATCATGGTCAGCAGTGCCGACACGCCCTGTGCAATGATGGTAGCCCAGGCAACGCCAGCTACGCCCATATCAAAGACCAGCACAAACACCAGATCCAGTACGGTATTCAGCAGTGCGGACACCACTAAGAAATAAAAGGGTCTTTGGGAGTCCCCGATGGCACGCAGGATCCCGGAGCCGATGTTGTACAGCATCAGTCCCAGCACACCGGAGAAATAGATGGTCAGGTATGCCGTGGATTCCGGGAGAACGCCTTCCGGGGTCTTCATGAACCGCAGCATATACGGTGTCATCCAGATGCCCACGAAGGTGAAGAGCACCCCCAGCACCAGGGTCATGACGATGGAGGTATGTACGGTCTCACTGACCTTGTCGTGCTTCTTGGCGCCGTAGTATTGGGAGATCACCACACCGGCGCCGCTGGACAGACCCATAAAAAAGCCGATAAGCATATTGATGACCGGTCCCACGGTACCCACCGCCGCAAAGGCATTCTTGGAAACGTAGTTTCCTACCACCCAGCTGTCTACGGTGTTGTACAGCTGTTGGAAGATATTGCCCAGCAGCAGCGGAAAGGCAAAGCGGATCAGGTGCCCGGCGATGGAGCCTTCGGTCATGTCCACGTCCTTTTTTTGTCCGGCAATCATATTTTTTAGTCGATGCAGCAGTTCTGCCATACAAACGTCCTCTTTCTATTCCTTAAGCAATAATCCTATGTCTTTCTATAATACACCATTTTTCGCATTTCGTCAATAGGAAATCGAAAAAAATTGGGCAAATCAGCAAAAAAGAATGGACAAACTGAAACCACACATGTATGTTTTCAGATAGTATCCATTCTTGTATGCTTTAGGATAGCAGGTCCGCCATCATCTGCTCGATCGCCGTGTCGTCCTTGCACAGCTCATGGGTACCCTCGAACAGGGTGCAGGTGAACCAGTCTGTGGGCACACCGGCGCTTTGGCAATAGTCGTAGACTCGCTCCATCTCCGTTTGTGTGTGTTCCATGGCAAAGAGCTCGTCGTGGTCTCCCATTTGCACACACAACCGACGTGGATAGCAGAGGCAAGCGACCTCGGCATCGTCGTACAGCATGGCAGCGTTCTGCCAGGTCCAGTCGGTCCAGGGGTATTCCCGGCGACTGCTGAAAAAGGAACCGGACACAGCCGAACGGATTCGGGTGTCGATGGCGGTGGTGAACAGGGTGTAGAAGCCGCCGTAGGACAGGCCGATCATGCCGAAGCAGCTGTGGGCGTCCTGGAAATAGTCCAGCGTTCTCTGTAAGGCGTACACCTCTACAGCGGTGATGGAGCTGCCCACACGCTTCAGTCGAGCATCCATGGCTTTTCGGTCGTATGGCTCACCATAGGTCTCCGTATTCCAAAGAAGCAGTTGGGGTGCAAACAGATCCACCGGATAGGGCAGCAGTCGTTCCAGCATATGGTTGTAGTTGGCGGTCTGCCCATCGTAGAAACCGGCGATGTACTCCGGCGTACCCAGGCCACCATGCTGCACCAACACCAAAGGACGCTTGTCCGTGCCC
>CAZLED010000190.1:0-2010 GCA_964558485.1 uncultured Ruminococcus sp. | reverse complement strand
GAGGCCATTGCAGAACTGATCCAGATGGTGATCGAGGTATCCGGTTACGGCAAAATGCTGGCCGAGCTGCCGGACATCAACGAACGGGAAGATCGAAAAGCCAACCTGGACGAGCTGATCAACGCCGCCAGACAGTACGAGGAAGCCAACGAAGCACCTACACTGCTGTCCTTCTTGGAGGATATCGCACTGGTGTCCGACGTGGATAAGTACGATGAGACTGCCGATGCGGTGGTGTTCATGACCATCCACAGCTCCAAGGGTCTGGAATTCCCGGTGGTGTTCCTGCCCGGTATGGAGGATAACATTTTCCCCAGCTTCCAGACCATCATGAATCCGGATGAGATCGAGGAAGAACGCCGCCTGGCCTACGTAGCCATCACCCGTGCCAAGAAGAACCTGATCGTGACCCACGTCAGAGAGCGCATGATCAACGGTCGTACCACCAGCAATGAGCTGTCCCGGTTCGTTGGCGAGATCCCCGAAGAATACAAGGACGTGTCCGAGGACGTAATGAATACCAACGAACTACGCCAGCGGATGCCTCGTCCGCCGAAGGTGAAGCCGGTCAACCACTTTGTGGATGAAACCAAAAGACCTGTGGCCACCATGGCAGCCATCGCAAAAAAGGTAGCCGCCGATGCACCTTCCGATACGTTAGCTGCCGGGGATCGTGTCAAGCATATGACCTTCGGAGAGGGAACCGTGCTGTCTGCCAAGAAGATGGGCTCGGATATCCTGTACGAGATCGCCTTTGACAGAGCCGGTACCAAAAAACTCATGGCGACCTATGCCAAGCTGAAGAAACTATAAAACAATTTTATTTAGAATATTTCGCTGTCATCAGCGGGAATGGAGACCAAACAATGAAAAAAGATCAGAAGAAGCTCGTGGAAGATATCACCTCCATGGACGAAGACTTTGCCAAGTGGTATACAGACATTTGCAAGAAGGCAGACCTGGTGGATTATTCCAGCGTAAAAGGCTGCATGATCATTCGTCCTTATGGCTATGCCATCTGGGAAAACATCCAGAAGATCCTGGATACCCGTTTCAAGGAACTGGGACATGAAAACGTGTATATGCCCATGTTCATTCCGGAATCTCTGCTGCAGAAGGAAAAGGACCACGTAGAAGGCTTTGCACCCGAAGTGGCCTGGGTGACACATGGTGGTAAGGAAGAGCTGGCCGAAAGACTGTGTGTGCGTCCCACCTCGGAGACCCTGTTCTGCGAGCATTATGCCAATATCATCCGTTCCTATCGTGACCTGCCCAAGCTGTACAACCAGTGGTGCTCTGTGGTGCGCTGGGAAAAGACCACGCGTCCGTTCCTGCGCAGCCGTGAATTCCTGTGGCAGGAAGGTCATACCATGCACGCCACTGCAGAGGAAGCCAGAGAAGAGACCATTCGTATGCTGAACGTGTACGCAGACTTCCACATCAATGACCTGGCGATCCCCGTGGTCAAGGGTGCAAAGACTCCGTCGGATAAGTTTGCCGGTGCCGAAGATACCTACTGCATCGAAGCCATGATGCACGACGGCAAGGCGCTGCAGGCCGGCACCTCCCACTATTTCGGTGACGGCTTTGCCAGAGCATTCGATATCCAGTTCACCGATAAGGACAACAAGCTGCAGTATCCTCACCAGACTTCCTGGGGCGTGACCACCCGTATGATCGGTGGTATCATCATGACCCATGGTGACGACAACGGTCTGGTACTGCCGCCGGCTGTAGCACCCATCCAGGTGGTGATCATTCCCGTTGCCCAGCACAAGGACGGCGTTCTGGAAGCCAACCGTGCCGTGTACGACAGACTGAAGGACAAGTTCCGTGTCAAGCTGGACGACAGCGACAACAGCCCCGGATGGAAGTTTGCAGAATATGAAATGAAGGGTATCCCGGTGCGGATCGAGCTTGGCCCTCGTGACATCGAAGCTGGTCAGTGCGTAGTCGTTACCCGTCACAATATGGAAAAGGAGATCGTTTCCCTGGAGAATATCGAGGAAG
>CAZLED010000189.1:0-2081 GCA_964558485.1 uncultured Ruminococcus sp. | reverse complement strand
GGCAGCACCACCTGGGTCTCCGGGTCACCAAAGCGGCAGTTGTACTCAATCACCTTGGGACCCTTGGGGGTCAGCATCAGGCCAAAGTACAGGCAGCCCTTGAAGGTGCGGCCTTCTGCGTTCATGGCACGCATGGTGGGCAGGAAGATCGTTTCCATGCACTGGGCAGCGATCTCCGGTGTGTAGTAGGGATTGGGTGCCACTGTGCCCATACCACCGGTGTTCAGGCCGGTATCGTTGTCGCCGGCACGCTTGTGGTCCATGGAAGACACCATGGGTACCACGACCTTACCATCGGTGAAGGACAACACAGATACTTCGGGACCAGTGAGAAATTCCTCGATGACCACCCGACTGCCGGAAGCACCAAAGATCTTGTCCTCCATGATCTCCCGCAGTGCTGCCACCGCTTCGTCTCTGGTCTGGCAGATCAGCACACCCTTGCCCAGTGCCAGCCCATCGGCCTTGACCACCAGCGGTACCTCTGCCGTTTCCACATAGCGCAGTGCGGTGTCGATGTTGTCGAACACTTCGTAGGCCGCCGTGGGGATGCCGTATTTTTTCATCAGATTTTTCGAGAAGACCTTGCTTCCTTCGATCTCAGCTGCCGCCTTGTTCGGGCCAAAGCAGGGGATCCCGATCTCCTCCAGTCTGTCCACCAGACCCAGCACCAGCGGATCATCCGGTGCGACTACACAAAAGTCGATCTTTTTCTCTGCCGCAAACGCCGTGATCGCATCCAGATCCTTCACGCCGATGGCAACACATTCTGCCACATCGGTCATCCCACCGTTCCCCGGCAGGGCATACAGCTTGTCGATCTCCCGGCTTTCCGCCAGCTTGGTGAGAATGGTATGCTCTCTCCCACCGGAACCGATTACCAGTACAGTCATGATGTATCTCCAATATTATAGATTGATTTTATAAGCGCCAAACTGTAGGGCATGGAAAAAGCTTTCCAAATACCCTACAGCTCTCATTGTTTACTATGGATCAATGGTGGAACAGACGCATACCCGTGAAGCACATGGCGATGCCATACCGGTCGCAGACTTCGATCACGTTGTCGTCCCGAACACTGCCACCGGGTTCTGCGATGTAGGAAACGCCGCTGCGCCGTGCTCTCTCGATGTTGTCACCGAAGGGGAAGAATGCGTCGGATGCCAGTGCCACACCAGTGATACCGGCCAGATAGGCCTTCTTTTCGCAAACGGTCAGCTCTTCCGGCTTTTCCGTGAAGTACTGCTGCCACATGCCATCAGCCAGCACGTCCTCGTTCTGTTCGGAGATGTATACGTCGATCACATTGTCCCGGTCGGGTCTGCCCAGTGTCGGCAGGAAGGGCAGAGCCAGCACCTTGGGATGCCGCCGCAGATGCCAGATGTCCGCCTTGTTCCCGGCCAGTCTGGTGCAGTGGATCCGGGACTGCTGACCGGCACCCACACCGATGGCCTGTCCGTCTACGGCAAAGCAAACGGAGTTGGACTGGGTGTACTTCAGGGTGATCAGTGCCACGGTCAGGTTCAGGCGTGCTTCCTCCGGAATGTCCTTGTTGGCGGTCACGACCTTGGCAAAAGCCTCGTCGGTCACCTTGTAGTCGTTGCGGCCCTGCTGGAAGGTGATGCCAAATACTTCCTTGGTCTCCACCGGATCCGGCACGAAATCGGGGTCGATCTGTACGATGTTATAGTTGCCCTTCTTCTTGGACTTGAGAATCTCCAGTGCTTCCGGTTCATAGCCGGGAGCGATGATCCCATCGGATACTTCACGCTTGATGATGGTGGCGGTGGTCACGTCGCATACGTCAGACAGAGCGATCCAGTCCCCAAAGGAAGACATACGGTCGGTCCCTCTTGCACGGGCATAGGCGCAGGCCAGAGGAGAATCGTCCAGTCCCGGAATGTCGTCTACGAAGCACATCTTCTTCATGTCCTCGGAGAGCTTCCAGCCCAGTGCGGCAGAGGTGGGAGAAACGTGCTTGAAGGAGGTGGCACATACCTGTCCGGTGGCTTCCTTCAGCTCCTTCACCAGCTGCCAGGAGTTGAAGGCGTCCAGGAAGTTGATGTAGCCGGGACGGCCGT
>CAZLED010000188.1:0-2126 GCA_964558485.1 uncultured Ruminococcus sp. | reverse complement strand
CCATGACGTTCTTGCTGTTGGCAGTGGGTACGGTGCTCATCAAGCTGACCGAAGGGGACAACATCACCTGGCTGGGTGCCTTTTTCGCCAGCACTACCGCACGAACCGCCGGATTTTCCACCTTTTCCTTTGGCAGCTTCAGCGTGGCAGGACTGCTTGTCATGATGGTGCTCATGTTCGTGGGTGCGTCTCCCGGCTCCACCGGCGGCGGTATGAAGACCACAACGGTGTTCGTAGCTCTGGCGTCCCTGCGCTCTGCCTCCACCAATCATCCACCGGAAGCGTTCGGCAGACGCATCTCCAACGAAGCACAGCACAAGGCCTTTGTGGTGCTGTCGCTGGGATTGATCGTGGTGCTGACTGTGTCTATCGTCCTGTGCATCTTAGAGCCAACGCTGGGTATGGCAGACGTATTTTTTGAGGTTGTGTCTGCGGTCGCCACGGTAGGGCTGTCCACCGGCATCACACCGGGGTTGGGGACTGCGGCACGGCTGCTTTTGGTGCTGACCATGTACATCGGTCGCCTGGGCCCCCTGACCATAGCGTCCCTGTGGGTACGAGAACCGGAGCGTGGCATCTCTCTGCCGGAAGAAGATATGCCCATCGGCTGACGTGTCTGCCGATTGTCGGTTGACGTGTCGGTTGATGCGTCGTATAACATGAAACGAAAATAGTTTGAGAATATAGCATCCTGTAAGGAGGACATCCATGAAAAAGCGGAAGAACGAGACCCTATACGGCATCATTGGGCTGGGTCGGTTTGGTATGGCGCTGGCAAAGTCTCTGGCAGAAGCAGGCCGAGAGGTGCTGGTGGTGGATCGGGAGCAAAGCAAGATCAATGCGGCGTCTGCGTTCACCGACAATGCCTATCGGGTCGATGAGCTGACCAGAGCCAACTTAGAAGCCATCGGTCTGCAGAACTGCGACGTGGTGGCCATCTGCATCGGCGAACGCATCGATACCAGCATCCTGACGACCCTGACCGTGCTGCGGTTGGGCGTGGGCAGAGTGATTGCCAAGGCACAAAGCGAAGAACAGGGTGAGGTGCTGACCACGCTGGGCGCCGAGGTGGTGTATCCGGAGAAGGATATGGCCGTGCGACTGGCAAGCAAGCTGATCGCACCCCACGTGCTGGAATACATCTCGCTGTCCAAGGATATCGACATCATGGAGATCGCACTGACCGGTCGGGTGTCGGGACAGACGGTGCTGGAGCTGAACCTACGGCAGCGGTTTGGACTGAACATCATTGCCGTACAGCAGGACGGACAAATGACAGCGGATGTGCGGCCGGATATGGAGCTGCACGAAGGCGATACCGTAGCGGTCATCGGTCGGCCGGCGCAGATCGGTGCCTTTGAGAATTGGCTGCAGAACGGGAATAACGGTAGATCATAACGGTTTCCACAAGGGAAAGATTTACTTTGCAAGGGGAGTGGAGAGTATGGAAAAGTTGACATTTTGTCTGTACGCAGACCTGCACTACAAAAAGGGAATGTACATCCCGGCGGTGTCGGATATGCTGGCGATTTTGGAACGGGCACAAAAAGCGGAGGCGGCCTTTTGCATCCACTGCGGCGATTTCTGTAACGACTACAGCCGTTCGCCGGAGCTGGTAAATGCCTGCCTGCAGAACACACAAGACCTGCCCACCTACGGTGTCTACGGCAACCACGAGCTGGAATCGGCCGGCAACAGCATGGAGGTGGTCACACCACTGCTGTGCAATCGTCCGGTTATGTGGGGCACGGACAGCGGTGCGATCGAGGATGGACGTGTGGCATACTACTATTTTGACACCGGTGCCTTTCGCATCATCGGTCTGGACACCAACTATTCGCTGACACCGGACGGCACCTGGGAGCACAACCACACGGCAAGCTGGGGTCCGCCGGCTGCAAATACCTGTGGCAATGCCTTAGGACCGGTGCAGCTTGCGTGGCTGGAAACGGTGCTCATGGATGCGGCGAAGGAAGGGAAGCACTGCCTTCTGTTCTCTCACGCCAGCTTTGCCGGGAATTGGGGAATGTCCCCGGATGGTGAAGCCGTGCAAGCGCTGTTCCGGCAGGTCAATGCACAAAGTGCACAAAAGCCGGGTACAGTGATCGCAGCGTTCAACGGGCACT
>CAZLED010000187.1:0-2140 GCA_964558485.1 uncultured Ruminococcus sp. | reverse complement strand
TATCCATAGTCCCTATTATACCACATTTTGCTGAATTTGAAAATTGATTTCCGTGCTTGAAAAAGAAAAAGACTTGACAAAGCAAGCCAGATGTGATATACTAATGGGTACAGATGGTATGCAGGTATACCTACCAATCACCATAAATAGTATACCACATAACATTGAATTTGTCAAGATGTTTTTTGTAAATTTTGAAAAAATGCAGAGCGGTGGCCTACATAGAACGGAGGACGTATGAATGCACTGATCAAGCTGGGGGATTTTGCCCTGCAAAATTTAGCCGCACAGCCGATGGACGACAAAATATTGGCACTCAACGAAATATCACAAGAACACGGTCTGGTGCTGTCCCCAGAGGATGCCCGAGAGCTGTCCGAGGTACGTACACGTTCCTTGAAGGACAACGAACGGCTGGAGATCGGACTGGGTGCCATGGAGGGTGTTATCCGCCGCTTTTCCCAGTCTGCCTTTATCAATCCGGATAACTATGCCTACGTCATCGCCGAGGTCACGGATCTGTTCTATTATATCAAAACCGAGACCGACGACAAGATCAGCGACACCGAGCTGCTGGACGAACTCTACCTGCGGTTCGAGCAGCGGTGCCGGGGTTCGATCGATCTGCTGCTGAGCCGGGAAGGGGAGATCCTGATCCGGAAGATCAATGCCGGAGAGAACTACGAAAAGTGGTACGGCGCCGTGGACCGGGTCGATACCACACGGGATACGGATGTAAATGCCCGTCGAGACGAGGATGGCTCTGTCATGCCGTACCTGACCGACGAGGACCGGAACCTGGTCCGGGAGCTGGAAGAAAGCTGGGCGGACGAAATGGACGAAACGGAGGATGACGACAATGACTGATAGACAGCTTGTATCCCAAAATACATTTTTGCCGGAAAACCTGCGCCGGGAAGACTACACCAATACCTTGATGACGGAGGCCATGCGTATCGGTGTCTTCACGGAAGCGGATGTGCTGGCGGTACAGAAGGGACTCATGGATGCCCTGGCTGTGGTGATCGGCTACGCATCCAAAAACGAATCCACATCGGTACGGCTGGATAAGGCCAACGAGTACCTGGGCTGTATCCTGTACAACTGCGACACCTATCTGCTGACCCTGCAGGATCCTCAGAAGGCCGCTGAAGAACTGCGCTCGATCCCCATGGAGGAGCTGTACAACCGAGGCTTTGCCATCAACCGGGACCATTTCCAGCGAGCCAAGCGACTGTTTGCCAACGTACGCTATACCCGACTCCACGATGGCTCCAAGACCTACAACCGTGCCATCGACGTTCTGCTGCCCCATTACCTGGCTGCCTATGACCCCCGCTTCAACGCACAGGACCAGCTGTATATGTCCATTCCCTCTCTGCATATCCGTGGCCCCTTCCATATGGGTGCCGCTGCCGATATGCTGGAAGGACTGCTGACCCTGCAAAAGGGACGGCAGAGCGACGTAGAGCTGTAAAGAAAATATTGGATCATAAATCCATAACGGATCGCATACCATAGCACAGATCTTTTTCGGTGTCGGATATGCGGTCCTTTTGTTTTGCAAAATATGACAAGGGACAGTGGAAATACAGCCGCAGCCGGGAAATCTTTTGACACAGCACCATGTGACAGAAAATACAGAAGAAAACGTGTATACTGTACATAGGCGAAGCAGGAGGGACAGCTATGATTCTCTATGCCGATGTTCTGTTCTTGGTGGATCTGTCCATGGACTACCTGACCCTGCAGTTTTGTGCCCGATTGACCCATCGTCGTGTACACCCCATGCGGATGCTGTTGGCGGCCGGTACGGGTGCACTGGGCAGCGTTCTGCTCCTATGTCTGCAGGCCGATCGTGGCACGACCTTTTGCACCGGTCTGCTGCTGTCTGCCGCCATGACCGCCATCACCTTTGGCTTTGGCAAAACGGCAGGTGCCTTTCTGCGGCAGTATCTGTTGGTGTGGGGCAGTGGCGCTATCACCGGCGGCTGCATGAGTCTGCTGTTGTCCCTGGGCACACCGGTGTATCTTTCGTCCCCAGCGGAACAAACACCAGCCTTTCTGCCGGTATTCATAGCCACCATCGGTATGGTCTACAGTCTGCTCCGGATGCTGCAAAAACGGCTCCAGGTCAAGA
>CAZLED010000186.1:0-2151 GCA_964558485.1 uncultured Ruminococcus sp. | reverse complement strand
ACCCAGAGCTACTATTGCTTCGGCTGCGGCGCTGGCGGCAATGCCATCGACTTTCTCATGCGGATCGAGAATCTGGATTTTCGTGCCGCCGTGGAGCAGCTGGCAGAGCGTGTGGGCGTGACCCTTCCGGGCTGGGACGACATGAACACCGGCCGGGACGTGGGCGTGGGACGCAAACGGGTGTTGGCTATGAACCTGGAAGCCGCCCGGTTTTATCGTGCCATGCTGTTTGACGAACAGATCGGTTCCGCAGGCCGTGCGTACTTCTTGGAGCGAGGATTGTCTGGCAGCACGGTCAAGCACTTCGGTCTTGGATATGCACCACCCTACGGCAACCGCATATTGGCACACCTGAAAAGCCTGGGCTTTACGGAAGAAGAGATCCGTACGGCCTATTTCTGTGGCAAAAGTGAACGAGGGTACTACGACTACTTCCGAGGCAGGGTCATGTTTCCCATCATCGATGTGGCCGGCAATGTGATCGCATTCGGTGGCAGAGTGCTGGACGACACCAAACCAAAATATTTGAACACCTCCGATACACCGGCCTTCAAGAAAAGCCGCAACCTTTTTGCGCTCAACTACGCTAAGGATCATGCGGAAGACGGTCTGATCCTATGCGAAGGCTACATGGACGTGATCGCACTCCACGCTGCCGACTTTACCAATGCTGTGGCGACGCTGGGTACCGCCATCACGTCGGACCAGGCCCGGCTGATGAAGAAGTACACAAACAAGGTCATGATCTCCTACGACAGCGATGAAGCCGGCCAAAAGGCAGCAGACCGTGCCATCCGGCTGTTGGAGGAAGCAGGACTGGAAGCCAAGGTGATCCGGATCCCCGATGCCAAGGACCCGGACGAATACATCAAAAAATTCGGTGCCGAAAAGTTCAAACAAGTGCTGTCCGGCAGCCAGTCGAAGTTCGAATATCTGCTGTCCGGCGTGCGGGAAAAATACGATCTGAACGCACCGGAGGAAAAGGTCAAGGCTGTCCGGGAGGTGTGCCGATCCATTGCTGCCGTATATTCGAGAGTGGAACGGGACATTTATATCGCCAGAACGGCGGAGAGCTTTGGCGTGGCAAAGGAAAGCATCCAGCACGATGTGGATACCATCATCCGCCAAAACAAACGGGAATACGAAAAAAAACGCAAAGGCGAGCTGGTGCGGACCACAGCCGGACTGGACGACCGTGTGAATCCGGATTATGCCAAGCGTCCCAAGGCGGCTCGGCTGGAGGAAGACGTGCTGGGCATGATCTTCACCAAAAGCGAGTACGCCGCCATGGCTGTGGCAGATGGGCTCTTGACCGTGGACGATTTTTTCACCGATTTGGGCAAGCGCTACTATCGCTTCATCGAGGACAGCGTAAAGGCCGACGGCTTTTCCATGTCCATGCTCAGTGAGGCCTTCTCACCGGACGAAGTCTCTCGTGCCTATCGGATGCAGAACCAAAGAGCAGAGCTGCCGGACAGTGCAGAGATCTTTCGCACCTACGCCGTGCAGCTGCGCAGCGAAGTCAAAACGGCCGCTTCTTCCTTGTCGCTGGAAGAACTGGTTGCACATAAAAGAAATCAGAACAAGGGGTAATTATGGGAAACGACAAAAATATGGATATGGACGCTCTCCTGGACAAGGATAAAAGCGTAAAGGGACTGGACAAGACAGACGACCTTCTGGAAACAGAGGACTATGCCACCTTCGACATGGGCTCTCTGGATAAGGTGTATGGCAACCTGGACAGCACCCGCTATATGGAAAGTGATGACAGCTATGCCGATATGGCAGACTCCGGCGATATGGATGACAATGAGGACATCGACAAATTCCTGAGTGAGGAAGGCGTGGCTGTCGATGACCCGGTGCGGATGTACTTAAAGGATATCGGTAAGATCCCGCTGCTGGACTCCGACAGAGAACAGTATCTGGCAGAGCGGATCGCCCATGGAGACGAAGCCGCCAAAAATGAGCTGGTGGAAGCCAACCTGCGTCTGGTGGTCAGCATCGCTAAAAAGTACGTGGGCAAGGGTATGTACTTCCTTGACCTGATCCAGGAAGGAAACTTAGGGCTTATCAAAGCGGTGGAAAAGTTCGACTACACCAAGGGCTACAAATTCTCCACCTACGCCACCTGGTGGATCCGCCAGG
>CAZLED010000185.1:0-2163 GCA_964558485.1 uncultured Ruminococcus sp. | reverse complement strand
CATTCTGCCCCACGGTGGACTGCGCCAGATCTACCCGGATGCACCCACCGAGGACAGCGCCTGTGATGCCTTTGGCGAGGCTGTGTCGGATGTGATCGGCATGGCATTTGGCCAAAGACGCAAGACCCTGGTCAACAGCCTGTCCGGCAAATACCCCAAGGATGTGACTGCCGCTGCCTTGGAAGCCATGGGACTGCGACCGGATGTCCGTGGCGAAAAGCTGACCACTGCTCAGTTCTGTGCGCTGACCGGAAAGCTGCTCCCGAAAGAATAAACGAAAGTGCCCGGACGGGAGAGCCCATAGATGGTTCTGCCCGAAAAGGCACTTTTTTCATGTTTGCTCTTGACAATCCTGTGCTTTTGTGCTATCCGATAGACAACAAAAATCCTACCAACAGGAGCATACATATGGAACAGATCCTTGTTAATTTTGCTAAAACAACAGGCCCCATCAAGCCCATGCACTCGGTCAACAACGGCCCTGCCGGCTCGAAGGTTCGCGGCACCTCCAATGCTGAAAACTACGCCAAGGCCGGTATCCCCTTTGCCCGGAACCACGATGCTTCTTTTTATGCCGGTTACGGTGGAGAGCATATCGTAGACGTACACCGGATCTTCAAGAATTTTGCCGCCGACGAAAACGATCCGGCCTCCTATGTGTTTGGTCCCACGGATACCTATCTGGCCGACATCCTTGAGACCGGCACAAAAGTGTTCTATCGTCTGGGTGCATCCATCGAGCATGAGTACAAATTTGGCACCTATCCGCCGGCCGATTTTGCCAAGTGGGCACGTGTATGCGAACACATCATCCGCCACTACAACGAAGGCTGGGCAGACGGCTTCCACTACGGCATCGAATATTGGGAGATCTGGAACGAGCCGGACTGTGGCAACGCCGATGGTACCAATCCTTGTTGGCAGGGCACACCGGAGCAGTTCGTGGAGCTGTTTGCCACGACCCTGTCCCACCTGAAGACCTGCTTCCCCAACCTGAAGATCGGTGGACCGGCTTTGTGCAGTGCCTGGAACGACACCTGGAACAAGCGGATCTTTGACGTGGTGCGGGACAGAAAGTTGCACCTGGATTTCTTCTCCTTCCACGGCTATACCAGAAATCCTGCCGATTACCGTGCCCAGGCCGAAAAAGCCAGACGGGAGCTGGACGCCTATGGCTTCACGGATACGGAGATCATCCTGAACGAATGGAACTACATCAAGGGTTGGCTCAACGACGATTGGCGATATTCGCTGCGGATGGAAAAGGGCATCAAGGGTGCATCCTTTATCGCCGCTTCCATGATCTGCGCACAGGACTCGCCCATGGATCATTTCATGTACTACGACGCCAGACCCTGCGGCATGAACGGTATGTTTGACACCGACACCCTGCTGCCGCTGAAGGGCTACTACACCTTCCCCATGTTCGATACCCTGTATCGCATCGGTACCGAAGCGGAGGTGCCTGCCCAGACCGATACCATCTACGCCGCTGCCGCCACGTCGGATACCAAGTGCGCCGTGCTGCTGACCAACTACACCGACGACGACACCGCACCGGCCAAAGAGGTCAAGCTGTCTCTCACCGGCCTGCCTGCAGGGACTTGGAAGATCCGGTACCAGCTGCTGGACGATACCCACGACAACACCGTTCTGCGGGAAGAAAAGACCGCCTGCACCGACATGGATGCCTACGTGACGATCCCACTGTTCGGCACGGTGCTGGTAGTGCTGGAACGGGAGTAAAGAATAGATATGGCAAGCTACGAACCCATGCAGTTCCGGGAGCCCATGGAGCAGAGTCGTGCCCCAAAGACGGCGTACCGGGACGGTCTGGACGCTTTGATCCAGGCAAGAGAAGACGCTTTTGCTGCCGAGCGCACCAGGCGCTGTGCCGATATCTTCACCAATGCCACAGCCCATAGAGAACGGTTTTGTAGGATGCTGGGCTGGCCACTGACGGAACAGAGAATGTGTACGCCATCCACAGCCACCGAAGAAGTGCTGGGCAGAGAAGGGGACTACACGATCCTGCGTGTCCACATGGAGGTGCTGCCGGCGGTCGTGCTGACCGGTCTTTGGTTTCGGCGAGCGGGTACAGACAAGCGCCCTTTGGTGTTGGTGCAGCATGGTGGCCTGGGTACGCCGGAGTACATCGCCGGT
>CAZLED010000184.1:0-2181 GCA_964558485.1 uncultured Ruminococcus sp. | reverse complement strand
GTCAATATTTTGAACTTTCATTTCCATGGGGCACAGCCCTGTATTTGTCCGGTTCTCCGGATGCGGCACCGGAGGATCTGCTGCCCAATGAAGTGGCTTTGTGCAGTCCCCGGTTCGCCGATTTTTGCCGTCGCTTTGTGGACAAAACCGCATCTGCGCTTTTCTGCCTAAGCCTGTCGGACACAGACGATGCACCGGAGGAAAACGAGGATACGGACGAGGATACCGATACCACAGCGTCCCGTACGGCCTATATGCAGAACCGCTATACCGACCAGGCCTGGCAGCGCTTTGCAAAGCAGATCCCCGGTTTGACGGCAGAATATTTCACCAGCTATGCGGCGGTCTGTGAGGAAGTGTACAACGGTCGGTGCCACTACTGTATCCTGCCACTGTACACCTCCACGGACGGACACCTGACCTCCTTCCGCAAGCTCATCGACAAATACGACCTGAAGATCTGCATGGAGACCCAGGTAGAGATGGCAGACGAATCCATCATGCGGTTCGTGCTGCTAAGGCGTAGGATTTTGGAAAAAGAGCAGACCCAGGTGCCCACGAATGCGGCATTGTCGGTGGTCCTGTCGGAGGATCGCTGCATCGGCGCACTGCTGAACGCCTGTGAGACCATCGGTGCCGTGGTGACCGCCGTGTACAGCATCCCATTGGAATACGGCGACCGTAGCCAGGAGTATTGCCTGGAGCTGGACATGACCCACGGTGACCTGCCGACGCTGGTGTTGTTTCTGAAGGCGTCCCAGCTGCGCTATACATTGGTGGGCCTGTATACCGTTGTGTGACGCTGCTCATCAAATGAGACCATACGATATAGTCAAATAGCATGAAAGGAAATAGATGAATATGGAACAATATATGGAACGGTATCAGGCATGGCTGGCTTCGGACCACGTGGATGCAGATACCAAGGCAGAGCTGCAGTCCCTGGCCGGCAATACGGAGGAGATCGCATTCCGGTTTTCTTCCTATATGGAATTTGGCACCGGTGGTCTGCGCTCCAAGATGGGTGCCGGTACCGGTATGATGAACAACTACACCGTAGCCCAGGCCACCGAAGGCGTAGCCAGACTGATCGACTCTATGGGAAATGAGACCAAGGCCCGTGGCGTGGTGATCGGATATGACAGCCGCCACCACTCCGACGACTTTGCTCGCCGCTGTGCCGAAGTCCTGACCGCCCATGGGATCAAGGTGTACCTGTTCGATGCCCTGCGTCCTACCCCCTGCCTGTCCTATGGTGTACGCCACTTTGGAGCCATCGCCGGGATCAATATCACCGCCTCCCATAACCCCAGCCAGTACAACGGCTATAAGCTGTATTGGGAAGACGGCGCACAGCCCACCGCACAGATGGCCGATAAGGTGTCTGCCCTGATCCTGTCTGCCGACATCCTGAACGACGTACCCGCTGCCGACAAGGCCAACTGGGATCTGGTCACCATGGTCGGTGCCGATTTCGACGAATCCTATCTGGCAAGCTTGCTGAAAGAACAGGTGTATCCGGGTCTGGTAGCCAAGGCAGCCGAGCAGCTCAAGATCGTGTACACGCCTCTGTTTGGTGCCGGAGCCAAGCTGGTGCCGGAGATCATGAAGCGCATCGGTGCCAAGTATGTGTATCCGGTAGAAGCGCAGATGGCACCGGACGGTTCTTTCCCCGGTCTGGCAAAACCCAATCCGGAATACCCGGCCTCCTTCACGCTGGGCATCGAGCTGGCCGAACAGGTGAAGAGTGACCTGATCATCGCCACCGACCCGGACGCAGACCGTGTAGGCGTTATGGCAAGAGACAAAAACGGCGTGTTCCAGTGCATCAACGGCAACCAGATGGGCTCTCTGCTGCTGGATTACATCTTCAACGCATTGGAAGAGCAGGGCACCATGCCGAAGGACGGCTACTGCGTCAAGACCATCGTGACCAGCGAAATGGCAACGGCGATCTGCAAGGCCCATAACGTAAAGCTGTACAACGTGCTGACCGGGTTCAAGTTCATCGCCGAAGTGATCCGGGAGCATGAGGAAGCCGGAGAGGGCACCTATCTGCTGGGCTACGAGGAAAGCTATGGCTACCTGAAGGGTGGTCACGCCAGAGACAAGGACTCCGTGGTGGCCTCCATGTTGATCTGCGAAATGGCTGCCTACTATTCGCTGAAGGGCATGACCCTG
>CAZLED010000183.1:0-2200 GCA_964558485.1 uncultured Ruminococcus sp. | reverse complement strand
ATACTTGGATTTCAGAGCCACTTCATAGTATTTTTCTAGCAAGTTTTCATGGGCATGGGTGGACAGCACCTGAATGACCGCACTGACTGCCGTAGCTGCATCGCCAACCGTGGTTACCGGCACTGCACCCATTTCGGCGGTATCGTGTACCAGCGTCATATACTTTGCCTGGCTTTCGTCCTTTTTGGGATAGGGCACCACACCCATACCATCAAATTCCCGGATGGAAGCCTGCTCCATGTCGCCGACCTTCTGGAAGTAGGTGAACAGGGAACCGCCATTGACAAACTTCAGCAAGCTGTTGACAACAGAATCGGTCCGATAGGTGCCAACGTTGGTATCGGTGGCGATCAGCATCTCTGCCATTTTGCTCAGCGTCTCCTGGCAAGCGGTATCGATGTACGGCAGTCCGTCATTGTCAAATTTTACCACCTTGCAGTCCGTCGTGTAATAGAATACATAGTAGGCCAGGATCGTACGACCGGCGTGTCCTACCAGCCCATACTGGTCCCCTTCATCGGCAGTACCGTCCCCATTGGTATCCACATACGCATCCGTGATGATCTCATTCATCTTGCCAAGGGTCCAGGCATCGTCCAGCACCAGCTCATAGATCGCGTCACCATTGCCATACAGATCACTCACAATGTTTTTGTTCATATACAGCACATGAGACGCACGCAGGGTATCGATAAAGTAGTCGCCGGTGATGATAAACCGCTTATGTCCCACAGAAAGCTGTTGCATATATTCGCTGTAATACACATCCGAATTCAGATCGAAGTAGTACTCTCCAAAATTCGATTTGTCTGCCAGATCCAGGAAGTATCCCTTCATAGCCGAAAGCAACAGACCCAATTGGTCGTTGACATAATAATCCACCGATGCATCGCCGGACAACACCTGTGTCTCGATATAGGGCTGCACCTTGTCGTAGTTCAGATCCAGTGCCTCATGGTGCAGGGTACAGTTGAGCATTTCTTCCACTTCCAGATTCCGCTGGAAAACGCTGTCCTGCACACTTTCCCCAGTGATCTCCTCCGGTCCGGCAATGTAGGGATAGGACGTGGGCATACCGCCACCATCTTCCGTTACATTGGAGCTGACGGAAATATTTACAGTACGTCCGCCCAAATCGATGCCACGGTACGCCGCAAACAGATCGGTCTCTGCCTGTGTTGTATTGGCACTGGTCGTGGTTTCGTTCGTGGTTTCTTCCATGGTTTCTGTTTGCCCACAAGCTGCCATAGCCGTCGTGGAAGAAAGCAAAAGTGCCGCCAAAAGCAGCGTGGATGTACGTTTTCTCATGGTATGAATTCTCCTTATGTCTCGTTTTGGAATACCATACCATTATAGCATATTATTCACAATTTGTAAATAGGTTTTCAAAAAAAAACGTTGGCGTTCTGAAAAACTCGTCTATCCGTTTTCAGAATAGACGAGCCTTTTTTCCTTACAAAGATATCTTATCTGCCAGCCAGCTTGTGTACGATGGCGTTCATTTCGTCCATGTGGGCTTCCATGTCGGCCACCAGCTTGAACTGGGTACGTGCTCTGACCAGGTTGTGTTCGGGATACTTGGTCTTGAAGTAGGTGTCGCCGTTGATGTAGTCAGCTAAGAAGCGAGAACCGCATTCCAGGGTCATCAGCTTGATGGAGAAGGCCAGCAGCTCCAGCTCCTTATCCGTGATGGACACCAGCTCTTCCAGGAAACCCTTGGTGAAGGCTTCGAAGTTTTCCATCACAAACCAGATCTTGGACAGGTCCGGTTCATCCTCGGCACCGCTGGAACCACCGAAACGCAGAGCATCGCCGTAGTCATATAGCAGGGAACCGGGCATAACGGTGTCCAGGTCGATAACGCAAACGCCTTCGCCGGTCACTTCGTCCAGCAGCACATTGTTCAGCTTGGTATCGTTGTGGGTCACACGCAGCGGAATTTCACCCTTGGCAATGGCATCCACCACGATGGAGCAGTCGGCTTCTCTGTCCAGCACGAACTGGATCTCGTCCCGACAGGTATCCGCTCTGCCGGACTTGTTGGCTTCCACGGCCTCTACAAAATCCCGGAACCGCTTTCTGGTGTCGTGGAACTGTACGATGGTCTCATGCCGGGTCTCCGCCGGATAGTCAGCCAGCATATTCTGGAATCTGCCGAACGCCTTGGCTGCGTGATACAGTCTGTCGGGAGAATCCACGG
>CAZLED010000182.1:0-2205 GCA_964558485.1 uncultured Ruminococcus sp. | reverse complement strand
TGTTTGCTAGATCCGGCGGTACTGTGCAAGATTTTTGAAAATTGATTTCCGTGAGAAATTTTCTTTCCCCTCTTGACAAACCAACCTAAATATGCTACAATATCCTCGTAAGACAAGGGAGTAGTCGGCAGAGGTGCGAATCTCTGTAATTCTGCCAACACACGGGTGTCCACGCGGCACTCTGGCTTTATTTGAAATGATGAGACTTATCTGCGGGGAGCAGGAAGTCTCTTTTTTCGTATCTGCTCTCTTTGCGATCGATCCCCGTCTATCGGCACCTCTTTTGGGGAAGGATAGAACGGACAAGAATCAGAAAGGAAACGATGTATGAAGGAATACCTAAGTTCGACAGAGGAAGTGCTGTCGGAGCTGTCTGCCACAGAAGCCGGTCTCAGTAGTACCGAGGCGGCGGCAAGACTGGAAAAGAATGGTAAGAACAAGCTGGTGGAAGGCAAGAAGACACCCATGATCGTGCGGTTCTTCCAGCAGTTCGCCGAGCCCATGACCATCATCCTGCTGGTGGCGGCCGTCATCTCCGGTGTCATGGCCATCTTCGAGAACGAATTTCCGTCGGACGTGCTGATCATCATGGCGGTGGTCATCATCAATGCGGTGCTGGGCGTGCTGCAGGAAAGCAAGGCAGAAAAGGCCATCGCAGCTCTGCAGGAGATCGCTGCCGCTACGTCCAAGGTTTTGCGTGACGGACACCAACAGACCATCCGCAGCGAAGACCTGGTGGTGGGGGACGTGATCATCTTAGAAGCCGGTGACGCCGTACCTGCCGACGCCCGGATCCTGACCTGTGCCAGCATGAAGATCGAGGAGGCCGCCTTGACCGGTGAGTCCGTTCCCGTGACCAAGACCGATGCCACACTGACCGCTGGCGAAAACGGCAACGTGGCACTGGGCGACCGTAAGAACATGGTCTTCATGGGCTCCACCGTGGTATACGGCCGTGGCACCGCTGTGGTGACTGCCACCGGTATGGATACCGAAATGGGCAAGATCGCAGATGCTTTGGCAAATGCCGAGGACGGCAAGACGCCGCTGCAGAAGAAGCTGGCCCAGCTTTCCCAGATCCTGACCTGGTTGGTCATTGGTATCTGCGTGGTGATCTTTGCCATCAACCTGATCCGCTCTCTGATCGCCGGTGACGGTATCACGCTGCACACCCTGCTGGATACCTTTATGGTGGCTGTGTCCCTGGCCGTAGCTGCGATCCCGGAAGGTCTGGCTACCGTGGTGACCATCGTGCTGTCCATCGGTGTCACCAATATGTCCCATCGTGCCGCCATCATCCGGAAGATGACCGCCGTGGAGACCCTTGGCTGTACCCAGATCATTTGCTCCGACAAGACCGGTACCCTGACCCAGAATAAGATGACCGTTGTAGAGCATTGGGGTGAAGACGAGACTCTGCTGGCCACTGCCATGTCCCTGTGCTCCGATGCTCAGCTGGAAAACGGCGAAGCAGTGGGCGAACCCACCGAATGTGCTCTGGTCAACTATGCCGCAAAGCTGGGACTGGATAAGAATAACCAGAAGAACGACCTGCCCCGGATCGGCGAAGTCCCCTTCGATTCCATGCGGAAAATGATGACAACGGTTCATCGGCTTAACATGGATGATGTCCATGTTAAGTCCAACAATGTTGACGGATTCAACATTGTTGATCGTACAGCGGAGGGAAAGCTGATCCAGTTCACCAAGGGTGCGCCGGACGAAGTGCTGAAGAACTGTACCCATATGCTGGAAGGCGGCAAGATCGTTCCCATGACCGATGCCCACCGGAAGGCCATTCTCACTGCCAACAAAGCTATGGCAGACAAGGCACTCCGTGTGCTGGCGGCTGCCCAGAAGCTGCTGCCTGCGGAACCTGCCTCCTATGAGCCGACGGATGTGGAATGTGACCTGTGCTTCATCGGTCTGACCGGTATGATCGACCCCGTTCGTCCGGAAGTGAAGCCTGCCATTGAAGAATGTCGGAATGCCGGTGTGCGTCCCATCATGATCACCGGTGACCACAAGGATACGGCCGTTGCCATCGCTATGCAGCTGGGGATCTTAGACGATCCTGCTGCCGCCATCACCGGTGCCGAGCTGGACAAGATCTCCGACGAAGAATTCGATTCTGCTGTGGAAAAGTACTCCGTGTACGCCCGTGTACAGCCGGAGCATAAGACCCGTATCGTCAATGCATGGCGG
>CAZLED010000181.1:0-2231 GCA_964558485.1 uncultured Ruminococcus sp. | reverse complement strand
CGCAGAGGGCATCTTCTCCAAGTGCTTCCCCACCAACCTGCCCTACCACGCCCCGGCGTTGATGGAACGGGAATGGTACGTGGACGTGAATATGTGCAAATACGTGGCGCTGATCGTAGATACCTTGAACCAGGATAAGTCCATCAGCACCCTGCTGAACCCCGTAAGAAAGATCCACGGCATCCTGAACGAGCAGGCCAAGAAGCACGACGAAGCCCTGCCGTTTGTGGAATGATCGAGATTATAGAAGAGAAAGAAGAAACAAATGCAGAACTGTAAAAAAATCGCTGCTGAACGGATCGTAGAAGCCCTGAAAAAGGTGTACGACCTGGACGCCGATGCAGCAGAGCTGGCCGATACCCTGGAATATCCACCGGACGAAAATATGGGAGACCTGGCTTTCCCCTGCTTCCGGTATGCCAAGGTCCTGCGCAATGCACCGCCGAAGATCGCCGCAGCCCTGGCAGCAGAGATCGCTGACGACACCTTTACCTCGGTGGCTCCCGCTGGCGGCTACATCAACTTTAAGATCGCTCCGGCCTACCTGAAAGCCCACGTGCTGACCGCCGTGGAAGCCGAAGGAGACCGGTACGGCGCATCCCATATGGGAGACGGCAAGACCGTAGTACTGGACTATTCCTCTCCCAATACCTCCAAGCCCTTCCACATCGGTCACTTGGGTACAACGGTGATCGGTCACTCCCTGAAGCTGCTCCACGAATTTGCTGGGTACAAGTGCATCGGCATCAACCACCTGGGCGACTGGGGTACGCAGAACGGTAAGCAGATCGTTGCCTTCAAGCGTTGGGGGGATAAGGCTACCGTAGAAGAAAAAGGGATCGATGGCTTGGTGGAGCTGTATGTGAAATTCCACCAGGAAGCCGAAAAAGACCCGTCCCTCAACGACGAAGCCAGAGCTGAATTTAAGAAAATGGAAGAACACGACCCGGAGAATATCGCTCTGTGGAAGTGGTTTATGGAAGTGAGCATGAAGGAATACCAGGTGACCTACAAGCAACTCGGTATTACCTTTGACTATTATCTGGGCGAAAGCTTCTATTCCGATAAAATGCCGGCACAGATCCAGATCCTGAAGGATAAGGGTCTGCTGAAGCTGGACGACGGTGCCTCCATCGTGGACCTGTCCGAATATGGTATGCCACCCTGCCTGATCCTGAAGAAGGACGGTTCTTCCCTGTACCCGACCCGGGATATCGCCGCCGCTGTATATAGAAAGAACACCTACAACTTCGATAAGTGTATCTACGTGACCTCCTCCGGCCAGAGCCTGCACTTTGCCCAGTGGTTCAAGGTCACGGAGCTCATGGGCTACGATTGGGTAAACGAGCTGGTGCACGTGCCCTATGGTACGGTCAGCATCGGCGGTGCCAAGCTGGCTACCAGAACCGGCAACGTGGTGCTTTTGAAGGATCTGTTCCGGCAGTCCATCGAAAAGGTCACCGAGATCATGGACGAAAAGAACCCCGACCTGCCCGATCGTGAAGCTACCGCAGAAGCCGTTGGCGTGGGCGCCATTGTGTTCAACTACCTGTACAACAGCCGGATCAAGGACATTAACTTCACTATGGAGTCTGCCCTGAGCTTTGAAGGCAGCACCGGTCCCTATGCCCAGTATACCTATGCGAGAACCTGCAGCATTCTGGAAAAGGCCGGGGAGCTTTCTGACGCAGATGCGGAGATCACCATGCCCGAAGAAGCAGACGTGCTCAAGACTCTGTCCAAGTTCCCGGAACGGGTACTGCAGGCCATTGAAGAATACGAGCCCTGCGTCATTGCCCGGTATGTTATCGATGTGTGTACCGCTTTCAACCGGTTCTATCGTGCTTGCCCCATTCTCTCTGCCGAGGATGCAGGCACCAAGGCATTGCGTCTGCGGATCACCAAGGCTGTGAATACCGTTCTGGCGTCTGCACTGCACCTGATCTGCATGAAGACACCGGAAAAAATCTAAAGAATACAATTTTATAAAAATAGAGTACGAGGTTAAGTTATATGTCTGGTCATAGTAAGTGGAACAATATTAAGAATAAGAAGGAGAAGACCGACGCACAAAAGGCGAAGGTCTTCACCAAGATCGGTAAAGAGATCGCCATCTGCGTCAGAGAAGGCGGCGGCGACCCCAGCACCAACGGCAAGCTCCGTGATCTGATCGCCAAGGCAAAGTCCAACAGCGTGCCCAACGACAACATCGAACGTGCCATCAAAAAGGC
>CAZLED010000180.1:0-2303 GCA_964558485.1 uncultured Ruminococcus sp. | reverse complement strand
GCAGATAACCCACGACGCGACATAGCCGACGATGAGGACGGTCAGGGGCGTCACTAAAATATCCACCTTGGTCTCTTTCGACACCATCTTCCCGACTTCCGTCGCGATAATCACCACGAAGAACACGCCCGCGGGACCCGCCGCGAACCGCATATCCCCGACGAACGGGATCCCGACATATTCGGCGGAGTTGGCGGCGAGCCCTCCGAACTTCATATCATTCGCGAGTGCGCCGACCGCTGCCGACGCGAAGATGACGAGAGGAGAGCCTTTCAGGCTGTAAGCGATCGCCGCGCCGATTGCCATACCGGTCGCCTGTGCGGCGTACTTCTTGATGACATGGAGGAAATCGGTCGCAGACGCGGCTCCGAAGATGAGGTCCCCGAGCGTCCCGAGGATGGAACTCATGAGCAGGGTCGCAAAGAGCGCAAGCGCCATCGAGCCCATCGCATCGATGAAATAGCGCTTGGGCGAGATTTCGATCTGTTTCCGTTTGAGAAACGCCCCGAACTTACTCTCGGGTTTTCTCGTTTTCTCCTGCGGAGTATCCGGTACGGTTTTCACTTCTTCTTGCTTGGTTTCGTCTTCCATGGTTCGCCTCCTGCGGACAGCACTTTGGAATAATCCCGTCCATTATAATGAATAACCCCTCTTCTGTCAAGCACGGAAGAGGGATTTTGCCTGTATTTGGGGTCATTTTTCTTCTCTCAAAAGACGGATTGCCGCGGGGAGTGCCTCGACGGTATCGCGGGCGGTCATCGCGATATCGGTCATTTTCTCTTCTGCCAGTTCCCCTGCGACCCCCGCGAGATAGGCACCCGCCGCGACTATCTCGGGTGTCGCTCCGAGATAGCCCATCATCCCGGTGAGCACACCCGATAGGACATCTCCGCTCCCTCCGGTCGCCATGCCTGCGCCGCCGCGGTCGACACGGTAGGTCTCTTCCCCGTTTGTCACAATGGTCTCTGTCCCTTTGAGGAGCAGAATGCAGTCATGCTCCCGCGCGTATCCCTCCGCCATCTCCTGCGGGTGCGCGAGGATTTCGGGGATACTCGCACCCGTCAGACGGGAGAACTCGCCCGGGTGCGGCGTGAGAATCACCCGTGCGGTGTGTGAACGCAAGAGTGCGGGGTTCTTCGCGAGAAGCCCGAGTGCCCCCGCGTCGAGGAGCAGCGTGAGACCTTCGCGCGCGAGAAACGCTTCGAGGTAGTTCGCCCCTGCGGGATTCTCGTCCCAACCCATGCCGCATCCGACGGCGGTGAGTCCGCGGAGAAAGCCCTCTGCCGCCTCGGAGGTATAGCGGAGATTCCCGCTCTCATCGACGGGGAGCGGATAGAGGGTACTCTCGACCAGATAGGGGAGCACCGCCTGTGTGAGACTCTCGGGCACCGCGAGACGGCTGATGCCGCACCCCGCGCGCAGAGCGGACAATGCGAGGTTCGCGAGTTTCGCCGCGCCGCTGTACCGTATACACCCGCCGATGAGTCCCACCGTGCCGAATGTGCCTTTATGGCAGTCGCGCGGCCGCGGGGCGAACAGCGCCCGCAGTCTCTCATCCGTCAGTATCCTTACCTCTCGCACTACAGTCTCCTCCCGCCGAACTCTTGTCTTGTATTCTGTCTTGATTCTATCACAAAGCCGCGCGCGGAGCAAGGCGTATTTCGCGGCTCCCACCTTTCTCCAATAGCGGTGAAAAAGATAAGAAACAAAATCCGACAAATTGTGTAGAAGAATTGAAGAATCTGTTGACAGAGTATCAATAAATTTCTATAATACTATTACCACTTAAATTCTACATAAGGAGAATGGACATGAAAAAAATCGTAAAACTCGTATCTCTCGTTCTCGTGGCAGTGATGTGTGTCGCAGTCTTTGCTTCCTGCGCGCCCGCTTCCGACCCCGGTAAGGCAGAAGCCGCCCTGAAAGATGCCGGCTACACCGCCGCGAAAGACACCACGCTTGTTCCTGCTGCCATGAAACTGGTCACCGGCGTCAATGTGGATGCCGTTGTCACCGGCACCAAGACCGCGGACGGCAAGACCGACCATGTCACCATCGTTTACTTTGCCGACAAAGCCGATGCGAAAACCGCTTATGAGAAGCTGACCGACGAAGCAAACAAAGACAAAGAGAAAGATGACACCGACTGGGTATTCAAACAGGCGGGTAACATCGTTTACTGGGGCACGAGTGCCGCAGTCAAAGCCGCTCGCTAAATCTCCGATAAAACAACGCCCGCACGGGCGTTGTTTTTTGTTTTTGGAATTGGTTTCCATCGTACACGATTGTTCCGTTTTGCCCCC
>CAZLED010000179.1:0-2353 GCA_964558485.1 uncultured Ruminococcus sp. | reverse complement strand
GTTTGAAACACTCTTGGAAATGGTTACCAATGTGCGTTGTCGGGGCAGAAATAATAAATTATGTTAATGAAACGTTTATTAATAATTCAGTAGCAACTGGTATTGGTTCGTTTTTAATTTTTTTTGTTATAGCATTGTTTATGGCGAAAGGGTCATTAAAGAAAAAGGCGATTATGACAATAACATATATTGTTTTAAGTACGTCATTAGAATTGTTAGTGGTGGGTGTGTTTGTAATGGTCAATCTTATTGATATGTCAGATATTGGAGTTAATACATCCATGAGAAATGTTTTATTATTGATAGTCCAAATTGCCATTTTATTGGGAATACAGTTTCCGGTTCATTTTTGGAAATTAAAATCAGATGACGAAATTAAAAATAATCAATCTGGATTAGTTATTCTTAATTCGTTTATGTGCTTTTTTGCTGTGTTAATTTATGGTGTTTATATGACTAAAAGCAATGATTTCTCTTTAACACAGATTATAGTTGTCTGTATATTGGTCCTACTGGACTTCATCAGTTATTATTTCTATACTCTTTCTATAGAAAGTAACAAGCTTCGTATAGAAAAGGAAGTTTACCGTAAGCAGGCTGAGTTATATACAGAATGGTATGAAGGTATCAAGAGCGCCAGAGAAGAAACATCCAGATTAAGACACGATATGAATAATCACATATCTGTATTAAAGAGTGTGGCAGAAAGCGAAAATTCTCCGGAAGTCAAAGTGGATGAAATATGTAAGTATATAGATGGTTTGAATTTTAATCAAAAGACAGTACATACAATGGATTCAGGAAATATTCTTATTGATGCTATGCTTGATATGAAGAAGAGTTATGCTCGTTCACAGAATATTGAGTTTACAGAAGAAATAAACATTCCGAAGGACTTGAGATATAATGAACAGGATTTTGTAATAGTATTTGGCAATCTGCTAGATAATGCCATAGAAGGTTGCTTACAAAATGGTGGAAGAGTTCAGAATAAGATAAGCGTAAGGATGAAATATGATCATGGAAATATGCGTATGCTAATTAAAAACACATATGATGGAAGCCTTGATGGACAAACCGGAGATATAAAAAATAATTTTGTTATTGAAACCAGTAAGAGAGATAAAAAGGAGCATGGTATTGGTCTAAGCAATGTAGGGCGAATTGTTGAGAAATATCATGGTGATGTTATATGGACGGCGAAGGGTAGAGAGTTTACTGTCAACTTACTTATGTTTGCTTTTGCTGAGAGATAGAATAGGGAGCTGATTTATCTTTGTATTTCCAAAAGTACAATGTTGTCAGTTTTACTGTCTTGTCACCTGTAAAGTTTAGTGTTATAATACGCCTCATACTGATAGAGAACAGACGGTTCTCGGAATGGAGGAAAAATGACTGCTTTAGAAGAGATTAAGTCGTTAAAGAAAGAAAAAAACGCAGTTATTCTGGCACATTACTATGTTCCTGATGAGGTACAGGAGATTGCAGATTATATAGGAGATTCTTATTATCTGAGTAAGGTGGCAAAGGAAGCTGAGGCTGATACCATAGTTTTTTGCGGGGTGTCCTTTATGGGCGAAAGCGCAAAGATACTTAACCCTGAAAAGACAGTACTTATGCCGGACATAACAGCAGATTGTGCTATGGCGCATATGGTGGATTTGAATAAAATTAAGGAAATGAAAGAAAAGTATGAGGATCTGGCAGTAGTATGCTACATAAATTCCACAGCAGAAATTAAAACTTATTCTGACGTTTGTGTAACCAGTGCAAATGCCGTAAAAATAGTAAAGAACCTTCCAAATAAAAACATATTCTTTATACCGGATGGAAATCTGGGCAGATATGTGGCGGAGCAGGTTAAGGAGAAAAATGTAATACTTAATGATGGTTATTGTCCTATCCATGCCGCCATAACAGCCAAGGATGTATTGAAAGCAAAGAAAGACCATCCAAATGCTGAGTTTCTGGTACATCCTGAGTGTACAAAGGATGTGCTTGATAATGCAGATTACATAGGAAGCACTTCGGGGATTATTAATTATGTCAATCACTCGGAAAAAGAAGAATTTATTATTGGAACCGAAATCGGTGTATTTTATGAGCTTAAAAAGAATAATTCCGGTAAAAAATTCTACACATTGACGGACAGGCAAATTTGTGGTGATATGAAGCTGGTTACTGCTGAAAAGGTGGCAGAGGTTTTAAGAACAGGCAGCAATGAAGTGCTTGTAAGTGATGAAGTAAGAGAGGCGGCAATGAAGCCTCTTAACAGAATGTTAGAGCTTAGCAGATAAGGAATAGAGAAATGAAAACAGATATTTTAATTATAGGAAGCGGATGCGCAGGATTG
>CAZLED010000178.1:0-2378 GCA_964558485.1 uncultured Ruminococcus sp. | reverse complement strand
AAGATCTCCACGACCCGATCCATGACCGCATCCGTTACCCCGGCACGCCGCAGAAAGCCACGAGCCTGTTCCTGTCGTGTGTCTCCCAGCGTACCAAGCTCCTGCAAAAGTGCCTGCCAACCTTCGCCACGGCTGCTGCGCTGTCCCCAGACGGACAGGGAAGTCAGTTCATAATCGGTGTCCTGATCCGCATCCGAAACGCCGCACAGCGCTTCGATCAGGCAGGAAAGAGACCCGGTTCGGTCGGCACCACCCCAGCAGTGAAAATAGATGGGATAACTCTCCGGATCTGCTAAGATCGAGAAGATCTCACGGTATGGCGCCGTATCCTTGCAGAATTCGTCATAGGCGCCAATGGGTACCAGCCGAAACTGTACAGTGTCCCCCAGAGGACTGTCGAACCGCTTGCCCACGACTTCCCCACGCAGATCCAGATCGGTCTTGATCCCCAAATGATCCCGTAGCTCTGTGATCCCGGCATCCGTGATGGTCTTGTGAATGTCCATCTCCGACCCACGATAGAGCAGCCCTTGCCGGATCCTTCCATGGGGCTTGTCACCACAGGGCGTACGCCAGCCACCCAAGTCCCGTACATTGGTGATCCCATCGATGTAGAGCCAACGAGGTGCATCGGCACAGGTGGAAAAGGACCGCACTGCACTGACCGCTCCATTCTGCCGGACACGCCAGAAGTACCGGCGACCGATCTCCAGATTGTATACATCCGCCGCTGTGTTCGTACATTCTACAGAACGAACCAATGAGCAGGTGAAATCTTCGGCAGCAGCGATCTCCAGCGTGAACGGATCGGATATATCTGCCTCCCAGGCAAAATGGATCGGTGCAGGCAGGGAACAGTCCGATTCGGTGGTCTCGGTCAGGTGACGCCAGTCAAAGGCAGGCGTCGCATAGTCCAGGCTGTGTTTGGCAAACTGCCGCTGGGTAGCCGTGCAGAGATCCAGAACGGCCTCCGGTGCCGGTGTAAGTAAAGTGATCATAGTAGTCTCCTTCCGCTATGTTTCTCTCATTATACCGCAAATGTGGCACAGATGCAATAGGCTTGACAAAAACCGCCGAAGAAAACCACAGCCTCTTGACAGGGTGTCTGTAACGTGATACAATTATAGCAGTACAAAATCACGATAACAGAAGCAGACAAAGGTGGTACACATATGCAAGGCATGACAAGACGAGAGCGGCAGGTGACCGACAGAGACGAGATCCGGGAGATTTTAGAAAAGAGCAAGGTGGTGCACATCGGTATGGTGGACGGCGACGAGCCCTATGTGGTGCCCATGAATTACGGCTACACCATGGACGAAGACGGCCACTTGACTCTGTACCTCCACGGTGCCACCCAAGGACGGAAGCTGGATATCCTGCGTAAAAACCCCAAGGTGTTCTTCTCCCTGGAATGCGACGTAGCGCCTTTTTCCGGAGACGTGGCCTGTCGCTATGGCATGGCATACCGGTCACTGATGGGCAAAGGCACGGCGGTATTCGTGGAAGACCCGGCAGAAAAGATCGCAGCCATGGTAGAGCTCATGAAGACCCAGACCGGCGGCGATTTCACCTTTGAAGAAAAGCTGGTGAAGGTGGTCTCCGTGATCCGGATCGAGGTGACCGAATACACCGCCAAAAAGCGCCTGAAACCGGAACGGGCCTGAAGCATCTACAAGAAAGGATATTTCATTATGTCTGATAAAAGAAATATTCTATGGATCGTTGTAGACCAGATGCGCCCGGACTTCATTGGTCCCTACGGTGCCGACTTCATTGCCACACCGCACCTGAACGCCCTCTCCGAAAACGGCATCACCTTTGACAACGCCATCACAGCCTCCACCGTGTGTGCCCCTGCCAGAGCCTCTATGGTCACAGGTCTGCCGGTGTCTGCCCACGATGCCTGGACCAACAACATTCCCTGCAAGCCGGGCACTACGTATCTGCCGGAGCGCATGAACGATCGTGGCTACCTGACCGCCGCTGTGGGCAGCTACGACCATGCACCCAACAACAACCCCATTGGTTACCAATACTTGGATCTGTTCTCCACCAAAGGGGACGGCACCTATATGCAGGAGCTGCGCAAACGGTATCCGGACGCCAGAAGCTGGGCAGACGCAGACGAGACTGGCCGTTTCCGCTATCCGGAGGAGGTGTTCTACGACCGCTGGATCTGCGACCGTACCACAGACTTCTTAGCGCACTATGCAAAAACGGGCACCGCTCCCGATGGAACCGGAGAACCGAATGCACCGTTCTTCCTGTACTGCGGCTTCGTGGCACCCCATCAACCTCTGACGCCACCGCATGGATTGGAGGATCAGGTGGACAGCGCCAAGATCCCCATGGTGGACAACATCAAACGAGAAGAC
>CAZLED010000177.1:0-2382 GCA_964558485.1 uncultured Ruminococcus sp. | reverse complement strand
TGGCGTACACCGGTTTCCCGTTCTGCGGCGGTCATATGCATACCGGCCAGCTCGGCATTGGTGTGGTCTCCCATGGGTTCTCCACCCAGTGCCGTCAGGATCCGGATGGTGTCGTGGGTGGACAGGATGTTCATGGCGTGCTCCGAGGCCCACTTGGGGTACCGCCGGTACAGCCGTTCTGTGCCCTGCCGCAGTGCGTCCACGTCTCCGTCCAGGATGTATCGAATGACTGCATCCCGCAGCGGATAGTTCATCACGCCGTCCAGTTGTCTTCCATATAGATATTGCCGCCGGTTTCCGTAGCTGACCTTGTCCGACGCATCCTCCCAGACTTCGCCAATCAGCAACCCACACGTGGGTGACCCATCAGCAGTACCCTTGTGCACAGCTTCTCGCAGACCCGTGAGAAAGCTGTCGTCCAGCTCGTCTGCTACGTCCAGCCGCCAGCCGTATACGCCTGCTTCCTTCCACTTGGGTATGACTTTCTCAAAGATGAACTTTTGGTATTCTGCATGGTCACTGCGGACTCGTGGCAAGATCTGTACACCCCACCAGCATTCGTAGTCGTCCGGGAATTCTCGGAAGGTGTACCAATCGGCGTACGGCGAATCGGTGGATTGGTAGGCGCCTACAGAGTCGTAGTGTCCGTATCGATTGAAATACAGGCTGTCCGCACCGGTGTGGTTGAAGACGCCATCCAAGATCACACGGATGCCGTACTTTTTGGCTTCCCGACAAAGATGCGACAATGCCTCGTCTCCACCGAACATGGCATCCACGGACAGGTAATCCGCTGTGTCGTATTTGTGATTGGAAGCGGCATCGAACACGGGGGACAGGTACAGAATGCCGGTGCCCAAAGATGCAATGTACGGCAGGTGTTCCGCAATGCCGTACAGGTCACCGCCGAAGAATACGTTGTTGGCGACCTGGGCTCCCGGATAGGCGCCATATTGGGGAATGCCGTTTTCCCAATCCGGATCCAGTTCGGTGCCCGGTTTTTGGTTTTGCTGCGCCACGCCGGTCCCCGCAAAGCGGTCTACGAAAACGTGGTACATGATCCCCTCGACCGGTTCGGGCGGCTGATAGTCTCCGTCATACACCAGCAACTGCCGTTCCCCTTGTCCGTCTACTACAGGTGTCAAAGTCGTAGGTGCTTCGCCGCCCAGCAGCAGCATGTCGTCACCCACCTGGATCCGATAGTGGTAATAGAACAGACCGCCATCGTCCATGGACAGCGTGTCGCATAGGGTCTGCATGGACAGGGTGATGGTGAACTTTCCGGACGCTTCCTTTGTCAGTGAATAGGTACGCCACACGGAGGTCTCCCGTCCCCAGCCGTCCCCGTGGATGACCATGTCTACCGAGGTGACCACCGTATCCTTTGGCGGACAGAGGGTAAAGGTGATCGTCTCTCTCTGGGAGAAAGCACCAAAGAGAGACAGATCCTTTGTGGTATTGTGTTTTTGTTCTGTGAATGTCATGAAAAATTAATTGGATTTATTTTAGAATGCTTTTGTCACACAGAGCGCTTTACCGCACCGGTCAACGTACTGGCGAGATGTGCCAGATGTTGTCGGCATATTCCCGGATGCTTCGATCGGCAGCAAAGAACCCGGCGCTGGCGATGTTGACCAGAGATTTCTTCGTCCACGCCGTGGGATCCCGGTACACCTGCAGCATACGAGCGTATTCGTTCATATAGGATTCGTAGTCGGCCAGACACATATACGGGTCGGACACGCCGTGCCCATACAGGAAGTAGCCAACCATGTCGCCAAAGTAGTTCCCGGCAAAGCTGCCACGGAGACGATCGATGGTGGAGCGCAGCCGTTCGTTGGTGTCGTAGTACAGACGGGACGAATAGCCCTGCCGCCACAGACTGTCCACTTCCTCGGCATTCAGCCCAAAGATGAAGATGTTGTCGTCTCCCACCGCTTCCTTCATTTCCACGTTGGCACCATCCAGAGTCCCAATGGTCAGCGCACCGTTGATCATGAACTTCATACAGCCGGTACCGCTGGCTTCCTTGCCGGCCAGACTGATCTGCTCACTGATGTCGGAGGCCGGCATGAGCACCTCGGCTGTGCTGACGTTGTAGTCCTCCAGATACAGCACGGACAGCAGCTCGTTGACCTTTTTATCCTTGCGGATCTCTTCCCCTAAGCTCCAGATCAGCTTGATGATGTCCTTGGCCATATAGTAGCCCGGTGCTGCCTTGCCGCCGAAAATGAAGGTGCTGGGGGTATAGTCCCCGTTGGGATTCTCTCTGATCTCGTTGTACAGGGTGATGATCTTGAGCACGTTGAGCAGCTGTCTCTTGTACTCATGCATCCGCTTTACCTGCACGTCGAACACGGAACCTACATCCAGTGCGATGCC
>CAZLED010000176.1:0-2471 GCA_964558485.1 uncultured Ruminococcus sp. | reverse complement strand
CGTGGGATGCACTGCCCGGAACATACCAACAGGTTTTGGCGCAAGGTGTCATGGTGTGCCGTAACAGTGGCAATCCCACCGAGCTTGCCATGGAACGGTTTCTGCCCAAGCGAAAGCCGACTGCCGCTGTTTTGGAACAGATCCCCTTTGACTCTCAGCGGAAATACAGCGCAGGGTATACCCAGGAAAGTGGCTATATCCAAGGTGCTGCGGAGCTGCTGCTACCCCATTGTCACACCTGGCTGGATGCTGCCGGAAAAGTGCGGACGATGGATCCGACCTTGCAGCAAGCTCTGCAGACTGCCATACGGAATGCCGCAGACCGGTGTGGTCGGGTATTGCTGCTGGGACAATTTTCCGGGGCAGATTATGGCAGACTGAAGATGGAAGGGCTCACTTCCCTTTCGCTGACCTTTGTATCTCTCTGGGTCCTGGAGGATGCGATCCGTCCCCACATCGAAGAAGCAGTGGCATCGTGTCAGTCTGCCGGGATCCAGGTTGTGATGCTGACCGGAGACAACGAATGGACAGCGGCCGCCATTGGTCTGCGCACCGGGATCCTTTCGCCTGGCTGGAAGCTTTACGATCCGGCACTCACCGTGTCCTATGGGGATCAACTGGTGCTGCGTGGACAGGAGCTGTCCCGGCTAACGGAGGAGCAGCTATCCGCCATTCTACCGCAGGTTCGGATCATCTCCCGGGTCACGCCCACAGACAAGAGCCGCCTTGTACGCGTGGCTCAGCAGGTCGGTCATGTGGTGGGTATGACCGGAGATGGGATCAACGATGCACCGGCGCTTAAGGCAGCGGACGTGGGCTTTGCCATGGGCAGCGGCACCGATGTGGCCCGAGAAGCCGGAGACATTGTGATCACGGACGACAACTTTGTCTCCATTGGAAAAGCTGTCCTCTTTGGCCGTACCATATTCCAGAGCATACGGAAGTTTATCGTGTTCCAGCTGATCATGAATCTTTCGGCAGTCGGTGTATCGTTGCTGGGGCCGCTATTGGGTTTTGCACATCCGGTGACGGTGATCCAGATGCTTTGGGTCAACATCATTATGGATACGCTGGGATCCCTTGCCTTTGCCGGAGAAGCACCACAGGAGACCTATATGCACCAGATGCCGATCCAGCGTCGTGAGCCGATCCTGACCGGGGATATGCTACGGCAGATCCTGCTTTCGGCTGGCTACAATATTGCGCTGTGCCTCGGTTTTCTCACGTCTTCGTTGGCTTGGTATCGGCTGGGGCATGGGGAAATGGATATTTTTCTCACGGTATTTTTCGCTCTGTTTGTGTTCTGCGGCGTGCATTTTGCCTTTACCGTTCGGACACCACGGATCCGTCTGACGGCTGGATTGGGGCAGAACCGGGCTTTCCTTGTGATCATGCCAGCGGTAGCCTGTGTCCAACTGTTGATCGTCTATTTTGGTGGCAGTGTATTTCGGACGGTACCACTTTCCGGAGAGACGCTGCTGTGGTGCTGGCTGCTGTCGTGGACGGTGCTGCCCATGGATGCACTGCGAAAATGGGTGGAACAAAAGCGGTCTTTGGCACAGAAACGCTGATCGGGTACAAAAAAAGCACCAGGCTTTTCTTTGGAATAAGTCCGGTGCTTTTTGCTTTGGCAGAAATTACTTGGTGATGGTGATCTTGTTGATGGTGCCGGCCTTGTCGGGGTCGATGCCACGGATGATGGTCATCTTGCAGGCCAGCATCTGGAATACCAGCACGTTCACGAAAGGAGAGGTCAGCTCGTCGCCGGTGCAAGGTACGACGATACCATGGGTACCGGGCAGGATCTGGGATTCGTCGTTGGTCACGACCAGCACGTCTGCTTCTTCCTTCAGCAGCTTTTCGATGATGTCACGGGAGTCGCCGTCGGTAGCACCCTTGGGAGACAGCACGCAGACCAGGTCACCCTTCTTCACCTGGGCAATAGGACCATGGTGGAAGTCGGAGGTGGGATAGCCCTTCATCTTCAGCTTGTTGGTCTCCAGCATCTTCAGAGCGCCTTCCAGTGCGATGGGGTAGGAGATACCACGACCCAGGATGATGGCACCGGGAATGTTCTGGTACTTTTCAGCCAGTGCTTCGATGGCAGGAACGGTTTCGTCCATGAACTTGCCCACAGCGGCAGGCACGTTTTCCATCAGATTCTTCAGGAAGCATTCGTTGTCGGCGAACTTGGCAGCCAGACCGGCCAGCAGCATCATCTGGGTGGTGAAGGTCTTGGTAGCGGCGATGCTTGCTTCAAAACCGCAGTCGCAGAACAGGTGATACTTGGCAGTCTTTGCCATGGGAGATTCGGTGTTGTTGGTCACAGCTACGGTGATGGCGCCGTCGGCATTGGCGGATTCCAGCACAGCCAGCACGTCTTCGGCCTTACCGGACTGGGACACGCCGATGACCAGCATACCCTTCAGGTTCACCTTAGCACCGTACTTGGTGAATACGGAAGGCGTACC
>CAZLED010000175.1:0-2477 GCA_964558485.1 uncultured Ruminococcus sp. | reverse complement strand
GTACCATACATGGTACACGAGACCTCCCATCCCCTATTAATCGTCTCGAAAAGCACAGCTTGCAGCTTATCACCAATTCTCTCTGGAAGCAGGGCACTTCGCAGTAAATTTCGTTTGCCTTTGGAATCCACTTTTTGATTACGCTGCCGCATTAAGACGATTGGACTATACTAAGAATTTCGTTTGGTGCAGGACGGTTGTTTTGGCGAATACCAATGCAGAATACCAAATTGTTTGACCGGTAATGTAGAATGTGGACACCCATACCGTACGGCATATCACGTCCGACGGCGGGATGTTGAATACCAAATCATTGGCACAGTCAAGTAGTTGTCATCCCGCCCTACATTCGTTTTACCAAAACGATTCTGTAGCGACACCAATGGAGGAATCCGACAAAACCCACACGTCAGCCACTACTCCGACCGTTTTGCGTGCAGCCAAACATACGCCAAAGACCCACGTTGCACCCAACCGAACGATATTTTCTCGGCGATACCCCACCTATTCCTGTAGGGGCGATTCATGCACCAACGCCAGTTGAAAAACCCTGAGGGTTAGGGAAAGGGATACGCCCTTGCCCCTCAGTTCCCCCGTTTCACTTCCTTCATGATCTCCGACACCACCGCCTCAAACAGCGTGTTCGTGGTCAGCTCCGATTCTACCATCGAAATGTTCGAGTGTACCGTGGAATGGTCCCGGGCAAATACCGCACCGATCTGGGGCAGCGACATCTTCGTCACCTGCCGCACCACGTACATGGATACGTTCCGGGCCGTCTTGATCTCCTTCTTCCGGCTGGTGCCCATGATGTCGGCGGTGGTCACGTTGTATTTTCGGGACACAATGTCCACGATCCGTGTCACCGTGTCTCCCACCGGCTCCGTATCCCGTAAGTATTCCGGCAGGGTCGTCAGCACCATATCCATGGTGATGGGCATACCGGACAGCAGATTCTTGGCGCCCAGCTTCTTGATGACCCCTTCGATCTGCCGGATGTTGGACTGCAGATTTTCCGCCAAAAAGTCGATGACGTCGATGGGCACCTCCAGATTGTTCTGGTCGGCCTTGTTTTTTAAGATCGCCAGACGCAGCTCGTAGTCCGGCGGCTGGATGTCCGCAATGAGCCCGGCTTCAAACCGGCTGCGGATCCGTTCTTCCAATGTGGTCAGCTCCTTGGGCGGCCGGTCACTGGTGATGATGATCTGCTTGTGATCCTCATAGAGGGCATCGAAGGTGTGGAAGAATTCTTCCTGCGTGGACTCCTTCCCGGCGATGAACTGGATATCGTCGATGAGCAGCATATCCGCACTGCGGTATTTGGCACGGAATTCCGCCGTTGCCGTAGACCGACCGCCACGGATGGCCTCGATCAGCTGGTTCAGGAACTCCTCACCCTTGACGTAGATCACCTTCATAGAGCTGTCCCGTTTCAGGGCCCGGTTGGCGATGGCGTACATCAGGTGGGTCTTCCCCAGACCGGAGGGACCGTAGATGAACAGCGGATTGATCTTCATGCCCACGTTTTCCGCAACGGACAAAGCGGCGGCATGGGCGAACTGGTTGGAGTTGCCCACCACAAAATTTTCAAAGGTGTAGTCCTCGTTGTAGGAGAGCTGCCGGTCACCGGAGGGCTTGTCCGGCGTGGGCGGCGTCAGCTCCGCATAACCGGGGTCCCGATCGGTGTCCTCGAACTGTTCCTTCAGATACGGCGAGGTCAGTCCACCCCGGCGCAGCTCCGGCAGCTCCTGCAGCTCCTCCATGGCCTGGACCGGGTCAGCGGCAGCTCCATCGGTCTCCTTGCCCTGGGAGGCGTGCAGCTTGTCGGGGATCCGATAAATGCGGTCCAGCGCATCGCCTGCGGTGTTGGAGAGGCGTTCGGCGGAGACATCGGTGGCACCGATCATCTCGGTCTTGGCGGCCAGGCGTTTTTCGGCGATCTCGGCCGGATAGGGCGCACCCTCGGTCCGGTTGAGCTCCGGGGAATCGTCGGGTACCAGAGAGGTATCGGTGACGATATCGATCTTGGGGCTGTATCCGATGACCTGTTCGATCTGGGTCGCCAGAAGGTCGGAATATTTGTCTAAAATAATATTGCGTTTCATCTCGTTTTCCACAGCGAAGACAGCCTTATCGGGGTCCAGGTAATCCAGCCGGAAGCATTTGAACCAGAGGTCGCAGGCCGTGGAGGAGATGAGGTTTTCGCTCTGCATGGTCTTCAGCATGATCTGCCAGATAGCGGACAGATCCCCTGCATTGAGATTCGACATGGGGAGACCTCACTTTCCCTTGTGATTTCCTTGAAAAAGTACCAAAATGACATCCTGTTTTTTGGTCAGGTTTTTTTACATTATATTATATGGCAATACACAATTTATTATAGCATATCCGTGGCATTTTGTCAAGTGGGAACAAGTGGTTTTCACGGAAATCAATTTTCAAATTCAGCAAAATGTGGTATAATAGGGACTATGGAT
>CAZLED010000174.1:0-2569 GCA_964558485.1 uncultured Ruminococcus sp. | reverse complement strand
AACCTGTAGGGAACCGCACATGCATGTGCACTTGACCGTTCCGTGCGGCAGCCGGGGAATGTCGTATGTCCGATACCCATGTGGAATACCAAATTATTTCACGGCGGGACGAACGCACATCCGATGCCCATGTGGTACGGTTGAACACGCTTGACGGCGGGATGTCGTCAGCCGAGGGCGATGTGAATACGAAGGGTAGGGTCATCCCGCCCTACATTCGTTTTACCAAATCGATACCGCATACAATCCCCATAACGAAATCCACCCAAAACCATACGTCAGCCTGATCAAAAACGGGATTACCAAGGCGACCCCCATTTTCTCGGCGATACCCTACTATTCCCCTTCCTACCCTCTGAGCGCCGCCTGCGCAAGGCATCTTCCCCGAAATCTTCGGGAAAGATATTGGTGTGCGCCCAACGCCAGTTGAAACAAAAACCACACGTGACGTGCGCCCCATGCGGAATGGCTGTGCGCCCAAACGCAGTTTGAAACCCACCAGGGTTAGGTAAAGGGATACGCCCTTCCCCTCATTTGGTGTGTGCCCCATAAAAAAGAGAAAGAAAAAACAGAAAGAGACTTGACCCACATGATAGAACTTGTCGCCGAATGTGTCGGCTTGTGCGGCTTTACCGCTACGATCATCAGTTACCAATGCAGCTCCCGGAAGAAGCTCCTGCTGCTGCAGCTGCTGTCTACGACCTGCTGGATGGTGCATTTTGCCCTGCGGTCGGCTTGGTCTGGCTCCATTTTGAATGCGGTGGGTGCCCTCCGGTGCATCGTCTTTGCGTCCCGTGGCGAAGACAGCCGGGCCGGGAAGCTCGCCGATTGGATCGGTTGGATCCCCGTATTCATTGCCCTGTCCGTCCTTTGCACCGTCCTTACCTGGCAAGGCTGGATGAGCCTTTTGCCCATGGTCGGTATGGTGCTGACCACCTTTGCCCAGCGTGCCACCACCGCTCGTTTGGTGCGCCTGATCACACTGCCCAACGATCCCCTGTGGCTGCTCTACAATGCCCTCTCCGGCTCCATCTCCGGCGTCATCACCGAGGTATGCATCATGATCTCCATCATCGTAGGGATGCTGCGGCACGACCGGAAACAGCGCAGCAAATAGCCTAGCAGCCTAGCAGCCAGGCAAGCCTAGCAAACGTAAATAAAATCAAAAACGCCAAAGGAGGAACGAACTATGCCAGAATCCATGCACGATATCACCATCGACCTGCAAGGCACCACCATGGACAGGCTGATCGACAAGATCGATACCATCACAAGAAGACATCACCTGGGTGACGGTGCCTATGCCCGTTGGCTGTGGCAGGACGAAAAGGGTTCCCGGAATCTGGGGATCAACGAATATGGCTGTGCCGACGCCATCAATATCCTCTACACCATCGGCCGTCTGCCCGTATCCACCGATCCCATGCAGGCGAACATGGCCACGGCGCTGCTCTCTCTTCGGAAACCAGACGGCAGCTTTACCGAGCCGACCCACCATGTGCTGCACACCACGGCCCACTGCACCGCTGCCCTGCAGATTTTGGATGCCCAGCCGGTGTCCGTGGAGCCCTGCGCTTTCCTGCAGCCATACCGCACCAAGGAAGGCTTGTATGAACTACTGGATAATTTGCTGTGGGAAGAAAGCCCCTGGAACTATTCCCACCGTGGCGCCGGGGTCTATACCGCCATGCAGCTCTCCGGCTGTGCCGACCTGGCATGGCAGGATTGGTATTTCGATTGGCTGTGGGAGCACGTGGATCCGGTCTATGGCATGAGCCGTGCCGGGTGCATCGGGTATTCCCAGAATGACGCAGGCCGGCTGGACGACAGAGAGGTGCATCCGGGTGCGGACAAGGTGTGCTGTCACCTGTTTGGCTGGTTCCATTATATGTTCAATATGGAATATGCCAAGCGTCCCCAGCGGTATCCGGAAAAGCTCATCGACACCTGCCTGCACCTGTGGGAAATGCAGAAGGACGGCAAGGATGCACTGATGCGGAATTTTGGCAGAGGCATCGGCTTCCGGGAGATCGACTGGGTATATGTGCTGAACCGAGCCACCCGACAGACGCCGCACCGGTTCTGGGAAGCCAAGGCGGCACTGGCTGAATTTGCCGGATATTTTCTGCCGTGGCTGGACACGCTGGACATCGACACCCACGACGGCCTGAACGACCTGCATATGCTCTTTGGCACGGTATGCGTACTGGCCGAACTGCAAGCGGCCCTGCCCGGCAAGCTAAACACCACGCAGCCCCTGCGCCTGGTCCTGGACCGGCGTCCGTTTATATAAAGCGAAAGGGTTTGGGCAACCCTTTATGGGAGTCCGCCGTGCTTGGGGAAAGGGACTGCAACTCCCTTTCTGCGGAACCCGGCTTGGGTTCAAACTGCGTTTGGGCTGGTGACTCCATGGGGTTTTCCATACGCCCAAACGCAGTTTGAAGAAAACCAAAGGCAATGGAGTAACTCCATGGAGTCACACGCCCAAACGCAGTTTGACACCCCTTGCCCCTCTTACACGGAAATCAATTTTCAAATTCAGCAAAATGTGGTATAATAGGGACTATGG
>CAZLED010000173.1:0-2615 GCA_964558485.1 uncultured Ruminococcus sp. | reverse complement strand
CAGATCGTCGTCGTCCATGCAGGGCAGGTCGTCATGGATCAGCGAATAGGCGTGGACCATTTCCAGCGCACAGGCATAGGGCATTGCGGCCTTTTCGGTGCCACCAAAGAGACGGCAAAATTCCAACACCAAAAAGGCACGGATCCGTTTGCCGCCGCCTAAGAGCGAATACTGCATGGCTTCGGAAAGTACCGTATCGCCTGCCCAGCCATCCTTGAAATACTGCTGCAGTGCCACCTCGACCTTTTCGGCAGCTTCCTTTAATTTTCTTTCGATCGCATCTTTTGAAATATTGGTATATTCCATATCATTTCTCCATCAGGTCATATCGCTTTCTACCATCGTACCGTTCTCACCCATGGTCAGGATCTTTACCTGCTGTTCGGCGTGGTCCAGGCGGCTATTGCACAGCTTCACCAGAGCGACGCCTTCTTCAAACAAAGCCAGGGAAGCATCTAAGGGTGTGTTGCCACCTTCCAAGGCACGCACGATCTCTTCCAGCCGTGCCATAGCTGCTTCAAAGGTCATATTTTCTGTATTATTCATTCTCTGTTTTTTTCCTTTCCGCCAGGCGTGTTTCCAATATCCGGGCATCGGCCTCGCCACCGTCGGTCTGGATGGTGATCACATCTCCCGGCTGCATATGGTCGATGGTCTTGATCAGCGTGCCATCCTTTTTGTACACGGCACTGTAGCCACGGGACAGCACCGCCAGCGGATTCAGTGCGGACAGCTTGCCGGTCTCCGTTTGCAAAGACGCACGACCTTGCAGCAGGATCCGCTCCTCCGCACGGGTGAGACGTTCTGTCAGCATGGCGATCTGCATTCGTTTGTCGTCGATCATGGCCGTGGGGGTCTGCAGCACACGACTGCCGGAGAGGAGCAGCAGCTTTTCCCGGTGCCGGGCTGTGATCTGCCGCAGGACGCCGGCTTCTCTGGTGACGATGTTGTTGATCTTTCGCTGCAGCTCCGCGGTGTCCGGTACAGCAAGCTCTGCTGCCGCAGACGGGGTAGGCGCACGACGGTCGGCTACGAAATCGCAGATGGTGAAGTCGGTCTCATGTCCCACCGCAGAGATCACGGGGATACCGGAGACGGCCACTTCCCTTGCCAGCTCCTCGTTGTTGAAGGCCCACAGATCCTCGATGGAGCCACCGCCACGACCGATGATGATCACGTCCACGGAATGGGTCTCGTTGAAGTAGCGCAGACCGGCGATGAGCTGTGGTGGTGCGTCCGGCCCCTGTACCAAAGTCGGATATAAGATCAGCTTGGCATAGGGGAAACGTCTGCCGCACACGTTGATCATGTCCCGGATCGCCGCACCGGTGGCCGACGTGATGATGCCGACTCTGGTGGGGATCTTGGGCAGAGGACGTTTCCGTGCCGGATCGAACAGCCCTTCGCCTTCCAGCTTTCGTTTCAGCTGTTCAAAGGCGATGTACAAGGCACCGACTCCATCCGGCTCCATATTGTCGCAGTACAGCTGTACCTGCCCGTCCCGGACAAAGGTGGACACTCGTCCGTGGGCGATGACCTTCATACCGTCCTCCGGTACAAAGGGCAGCTTCCCGGCAGCCGAGCGGAACATGACAGCCCGGATCATGCCGCCTTCGTCCTTGAGCGTAAAGTAGTAGTGACCGGTGCTGTAGTGATTTTTGAAGTTGGATATCTCGCCTTTCACGTACACATCCGTCAGGCGTGGTTCGTGATCGATGAGCTGCTTGATATATTCGTTCAGTTGGGTAACGGTCAGGGAACCGGGGAATTTCTGGTTTGCATCCATTATGCGTCACGCCCTCCGTTCCTGTCCGCTTTGGCTCGAGCTTTTGCTCTGCACAACAGTGCTGTACCTGCCGCATTGTCGGAGGAAAATTTTGCTTCGGCAAAACGGCCGTGGGGCATAAGAAAGGTTTTGATGTACCGGGAGCTCATGACGCCGCCGGCGTACAAAATGGGCGTGCCGGGATAGGCTTCCTCCAGGTTTTCCGTCAAGCGCACAAGCGTCATGGCGACGGCGTGGAGCACGTAGGTACTGACCAGTGCCGGATCGGACGTCTCGTCCCACAATGCGGTGGCTTTATTCTCCAGTCCCGACAGATTGCAGGTCAGCTCCCGGACGGTGACCGGCGCTTTAGGGATCTTCCGTTTGGGGGTCTGCGATGTGTAGGCCAGTGCCATTTCGTCCATAGCAGCGCCACTGGGGAAGGACAGCCCCATTTTCACACCCATGCGGTCGATGAGCTGTCCGGCGTTGATATCCATGGTGCCGCCCAGCCGTTCCACGGTCAGGATCTTTTCGGCGTCCGGCGTGGCGTACAAAATGTCTGTGGTACCGCCGGACACGTGGAATGCCAGAAACGGCTTTTGGAGTAGCGCATCCAGCGCATCCATCTGTCCTTCGCAGGCAGAATAAGCGGCTGCCATCAGATGTCCTGCCTGGTGGGAAAAGGCATAGCGTGGGATCTGCATGGCGGCAGCCAGCATCTCACCAACACCACTGCCCACCAGGAAGCACGGCATATAGGAGCCTTCGCTGTCTCTGGGCGAGATGGAGGTACCGATGGCCTGCAGGACCCCTTCGGTTTCGGACAAAGTGTCAGCCAGTCCTCTTG
>CAZLED010000172.1:0-2625 GCA_964558485.1 uncultured Ruminococcus sp. | reverse complement strand
AGTCTGTGTACACCGAGGCTGCCTGGAACATCACCAGTCCGCTGTTTGGCAATGGCAGAGCACTGATGGTCATTGGCGGTATCGGCTATGGTCTGGGGCTGCGGGATTCCGAGATCGACTATGCCATCCTGCCGCCGCCGAAGTGGGACGAAGAACAGGAAGATTACATCTCCGTAGCCGAGGGCAACTCCAACGGGATCGCCGTGATCCAGACCGTACAGGATCCGGAAATGGTGGGTACCGTTACCGAAGCGCTGACGGCAGAGGGTTGGAAATATATGCTGCCGGCCTACTATGATACGGCGCTGAAGTTCAAGGGCACCCGTGACCAGCAGAGCATCGATATTCTGGACATGATCGTAGCCAACACCATCTACGACTTCGGCTACATCTTCTGCGGCGACAGCTCCGCTACGAACCCCGGCTTCTGGACCCACAAGGTATTGAAAAATGCCTCTCCGGACATCACTTCCCACTACGAAAGCAACCGGAAGGCCTACGAAAACAACCTGAACAAGGTGCTTAGTGCATTTGAGAATTACAGCGCCAAATAAGCCTGTTTCCAAAAACCAAAATGTCAGATACCCGCTTTCGGGTCTGGCATTTTTCGTTTTGGCGTGCTTGCAGAAAATTTTCCCCTGTACCCGAAAAATTTTTGCTTTTTCCGTGACAGACGGGGAAAAATATGGTATAATCAAGTAAACACGGTTACGGCGTACTTTTCGTCCAACAGACCATACATACCAGTCTTTTGGGCGAAAAGTATCCCCATACAGCAGCGTTAACGAAAGCCATAGAGAAAAACACATCCTGTGGAAAACCGCAGGGGTTATCCCAATAAGGAGAAAGCTATGAAACACTATATTCCTGTAGCCGCACACCGGGGCAACGTGGATGGGTTCCCGGAAAACACCATGCCGGCCTACCGCTCTGCCTACGAGATCGGCGCTGACAGCATCGAGCTGGATCTGCACATGACCAAGGATGGCGAGATCGTCCTGATCCACGACGGTACGCTGGATCGCACCACCGATCTGTCCGGCAAGATCTGCGACATGACGCTGGCCGAGATCCAAAAGGCCGACGCCGGTATCAAGGTCGGTCCCCAATTTGCCGGTACAAGAGTGCCCACCTTCCGGGAATTTCTGGAGCTGGTACGGACCATGGACGCCGCCGGTCACGAGGACATGACGTTCAACTTTGAGCTGAAGGATTATTTCCACGTAGAAGGAGAAGCCTGGGCAAAGGAAAGCTGTGACAAGTCCATTGCCATGATCGAGGAATACGGGCTCACCGATCGTTGCTACATCAACAGCTTTGACGGCAAGGTGCTTGGCTATGTGCAGGAAAAGTGGAACGGTCGGTATCGGCTCCACGGCTACTATCCCTACAGCATTCTGGGTGACAGCTATCCGAAGGAAATGTTCTGCGTATGCGTATTTGACGATAGTCTGGACGAAAACGGCAACAAAGTCCCGGTGGGTGCCAAGGCTGTGTTCGACAAGATCAAGGCCGAAGGCTATGAGACCTGGATCGGCGCCGGTGTTCGTTCCATAGAGCACGTGAAGATCGCCTGCGAACGTGGCGGTGATCTGTTCACCTCCAACGAGCCTGCCAAGCTCATGGCAATTTTAGCCGAGCTGGGCTACCGGCAGAAGTGAGCGCAGGCTGTCCCAACGAAATGCTTCCAACCAACAATTATAAAGGAGTAACCATATGTATCATAACAACAATGCCAAGCAGCCGGATGGACTGGACGAGATCCTTGCCCTGCGTCCGGCCGGTGCCGATGTAGAGGCGAGACCCGTTGCGGATCTGCGTGGTCGGATGAAGGGTGCCGTAATGGGGCGGTTCATTGGCTGTACCCTGGGCGTACCGGTGGAAAATTACCCCATTTTGTATATGCAGACCTTGGCCGCCGAGACCGGTACTTCCTTTCCGCCTACCACCTACTGGAAGGGCTCTGACCGTGGCGAGGGCTATCTGCACTACGGTCTCAACCCCATCTCCGACTACATAGAAGGCTCCATCTGCTGTGCCCCCGGCGACGATGACATCACCTATGTGATCCTGAATCTGCTGCTGTTGGAGAAGTACGGCAAGGACTATTCTGTGGCCGATGTGGGGCAGCTGTGGCTGGACATCCTGCCCATTGCCTGCACGGCAGAGGATGAAGCACTCCGACAGCTCCGTGCCGGTACCAAAGCGGAATGTGCTGCCAACTTCAATGGGTATGTGGAATGGATCGGTGCTGCCATCCGTGCCGACGCCTTTGGATATGCCGAAGCCGGAGATCCGGTGGCTGCTGCCAAGCTGTCCTACAACGATGCGTTCCTGACCCACCGGCAGAATGGGATCTATGGCGAAATGTTCTGTGCCGCCACCATTGCAGCTGCCTTCACCGCCGAAACGCCACTGGACGCTGTCCGGATCGGTATGCAGCAGATCCCGGTCGAATCCGAGCTGTACCAGGCACTGGAATGGGCACTGGCCCAGCAGGACAGAGTCACCTGCTACCAGAGAGCCCGACTGCTGCTGGACGAAAAATTTGCCGGTATGCACCCGGTCCACACCATCAACAATATGTGTGCCATCGTCTTTGCCCTGATGCTGGGTGGCCAGGAC
>CAZLED010000171.1:0-2640 GCA_964558485.1 uncultured Ruminococcus sp. | reverse complement strand
AGATTATTAACGTTGGCGCGCGCTTTCTGCAACAGGAGAAAACTCTCAAAAGAGTTGGTGGCTAAGTGTGGCGAGCTTTTAAAAACTAATTGCGCCCCATATTATATAAAGGATATGGGGCGCAATAGGTTAGGTTGTCAATGTCGCGGTAAGTAGCAGCAGTTGACAAGTGAGGGGCTACTTGTTGTTGAAGTAGCGCTCGTACAAGCCGATAAAGCCGGCGGCATGGCGTGCCTCGTCTTTGGCCATTTCATGAATGGTGTCATGCAGCGCGTCCGAGCCTTCCATTTTGGCCATCTTGGCTGCTTCAAACTTCTCAGCGCAAGCATCTTTCTCTGCTTGCATACGTGCCATAAGATTGCTCTTGGTGTCTTTCAGCACTTCGCCAAGCAATTCGGCATAGCGGCTGGCATGATTGGCTTCCTCATAGGCGTAGTGCTCGAAAGCGCGTGCAATCTCGGGGTATCCCTCGCGGTCGGCTTGGCGAGCCATGGCCAAATACATACCCACTTCGGCACACTCGCCGTTGAAAGTCATCTTGCAATGCTCAATCAGTTGGTCTGACACTTTGTCCTTGTAAGCGATGCCCAATTCGTGAACAGTGGCAAACTCGGTCTCGTCCTCTGGAGTCAGCTCTTTGAACTTGCTGGCCGGTGCTTTGCAGATAGGGCACTTCTCAGGGGCGGTGTCGCCTTCGTGAACATAACCGCAAACGGTGCAAATAAACTTCTTTTTCATAATGTTTGAGTTTTTGTTAGTTTAATAATATACCCTTGTTCAAGCATTGATGTTGGATGGAAGGGCGTTCTTGTTCTTGTATATGCGTTTTTGAATAATGCTTATGTCAGCACGCCATGGCTTCCGGTATGATGTCTTTTTCCATTGTTCTTAGATGAGGGGTAAGAACCGCCTTCTTGGCATTGCACGCTGCGCAGACACCACGGTAATAGAGCTGGGTGTCATGAATGGTAAATCCTTTGGGAGCACCTTGATGCCATGCGCTCGGAGCCGGCTCGTCCATAAAGTCATACACTTTGCCGCATTCTTTGCAGAAGAAGTGCACGTGTGGAGTTGTGTTGCCATCGTAGCAAACGCGGTGCTCGTCGATGGTCAGCATCTGTGCTGCGTGGCATTCGGAGAAAAAGCGCAATGTGTTATAGACCGTTGTGCGCGAAAGCGTCTTTATTTGTGGGAGCAGGCTGTTGAAAATCTCCTCCACCGTTGGGTGTGTAGGGTGGGTGAGGAGATACTCCATTATGGCCACCCGCTGTTTGGACGGCTTTATCCCGCATTGCTTCAATCTCTCGTATGCTTTTTCCTTCATTTGTTTCGCGTAAAGCTCTTTTGGCTGCAAATTTAGGTATAAGTTGTAATATCTCCAAATTGATAATTGGAAAAATTACAATTTTAATATTCTTTTGCTTCTCGCAAGCATTGCAATGTCGTTGATTCGTCTATGGAGGATGTGTACTTTTGGGAAGTGCTGAATCAAGATGCAGGCTGTAATGGGCAAAGACGAAGAAGGAAGTGTTGTTGTGCCGTTTCCTTGTGTGTGCCGAAGATACTAATAATAAATTGTTGCTATGGGCGGCAGACACGGAAAACGTCTGCCGCTATCGTCTTTAGGGTGTTGTCAGTGTGGTGGGGGAGGTGTGGCGATGCAGTTTTATAGGCATGGAAATGACCAACTCTGTGAAGTCGGCTTTTGTGGCATGGGCATTGACGCTCATACCTACAGACACTCCCCCAAGACGTGGCGGGGTGTAGAAAAGGCCGATGCGCTCGTAGTATCTTCTCTCAATGTCTTTTGCTTCCACGCCCATGTGCCTGTAAAGATACCAGCCGATGCCCATTCGCGCCGACAAGTTCCCGTAAAACACCTCATGCTTTAATGCTATTCCTACCGACCAGGGGCTGTGTGGCTCATCCGCGTAGCCAGCTGCTTTGTCCAGCCGAGCCACTTTTTGCGCATAGTCTCCGTAGAAGACGTCAATCCCGATGCCCGAAGCCCATCGGCGTGCGTATCTGTAAAGGAGACTTGTTTGCAAGGAAAACGCCCCGTACACGGGAAAGCGGCTTGTGCGATAGTCGGGGCTGCCGGGTGGTGTGCGGAATTGGGTGCGTTGCCAATCCTCCAACAGGGTTTTGCCGCCAAATCCTAATGCCATCTCGGCCATCCAGTATCGTTTGAAGGGCGTGTGCATGGTGGCCTCGTGCGTTTTTGGCTCACGGGGCTGGTCGGGACGAAACACCAATGCGGCAAAAGGCCCCAGGTAATTGGCACCTTTGTTGGGTCTGTGGAGCGCGCCGTTGCTGTGATGGGCGAAGTCTATTCCTGCTTTGGCTGCCCATGTTGGCGTTATTTCATATTGGCAGTAAATGCCGGCTGTGAAATAGATGTTGAGGTGGCTTCCTATCAGCTCGTTGTCTATGTCGTCCGTTGGGTTGTATTTTTTGTTAAAGTAGCCCACGCCCATGCCAAGCTGGTAGCCGGCTTCCCATCGTTTTGTGCGCATGATGGGGCGGGAGAACAACCCATAGGCCGTAATGGCGTTTCCAAGTCGACTGGTGTAGTCAACCGGCACAAGGTAGCCTCCCCAGCTCTGATCGGCGTCGCGCCGCATGGTCACTCCGTGGTTG
>CAZLED010000170.1:0-2704 GCA_964558485.1 uncultured Ruminococcus sp. | reverse complement strand
AATGCGGAGTTTTGCTTGGTTTTACGGGGTAAATTCGTTGCTCTCTTGATTTTTGCACACGAAAAAATGAAGAAAACAAACCGCCATTGGCAAGAGGGTTTGGGGCAATGTGCTGAAAATGCATTTGGCACGTTTTTTTTGCGCGAAAATCCTTTATTTCTGCGCCGTTCTGTGCTATAATAACAAAGTTGAAAATAATGTAGTTTATGAGGCAGCAGTGCCAAGAAAGGATAACCTTCCCGTATTTATTGCTGGGAAGTGGGATTACAACTTTGATCAGAGAAGATTTAAGAAATGTAGCCATCATCGCCCACGTTGACCATGGTAAGACGACCCTGGTAGACGAAATGCTCAAGCAGGGTGGTGCCTATCACGAAAACCAGACCGTGCAGGAAAGAGTCATGGACTCCGGCGACCTGGAACGGGAAAGAGGGATCACCATCCTGGCCAAGAATACCTCTGTTATGCGGGGCAACGTAAAGATCAACATCGTAGACACCCCCGGTCACGCCGACTTCGGTGGGGAAGTAGAACGGATCCTGAAGATGGTCAACGGCGTTATCCTGCTGGTTGACGCTGCAGAAGGTCCTATGCCCCAGACCCGGTTCGTGCTGCAAAGAGCCATGGAGCTGGGTCACCGCATCATCGTGGTGGTCAACAAGATCGACAAGCCCGATGCCCGTCTGGACGAAGTGCCGGATGAAGTGCTGGAGCTGCTGATGGAGCTGGATGCCACCGACGAACAGCTGGATTCTCCTGTGCTGTTCTGCTCCGGTAGAGACGGCACCGCTTCCTTCTCTCCCGATGTGCCCGGTACGAATCTGGATCCCCTGTTCGATACCATTCTGGAATACATCCCGGCACCGGAAGGCGAGATCGATGCACCGCTGCAGCTGCTGGTATCCTCCATTGACTATAACGATTACGTAGGTCGTATCGGTATCGGCCGGATCGAGCGTGGCTCTGTACACGTGGGCGAAGAAGTCATGATCACCAACTATCATACGCCCGATGCAGCACCCAAGAAGTCCAAGATCGTGTCCCTGTACCAGTTCGATGGTCTGGGTCGTTCCACCGTGGAAGAAGCCAAAATGGGTGACATCGTGTGCTTCTCCGGCGCCGAATCCATCACCATTGGCGACACCATCACCTCTCCCCTGGATCCCACACCGCTGGAATTCGTCAAGGTCAGCGAACCCACCATGGAAATGACCTTCTCCGTTAACGACAGCCCCTTTGCCGGCAGAGAAGGCAAGTGGGTCACCTCTCGGCAGATCCGGGAGCGTCTGTACAAGGAGACCCTGAAGGACGTGTCTCTCCGGGTCAGAGATGGCGACACCACCGACTGCTTCCTGGTGGCCGGACGTGGGGAAATGCACCTGTCCATTCTGATCGAGACCATGCGTCGGGAAGGCTACGAAGTCTGCTGCTCCAACCCTCGTGTGCTGTTCAAGGAGATCGACGGCGTGCTGTGTGAGCCCATGGAAAAAGTGACCATTGACGTGCCGGAAGCCTATGTGGGTGCGGTCGTGGAAAAGCTGGGCGCCAGAAAAGGGGAGCTGCTGGAAATGGGCATCTCTGCCACCGGCAGCCGTATGCGGATCGAATACTCCATTCCGTCCCGCTGCCTGTTTGGCTACCGAAGCGAATTCCTGACGGACACCCGTGGAGAGGGCATCATCAATACCCTGTTCGACGGTTACCAGCCCCATAAGGGTGAGATCATCACACGGTTCACCGGTTCTCTGGTGGCGTCCGAGGATGGCGAAGCAACCTCCTACGGTCTGTTCAACGCACAGGATCGTGGTACCATGTTCATTGGTGTACAGACCCCTGTGTACGAAGGAATGCTGGTAGGCGAATGTCCCAAGAAGGAAGATATCGCCGTCAACGTGTGCAAGAAGAAGCACCTGACCTCCATCCGTTCTGCCGGTGCCGATGAAGCCCTGCGTCTGGTGCCTCACAAGGTATTCTCCCTGGAACAGGCCATCGAATTCATCGCCGAGGACGAGCTGATCGAAGTGACGCCCAAGTCCATCCGTCTGCGCAAGCGGATCCTGAACACGGAAAACCGTCTGAAGGCACAGGCAAAGCTGAAGAAATAATTCTCATGCAAAAACAAATGCAGGTACCCCAAGTGGGAATGCCTGCATTTTTTCTTTCGCAACCCATGGGACGTTTTTGCCTGTCGAAGCCGAAAGGGAAAAAACGCCACCTCCGGCGGTGAGATGTCATAAATTTCTCTTGCAATTTTCCCGGTTTGTGCTATAATGAAGATATGCTCCGATACCCATATAGGAAAGGAAATAGAAGTATGAAAAATCAAAAACTGACCGGGATCCTGCCGACACTGCTGACCGCCTTTGACGACCACGGCCTGGATACCAAAGCCACCGGCAAGCTGGTGGATACGCTGATGAAGGCCGGTGTGGATGGGCTGTACGTAGGCGGTTCCAGCGGCGAAATGGTGCTGCAGAGCACAGACGAACGCAAGGCACTGCTGGAATGCGTCATGGATACCGTAGCCGGACGGGGCTGCGTCATTGCCCATGTGGGTGCCCTGTCCACCGCCGATACCGTCACCCTTGCCAAGCACGCCAAAGCGGTAGGGGCCGATGCCGTAACGTCTGTGACACCACTGTACTACAAATATACCTTCGGGGTACAGAAGGCGTATGATTCCCGGGTGGCTGAAGCGGTGGGG
>CAZLED010000169.1:0-2818 GCA_964558485.1 uncultured Ruminococcus sp. | reverse complement strand
CGGCGGCAGGAACAGATGGACTCTCCGCTTTCCGGCGCCTGCCATACGCTCCAACTTTTCGATCATCTGGTTCAGTCCGGCACCGGTCTTTGCGGAGATGAACACCATGTCGTGATTTTCCCCATGGGCACTTTGCTTCAGCTGCAGCATGGGCTCCGGAGCAAGACCTGCGTCACACTTGTTGAAGGCGAACAGAATGGGCTTGTCTCCGGCTTCCAGCTCTGTCAGCAGATCCACCGTCACCTGCACCTGGGCGATGCATTCCGGGTCAGAGGCGTCCACTACCACCAGCAAAATATCGGCGTATTTGACTTCCTCCAAGGTGGAACGGAAGGCCTTGATCAGGTGATGGGGCAGATTGCGGATGAAGCCTACGGTGTCGGTCAGCAGGATCTTAGCACCACCGGGCAGCTCGTACTGCTTGGTGGTGGTATCCAGCGTGGCGAACAGCTTGTCCTCTGCCAGGATACCGGCACCGGTCAAGGCGTTGAGCAGCGTGGATTTGCCGGCATTGGTATATCCTACGATGGCACACTGGGTCACACCGGAACGCAGCCGCTGGTTGCGCATGGTCTGGCGGTTCTTCTCTACCCGATCCAGCTCGGTCTCCAAGGCTGTGATCTTTTCCCGGATCCGTCGGCGGTCGATCTCCAATTTGGTCTCACCGGGGCCACGGGAGCCGATACCGGTGTTTTTGGCAGCGCCGCCCAAACGGGACAGCTCCTTGCCCTTGCCCACCAGTCGGGGTGCTGTATACCGCAGCTGGGCCAGCTCTACCTGCAAGCGACCTTCGGCGGTGCGTGCGTGATCGGCAAAAATATCCAGGATCAGCATACTTCTGTCGATGACTTGGATCTCTCCGCCTATGGCATCTTCGATCTCCCGGATCTGGGACGGAGACAGCTCACAGTCGAAGACCACCAGATCGGCCGACAGGTTCTCGCACAGTGTCTTCAGCTCGGCGACTTTGCCGGAACCCAGCATGGTCTTGCTGTCCGGTGTGTCCCGCATCTGGGTCAGGTACGCCACGCAGTCGCCGCCGGCGGTGTCCAGCAGTCGTTCCAGCTCTCCAAGGCTGACCATACATTCGTTCTCTTCACCCTGCTTATGGATGGCGCAGAGTATGCCTTTTTTGCGGATCACTTCCGGATTTATTTGTTTTTCTTCCATACGATACCTCCTGTACAGGTACTTACCTCATACGTCTACCCGTCGTTTGCCTGTCAGGTGTTTTGCCGTGGAACCGTTGTCGTGGGCAAAGAAAAAGCCGGACAGGTCTCAAAGTAAACACTTCGCTTTCCTGTCCGACGCATTTCTCGGATACAGACATATCTGCCCGTTGCCACATTACTTGCGGGATTCAAGACGCTTCTTGAACTTGTCCACACGTCCACCGGCATCTACAAACTTCTGCTTCCCGGTGAAGAAAGGATGGCACTTGGAGCAAATGTCCACGCGCAGTTCACCGTTAGCATCACCCTTGGTAGAGCGAGTGGTAACAGATTCACCACAGGCGCAGCGGATAGTTACTTCCTTATATTCGGGATGGATTCCTGTTTTCATTGTTTTTCACCTCATTCCACAGATACTCACGTATACGAGATTATACCACACCGCACGCCAAATTGCAATAGGTTTTGCAAAAGTTTTTTTGTTTTTTCTCACTTTTTTGTCTTTGCCGGGTTTTCACGACCTTTACCCATCAAATTTTGGTAAGAATGCGGGACTTCAGACGGGCAATGATCTTCTTTTCCAGCCGGGAAATATAGGATTGGGAAATGCCCATCACGTCTGCCACCTCCTTCTGGGTCATTTCTTTTTTGCCGCCAAGACCATACCGCATCTCAATGATCTCCCGCTCCCGTGGGTCCAGCGATGCCACTGCCTCCCGTATGGTCTTTTCGTCCTCTGCTTTTTCCAGATCCCGGCTGACCTCGTTTTCTTCCGATCCCAACACATCGGACAGCAGCAGCTCGTTGCCGTCCCAGTCCATGTGCAGTGGTTCATCGATGGACACGTCTCCCTTGTGGGAAGCATTTTTACGGATGTACATAAGGATCTCGTTTTCGATGCACCGGGAAGCGTAGGTGGCCAGCTTGATGTTTTTGTCCACTTTATAGGTGTGGATGGCTTTGATCAGGCCGATGGTGCCAATGGAGATCAGATCCTCGATGCCAATGCCGGTGGACTCGAATTTTTTGGCGATGTACACCACCAGCCGCAGGTTGTGCTGGATCAAAATGTCAGGCGCCTGTGGATCATTCTCCAACCGGGACAGCACGGCCGCCTCTTCCTCTCTGGTCAGTGGAGACGGCAGCACATCGGTACCACCTATGTAGTATTCGTTCCCTTCCTTGCCGTTCCAGAACGCCAGCATCATTCTGCCAACGGTCGCCCGAAAGCTGCTGACCGCCTGCACGGTCGTGGAATCTATCATCATATAATTTGCCTCGCTTTCTATTGCAGTTGTGTTCGTAGAGCGTGTTCAGATCAGAGACAGCGGACAGGTACCGCTGTAGCCGCCGTAATGGTCGATGGGCACCGGTTCTGTGGCGACCAGAGCATCCCGCGCCGTACCGCCAATGTACAGCGCATCCGGACGAAAGCCCCACAGCAGCCGGGTACCATGCACGCCGTTTGCCGGGATCGGGATCCGACCGATGGCATTTTCGGTTTCCGGCAGGTGCAGCTCGGCTACTGCTTGCTGTGACACCAGCACCACGGCACGACCGGTCAGGGGATCGAGCAGCAGATTGCCGGAGTCTACCAGCACGGTACACCGGACGGTCTTGCCATGGCAGGTGATCTGTACTTCAGC
>CAZLED010000168.1:0-2824 GCA_964558485.1 uncultured Ruminococcus sp. | reverse complement strand
CCAGCGCGCGGCGGGCATCCTCCATGCAGGCCCACTCCACCAGGTCGTAAATATCTTTGAAATGGTAGTAAAAGGTCATGCGGTTGATGCCGCAGTCTTCGGTAATATCGTTGATGGTGATTTTGGTCAGGGGCTTTTGCAGCAGCAGGTTTTTAAGGGATTGTTCCAACGCCCGTTTGGTGATCTGGGACATGGCAAACCTCCTCCTTTCGGTCTTGCTTTGCTGGGGTGCAGCACACAAAATAAGCCGGCTTTTCTAAAAATATAACACATTTCCGCCCGTTTTTCTATCGTTTTTTACCCTCTCTCCTCCACTTGGCTGCCAATTTGGCGGCGTATTGTGCCATCCGCCCATAAACAAAACAAAGGCCATCCATGCTTTTGCACAGACAGCCCCTTGCCTTCCCCCACTTTTGTGAAGGCTTATTTTTTTATCAGCTCAAAAATTGTAAAAATGGGGAACAGGACGATGAAAAGCAGCAACCGCATAGTCATTCCTCCAAAAACATTTTGTGAACCAACCGGCTTTCATCCGGTGTCTCTTTAAGAGTATGATAGCACTAAAAATTCAGCCCTTCAAACTAAAAAACAGTGAATATCTATTCTCTATTATCTATTCTCTTTTATCTATTCTCTATTATCTATTCTCTTTTATCTACAAAAAAAGAAACGCCCACCAAACGGCAGGCGTTTCGAAAAAGCAATATGAGTGACCGGTTAGCGCTTGGAGAACTGGGGAGCGCGACGGGCGGCCTTCAGGCCGTACTTCTTGCGTTCCTTCATTCTGGGGTCGCGGGTCAGGAAGCCGGCCTTTTTCAGAACAGGGCGCAGCTCGGGGTCAAACAGCAGCAGGGCACGGGAAATGCCGTGACGGATGGCGCCGGCCTGGCCGGAAACGCCGCCGCCTGCTACGTTGCAGACAATGTCAAACTTGCCCATGGTGTTGGTCAGCTCCATGGGCTGACGAACCAGCAGCTTCAGGGTATCCAGGCCGAAGTATTCGTCAATATCGCGGCCGTTGATGGTGATGTTACCGGTGCCGGCATAGAGTCTTACGCGGGCTACCGAGTGCTTTCTTCTACCAGTGCCATAGAAATAAGGTTTGCTTTCGTACATTTCGGTATCCTCCTTCTTACAGACTCAGCATTTCGGGCTTCTGAGCAGCGTGGGTGTGCTCAGCGCCACGGAATACACGGCAGCGGGTCATGGCGGCGCGGCCCAGGCTGTTGGCGGGCAGCATGCCCTTTACGGCCAGGAACATGGCCTTTTCAGGGTTTTCGCGCATCAGGGTGCCGTATTTAACTTCTTTCAGGCCACCGATCCAGCCGGTGTGGTGCTGGTACTTTTTCTGTTCCAGCTTCTTGCCGGTCAGAACGGCCTTTTCGCAGTTGATGATGATGACATGGTCGCCGCAGTCAACATGGGGAGCAAAAGTGGGCTTGTTTTTGCCGCGCAGAATGTTGGCAGCAACAACAGCGGTGCGGCCCAGGGGCTTGCCTGCTGCGTCAATGATATACCACTTGCGATTGGTCTCGGCTTTGGGCATATAAGTAGACATCTCGAGTTCCTCCTATAGTAATAAATCTTCTTCTCCAACCTTTTGGGCCAATTGCCCGGACGTGGAGTCACGAGTGTTATTATAGGATACCCAAATGCCCTTGTCAATAGGTTTTTTGCAAAATTTTAATTGGCAATTTGCAATCTTCGTTTTACGCCGTTTTGCTCCGTTTTACTCCCGTTTACTCCGGGTCGATTTTTATTTTTGTGTAAAAAGCAGGCTCCGTTTTTTGGCTTGTTTGCTGGTTTTGTGGGCGTTTGGCGGTTTTTGGGCGCAAAAAAGCCACCACATCTGTGGTGGCTTTCCGGCAGTTTTGGGGTGCCCGCAGGTCACACCAGCTCCAGCTTGGCGCCTGCGGCCTCCATCTGGCGGCGCAGGCCCTCATCCAGCTCTTTGCCGGTAATGATAAGCGAGGCTGCCGCCAGCGGGCAAACGGTAATAAACGAGTCACTTTCAAACTTGGTGTGGTCGCACAGCACCACCAGGCGGCTGCCGCAGCGGGCCATGGCCCGCTTTAGCCCCACCTCTTCGTGGTTGGCGATCATAAAGCCCATGGTGCGCACGGCGTCAAAGCCCATAAAGGTAAGGTCGGCCCGCATGCCCGAGATCATCTCTTCGGCCTGGCTGCCCACCAGGGTAAAATAGGCCTTGCGCAGCAGTCCGCCGGGCATGATCACTTCCACACCCATTGCGCCCGAAAGCTCGGAGGCAATCAGCAGGTCGTTGGTCACCAGGCGGATGCCCTGCCCTTCCCGCAGCCAGGGCACCAGCTCGCGGGTGGTGGTGCCCGAGTCAACAAACAGCGTGCTGCCCGGCTTGATCATGCGGGCGGCAGCGGCGGCAATGCGGGCCTTTTCTTCCCGGTTGGCCTCCACCTTTTCGTTGTAGCTGGCCTCTTCCGAAACGCTGCGGTGCAGCGACATAACGCCGCCGCGGGTCAGTTCCACACGGCCGGCTTCGCCCAGGGCTTCCAGGTCACGCCGGATGGTAGAGGAAGAGATATCAAAAGCCTTGGCCAACTGGATAATGGTGACATACCGGTGGTGGTTGATGTATTCTTCTATGCGCTCCAGGCGTTCGTGTCTAAGCATGGCGGACTCCTTTTGTCTTTTTTGTAAGGTGCTGTTTACAGCATGTGGGCGATCACTTCGGCCCGGTCGGCAGCCATCAGGTCAATGGGTGCTACATCAAATACGGTTTTGCAGCCCTTTTCGCCCCGCTGGGCCATGCGCAGCACGGCACGGGCATAGGCCACCAGCACACTGC
>CAZLED010000167.1:0-2846 GCA_964558485.1 uncultured Ruminococcus sp. | reverse complement strand
CATTCTGCATAGGACTGGACCCGTCTGCCTTTGTATTCGCCACCCAGCAGGGAATACAGCCCGAAATGCACCATCATCCCATAACCGGCTTTTTTGAACCATTCGTGATTTGTCATATCATACCTCCGTGGAAGACCACTTTTTTGGTACTATTATACCATGCACCACCGGAGAAGTCAAGCAGAAATTCACAAAGATACACAGCGGTTCTATGGGTACGTGTATGAGGAGTACTTACCAAAATATGGGAATTTCGGGAATGGCAAAATTTTTTGAAAAACTTTTGCAAAAGGGGTTGACAAATGGGAAAGAATGGTGTATAATATATGTGTCGTCAGGCAAGAGCACAAACGACAAAGAAAATATGCGGGCATGGCGGAATTGGCAGACGCGCTAGATTCAGGTTCTAGTCGGTATTGCACCGGTGGAGGTTCAAGTCCTCTTGCCCGCAGGATGAGACGATTCATGAAAGTGAGTCGTCTTTTTGTTTTCTCAAAATGAACCTGCGCACAGTTTGCATTAAAAAATTCCCCTCTGCATAGACCGGTCGTCCAGCTTTCGAGACAAGCCTATGCAGAGGGGAACTGTCGTCGTGGGTTTATGCCTGGGTCAGCACAAGGGCAGACTCCACCAGGCTGCGCAGTATAGCCGGAGACGTGATATCGCCAGCCAGATGCATCTGTGCGCCATATTGCCAGAATCCACCGGGCAGCGTATCCAGGTCGGCGGTGACAACGGAGTCGTTCAGCAGCCAGCTCCCAATGGTCTCCTGCAGAACGAAGGGCAAAAACCGAAATGCCTTGTCGGTCCGCTTCCGCCGGGTCAAGGTGCGGGAAAGGGCATCATAGGCTTTTATGGCAGTCTCCGGATCCAGCCCAGCGTCCGGCACTGCACAGACTCCATATCCGGCATCCAGCAGCTGGGTGACCTGGGCAGACAGATCGGTGTCCCCTGTGAAGGTGGCATATACCACAGCCTCTTGCGGCAGTGCTGTTCCGACAAAGGACGCAATGTCCCCGACCACCACCTGATACGCATCGGCACCATGACACAGGCAGAGCGGCGCACGCAGCGTGATCTTGGCCTGTGGCAGGATCGTGCGTGTCTTTGTCAGGATATCGTCTGCGTTGTCGTTTTCACCCAAAATGAGCAGCAGGGAAGCATCCATGGGCAGTGTACGCAGGACATCTTCATACCGTTCTCCCAGTGCAGCCGGAGACAGTACCCCACCGGCCACCGGTTTTGGGGCTGCGTCAATGGTGTCTTCCTCTTCCAGGCGATGGATCTCCCGCACCGTGGCATAGGCCTTTTTCAGATCCCCGGAGTCGTATTTGGCAAAGAAATACCGGGTACCCATGGGCAGCTCCTCCGGCAGAGAAGTTTCGTCGGCAAACTGTGCCAGCATATCAAAAGTCAGACTATCCAGAATGTGCGTGATCCCGGTGCGTGTATGTACCGCCAGCCGGACGCCATTTTTTTTGTACGTGTAAAGCATAGAGCACGACCTCGTTTTTTACAAATTGGGGTATTTTCTGCAGGCACCATCCAGGCGTTAGCTGTGCATTGTGCGGTGGTGCCTTGGATTGTGTTTCTTTTTGCGCCGTTTGCCTACCACTGCACCACACAGGGACAAAACCGGGATCAGGCAAAGAAAGCACACAAATTCGATCATTTCCATGTCGGATGCCGGCAGTGGCGCCAAAGACAGGAGCCGCACCAGACCGAGAGACAGCGTACCGGAGAGCAGCCCGGAAAGCAGGCCATCCTCCGTGAACCGCACTGCGGCGATCCCACCGATAAGGGACGACAGACACAGTGCCGTGTAGGCCAGTGGCTTTTGCAGCATTCCCGGATCCTCCGTGGCCAGTCCAATGCCGGTACCCAAAAGCAACAGAAGAAGCCCGGTGAAACAAAACACAAGCTGCGCCTTGCCCAGTCCGAAGAGCCACCGACCCAGGCCGGTATCCTTTGTGGTATTCTTTTCCATATACAAAACCTCCGAATGTGTATGGTGTCCCAGACAACTATATTCGGAGGCGATGTGGAATATTCCTTTGTTTGTGGGGACACTGCCGACGTGGGCAGTCTTATTCCGCATCCTCGGCGTGTACGTCAACATTCCGTACGGCGGTGCGCAGGATCCGGATCTTGTTCCGTTCGTTGCTGGTCTCGATCAGCACGGTCTCATCCTTGATGGATACGATCTTGCCGATGATGCCGCCGATGGTGGTGATCTCGTCGCCGACCTGCAGGGCATTGCGCATATCGTTGGTTTCCTTGTCCTGCTTCTTCTGGGGTCTGTACATAAAGAAGTAGAAAATAGCGATCATCGCTACCAGCATGACCACAGTGGAGATCAGCTGTGCACTGTTGGCAGCATCCTGTGTTGTGGCTTCCAAAGTATAAAACATGGTTTTCCTCCTGAGCTTGGGTTTACTATATTCAAGTATATATTATACCGTATTCCACGCCATCTTGCAAGGTGCAACGGAAGAAATTCACAGATATTTCATTTTTGCCACAGACGACCAAGGGATATTACCGATATTTCCGATAGATCCCCAATAGCGAGATCAGGGAGAGATAATCCTCTTTGGTCGTTTCGCCACCGGAGCCCACCAGATACCGGCTGTTTTGGGTATGCCGGAACAGGGCTTCACACCGATTGTGGATCTCCACCGGTTGCCCACGCCGCAGCCAATCGCAGCCCAGCCCACCGGCAATGGCGATCCGATCGTGCCACCGCTCCCACATTTCCTCGGCGCCATCGGGACAATACCAACCGGCAAACCCACGGGAAACGGCATCCTCGATTGTTGCAACAGCTTCCAGCCACGCATTATTGT
>CAZLED010000166.1:0-2848 GCA_964558485.1 uncultured Ruminococcus sp. | reverse complement strand
TAGGGCTATGCCCGGTAACTGTAAAACCCCCGGCTGAGCCGGGGGATACTTATTGTTGTTTCAAATGGCGTAAAGGACATGGGGAGACGCTCCTACAGGAAAGGTGGGGTATCGATTTGGGTAAAACGAAAGTAGGGCGGCACCCCATGTATGGGGATGACAACTACTTGACTGCGTTAACGATTTGGTATTCAACATCCCGCCGCCGAATGTGGTATGCCGTACGGTATGGGTATCCACCAAAACGATCGTTCCGCCGCCAAGCGTGTTTGACCGTGCGTCACCGGAACGCCGTACGCCAGTACAAACCCCCAGGGGGTTTGGGGGAAAATTTTAGCACTCCGCAGGAGACAAGTGTGAACGCATTGTAAACAATGGAATTTTCTCCGGTTTTTTTCGGAAAAAGACTTGATTTTTTCCAGCAATAGGGGTACAATATAAGCATCGAGATTGGCACTCGGAAGTTGTGAGTGCTAACAGGAAAACAATCTCGTGCGTAACACTTGTTAAAATTTAAGGTTTTATATAGGAGGATCATAGTATGACACTCAAGCCCCTTGCTGACAGAGTTGTTGTGAAGTCTGTAGAAGCAGAAGAATCTACCAAGTCCGGGATCGTGCTCCCCGGCACTGCTAAGGAAAAGCCCCAGGTTTGCGAAGTGGTCGCTGTTGGCCCCGGCGGAAACGTGGACGGTAAGGAAGTTACCATGATCGTGAAGGTCGGCGACAAGGTTATCACCAGCAAGTATGCCGGCACCGAAGTAAAGTGCGACGGCGTGGAATACAACGTAGTTCGGCAGAGCGACATTCTCGCCATCGTTGAGTAATTACGTAAGCGAAAACACAAATGCAGCTGTGTCCGACATCGGACATGGCTGCAAATGGGGGAACAGAATCAGGTTCCCAAATAGATGATAAGGAGATAATGCTTTATGGCAAAGGATATTAAGTACGGTATTGATGCAAGAAATGCCCTGATCGCTGGCGTAGATAAGCTGGCCAACACGGTAAAGATCACCATGGGTCCCAAGGGCCGCAACGTGGTGCTGGATAAGAAGTATGGCACGCCCCTGATCACCAACGATGGTGTGACCATCGCCAAGGAGATCGAACTGGAAGATGCTGCCGAAAACATGGGCGCACAGCTCATCCGGGAAGTGGCTTCCAAGACCAACGATGCTGCCGGTGACGGTACCACCACCGCTACCCTGCTGGCTCAGGCTTTCGTGCACGAAGGTATGAAGAATGTTACCGCCGGTTCTAACCCCATGGTTATCCGCAAGGGTATCCAGAAGGCTGTTGACAAGGCTGTTGCTGCTCTGGCTGCTAACTCTAAGGCTGTAAGCGGTAAGGAAGACATCGCTCGTGTTGGTACCGTTTCCTCCGGCGACGAAGTGATCGGTACCCTGATCGCTGACGCTATGGAAAAGGTCACCGCTGACGGCGTGATCACCGTAGAAGAATCCAAGTCCGCTGAGACCTACTCCGAAGTGGTAGAAGGTATGCAGTTCGACCGTGGCTACCTGTCTCCCTACATGGCTACCGACACCGACAAGATGGAAGCCGTTCTGGACGATGCTCTGATCCTGATCACCGAAAAGAAGATCTCCAACGTACAGGACATCCTGCCCCTGCTGGAACAGATCGTACAGTCCGGTAAGAAGCTGCTGATCATCGCGGAAGATGTAGAAGGCGAAGCACTGACCACCCTGGTTCTGAACAAGCTGAGAGGCACCTTCACCTGTGTGGCTGTGAAGGCTCCTGGCTTCGGCGACAGAAGAAAGGAAATGCTGCGTGACATCGCCATCCTGACCGGTGGTGAAGTGATCTGCGACGAACTGGGTCTGGATCTGAAGGAAGCTACCATCGATCAGCTGGGTCAGGCTCGTCAGGTCAAGGTCAACAAGGACAACACCATCATCGTTGGCGGTACCGGCGACAAGGACGAGATCGCAAACAGAATCGCCCAGATCAAGTCCGCTATCGAAACCACTACCTCCGATTTCGACCGGGAAAAGCTCCAGGAAAGACTGGCAAAGCTGTCCGGCGGTGTAGCTGTGATCAAGGTTGGTGCTGCTACCGAAACCGAAATGAAGGAAAAGAAGCTGCGCATCGAAGACGCTCTGAACGCTACTCGTGCCGCTGTAGAAGAAGGCATCGTGGCCGGTGGTGGTACTGCTTACCTGAACGTGATCGACGATGTGGCTAAGCTGCTGGAAACCGTAGAAGGCGACGAAAAGACCGGTGTACAGATCGTAGTAAAGGCTCTGGAAGCTCCCGTTCGGCAGATCGCTGAAAACGCTGGCTTCGAAGGCTCCGTGATCGTAGACAAGATCGTGTCCTCCGGCAAGAAGGGCTACGGCTTCGACGCGTACAACGAAGACTACTGCGACATGATGGAAAAGGGTATCGTAGACCCCACGAAGGTTTCCCGTTCCGCTCTGCAGAATGCAGCCTCTGTGGCCGCTACCGTTCTGACCACCGAAGCACTGGTTGTGTCTCTGCCTGAAGAAACGCCTGCTGCTCCCGCTGGTGGCATGGGCGGCGGCATGGGTGGTATGTATTAATATCAGGCCCTGCCAAAACGAATATGGAATAACAAAATCCCCGGTGTGGCGTTTGCTACATCGGGGAATTTTTTGCGAAGATCCGGGAAACCTGTAGGGAACGGCACATGCATGTGCACTTGACCGTTCCGCCACCGCAGGTCGGATGAGAGAGGATATATTGCAGTTTGGTAGTGGAGCGAACCACCGCTCTTGAGGGAAGTATCCCTCGAAGTGGCTGTCGCACGAAGGAAGAAATTTCGAAAATGCAACAGCCTCATTTTTATATCATAGTGTTATTCT
>CAZLED010000165.1:0-2899 GCA_964558485.1 uncultured Ruminococcus sp. | reverse complement strand
CTGTTTGCTAGATCCGGCGGTACTGTGCAAGATTTTTGAAAATTGATTTCCGTGGTGTTTTCCAATTTCCTCTTGCAATTTGCCAAGGATTGTGCTATACTTATACGTTGTATAGGAATATTTTGTTTTGTACACAGGAGACACATATGGCAGACGTTACGATCCGTGAACTGCTGAAGATGCAGCACACATTGGCTGAGAAAAAAGGCTGGCTGAAAGACCGCACACCGGAGCACGCACCCATGAGCATTTTGTGGTCCATCGATGAGCTGGGTGAGGCCATTGCCATCATTAAGAAAAAAGGCTCCGATGCCATCATGGAAAATCCCAGCGTCCGGGAGCATTATGTGGAGGAAGTGGCGGATGTGTTCATGTATCTACTGGACATGATGGAGTCCTACGGGATCACCGCCGAAGAATTCTCCGATGCGTACATCCGCAAGTTCCAGCACAATATGGGTCGGGACTGGGTGGAGAACGACACCATGTACGAATCCATCGCCACACGCAAGTTGTTCGTCACACTGACCACGCTGGAAGGTGCACCGGAAGAGGCCGCTCGTATGGTCGAGGTACTGGGCAAGACCGATGTGATGCTGGTGCTTCTGACCTACCAAACCAAGGAAGCCACCACCGACCGACTCCTTGCCATGGATATCTCGCCGGACAGCTTCACCTGGATCGACAATGCGGCGCCCTGCTACGACAGCCTGACAGAGCTTTTGCAAAAGGGACTGGCCGGAGACGATCCTGCTGCCTGTGCCATGGTCGTGTGGAATGCCGAGGAACGCCACGCCGCCGACACCGTGGGTGTGCAGCCCATCGAATGTGCCCACCTGACCGAGGTCGTGGAAAAGCTGCGGTAATACTGCGTATACAGGAAGGATGTGGTATCATGCGGTATATAGACTATGCCGGAACCGATGCATCTGTTGCCTTGCTCCATAAGCCACTATAAACACCATATAGAATACAATATCGAAAGGAATATAGATCATCATGGAATCTTTCAAGAATACCGATAAACGTACCCACTATTGCGGTACGCTCACCTCTGCCGACATTGGCAAGAGAGTGGCTGTGCTGGGCTGGTGCCAGAAGCAGAGAGACCTGGGCAGCCTGATCTTCATCGACCTGCGGGACAGATCCGGCATCGTGCAGCTGGCCTTTGACGACAACACCGACCGGGAGATCTTTGACAAGGCCTTTGGCGTGCGTGCAGAATACGTGCTGGCCGCCCAGGGTGTCGTTCGTTCCCGTGGCGAAGCTGCCATCAACCATGACCTGCCCACCGGTGAGATCGAGATCGCTGTAGACGGCTTCAAGATCCTGTCCGTAGCACAGACGCCTCCGTTCGCCATCGTGGAAGGCAGTGACGTGAAGCCGGAGCTGCGGCTGAAGAACCGTTTCCTGGACCTGCGCCGTCCTGACCTGCAGCGCAACATCATCGCCCGTAGCCAGATCGTCAAGATCGCACGGAACTACTATGCGGACAACGGCTTCATCGATATCGAGACCCCCAACCTGGTCAAGCCCACGCCCGAAGGTGCCAGAGACTATCTGGTGCCCAGCCGTGTGCATCCCGGTAAGTTCTATGCCCTGCCCCAGTCTCCCCAGCTGTACAAGCAGCTTCTGATGTATGCCGGCTTCGACCGTTACATCCAGATCGCACGCTGCTACCGGGACGAAGACCTGCGTGCCGACCGGCAGCCGGAATTCACCCAGATCGACCTGGAAATGTCCTTTGCCGACGAAGAAGATATTATCGCCATCAACGAAGGCTTCCTGAAGAAGGTGTTCGACGAGTTCATGCACCAGGAGCTGACCATTCCCTTCCCACGCATCACCTGGCAGGAAGCTATGGATCGCTTCGGTTCCGACAAGCCCGACACCCGTTTCGGTATGGAGCTGTGTGACCTGTCCGATCTGGTGAAGGATTGCGGCTTCTCCGTGTTCTCCGGTGCTGTGGCAGACGGCGGTTCCGTTCGTGGGATCACCGTTCCCGGCGGCGCCAAGATGTCCCGGAAGGAGATCGACTCTCTGGTTGAATTCGTAAAGACCTACGGTGCCAAGGGTCTGGCGTGGTACAAGAACGCCGCCGGTGCTGTGTCCTCCTCCTTTGCCAAGTTCATGACCGAGGACGAGATGCACGCACTGCTGGATCGCCTGCACGTACAGGAAGGGGATCTGGCCCTGATCGTGGCTGCCAAGAACAAGGTGGTTTACGATGCACTGGGTGCGCTGCGCTGCGAAGTGGCCAAGCGGATGGATATGATCGACAAGTCCAAGTTCAACTTCCTGTGGGTAACGGAATTCCCACTGCTGGAGTACTCCGAAGAAGACGGTCGTTTCTATGCGATGCACCATCCCTTCACCATGCCCATGGAAGAGGATATGCCTCTGCTGGATACCGATCCCGGCAAGGTTCGTGCCAGAGCCTATGACATCGTGCTGAACGGTACGGAGTTGGGCGGCGGTTCCATCCGGATCTCCAACACGGCGCTGCAGAAGAAGATGTTCGCAGCACTGGGTATCGGCGACAAGGAAGCGGAAGAAAAGTTCGGGTTCCTGCTGGAGGCCTTCAAGTACGGTGTACCGCCCCACGGTGGTCTGGCCTTTGGTCTGGACAGAGTGGTGGCACTGCTGCTGGGTCTGGACGACATCCGGGACGTGATCGCCTTCCCGAAGGTACAGAATGCGTCCGAGCTCATGTCCGGCTGCCCGAATCTGGCTGACCCCAAGGCACTGGAAGAACTGGGCATCGCTGTGGTGGCAAACGTGGAAGAAGACGACGAATGATCCGCATGGTGACAAACGATTCGTCCCATCATAAATGATCTGTCTGAATAAGTATCCCCCGGCTCAGCCGGGGGTTTTACAGTTACCGGGCATAGCCCTA
>CAZLED010000164.1:0-3000 GCA_964558485.1 uncultured Ruminococcus sp. | reverse complement strand
TGGCTGGACAGGCCTCCGGCTGTGTGGAGATCTCGAAGGTTGCGCTGTTGTCCGGCAGTGTCACCTCGACCTCCGGCAGTACGCTGGGTGTTGGTGGACTGGTGGGACAGCTGCGCACCAACACGGACACCGGTTTCTCCAACGAAAACATCCATATCACCGACGTATACTGTGGCCTGCAGGTGGAGTCTCCCGGCACCGATGTGACAAGCGCACTCATTGGCCGGATCCGTGCTTCCAATGTGGGCGAACTGTCCCGGATCCTGGTCACCGGCTCTGCCAAAGGAAGTGGCAGCAAGGGACAGGCGATCTGCGGCGGTGACGGCGTACCACTGGTGTCGGAGAACATCTGGTATATCAGCTCTGCCGGGGACAACTACCTGGGTGTGGGCAGCTCCAAGTCTACGTTCTCTTTACGGGAGCTGCCGGGGAAGGGCTGGGCGGCTGCGGAAGACGGCTACGCTATGCCCGATATGGTGTGGGACAGCGCCGTGTTCTCGCCGGGACTGGATCTGATGAGCCTGCGCTTTATGGCAGGAGACAGCCAGGACCACATCGAATACGATTTTACGCTGCCCACGACCGCCGGTGGACAGTCTCTCCTTTGGACAAGCGATGACGAGGAGCATCTCAAAATCGAAGGCAGCATGGCCGTGGTCACCAAGCCTGCGGTGGGCAACGTGTACGTGCACCTGACCTGTAAGGCAGAAACCGTGTCCCGGACCTACACCCTGCGCATTGTCAGCGGCGACGAGGTATCGCTGCGCAAGGACGGCGCCTGGCTGTTGGCAGAGGGCTATCCGGCTGGGACCGAATACTGCTGGATCGTGAACGATGGGAACGGACAAATGCGCTCCTTCCAGTGGAACAGCACCGGCCGCTTTCACCTGCAGGATCTGACCACCGAGGATACTGTGCTTCTGCGTGCCAAGGGTTACGATGATCAGGTGTACACCTTTTGGGCATTCCCGGCGCTCTACATCGAATGCGACACCGGGTACTACAACCTGGTAAAGGGCACGGCAAAGGAAGCAGCCATGGAGCTCATGACAGCCGATGGCAGAACGGAATACAGCGGCGGTACCCAGATCAAGCTTCGGGGCAACTCCTCTGCCTGGCAGGAAAAGCGTCCCTTCAAGCTGAAGCTGGACAAGAGCGCCGACCTGTTCGGTATGGGCAAAAACAAGCACTGGGTGCTGCTGGCCAACTGGTACGACCGGACGAACCTGCGCAACGTCATGTCCTACGAAATGTCCGGCAGACTGGGCATGTGGTACTGCGAATCCGTGTGGGTGGAGCTATACTACAACGGCGAATACTATGGCCTGTACCAGCTTTGTGAAAATATTCGGGTAGACGATAACCGTGTGGACATCTTCGACTGGGACGAAGCCGCCGAGACTGTGGCAGCGCTGTGTGCCAAGGACAACGGCCTGGATACGGCTGCCGAGGAGCAACTGGCAAGACAGCTCTCCTACGACCTGACCTGGGTCACCAGAGGTACCGACGGACAGTACGATCTTTCCGGCTACATCGACGAGCTGGGTCTGGACATCACCGGCGGCTACCTGATCGAGAACGACTCCTACAACGATGAGCCGTCCCAGTTCACCACGAAAAACGGCGTCATGTACATGGTGACCACGCCCAACACCCTGGTGGAAAGCCGGGATATGTTCCGGTATGTGAAAAACTATTTCCAGTCCGTGGAGGATGCCATTTTCGCACCGAATCGCCGTACCGAGGACGGGGCACACTATATGGATCTGATGGACATGGATTCCTTTGCGGATTTCTGGTTCGTGAATGAATTTTTCAAAAACGGGGAGATCCTGTACAAAAGCACCTTTCTGACCCTGGATCATGGAAAAAAGCTGACCTGGGGGCCCGTGTGGGATATGGACTGGGCCGGTGGCAACCACGTGAACCTGGGGGAAAGCGGACAGAATCCGGCCGGCTGGGTCCATGGCGGCGGCGACAGACAGGTGTGGTCCCGGTCCATGTTCACCGATCCCTACTGCGTACTGACCCTGTACGAGCGGTTTGACGATGCGGTGACCGATGCCATGGACGCAGCACTGGCGGATCTGGAGACCTATGTGGATGCCCTGCAGACCGCAGCCGACCGGGACAACGCACGCTGGAACTATCCGGACACCTTCACCCAGGAGATCGACCTGTACCGGAATTGGCTTACCGGTCGCCGAGACTGGATGACGGCACAGTTCACCGATCCGGAGACCCTGCTGGGTTCGCTGTATATGTATAGACCCTCCGAGACCATGACCATTGTGGATGGGCAAAGAGCGGGAGACAGGCTGACGCTGCAGGTATCGCTGACCGATGGTGCGGCAGAGAACGGCGAGGTGTTCGTGAATGGTGTGTCCTGTGGTACGGTGACCCTTGCCGAAACGATCACCGTGACCGTGCCCCGTGGAGCGGCCGCATTGACCACCACCTACGATGCCATCGAGATCTTAGGTCTTACGGATGACGGCGACTACACAGTACGGGAGCACCGTGGCGGCATCGATGGCTGTGATATCTGGGACAGCGCACACCTATTTTTGGAAAAATAAAGGGAGTTTCCGGTGAAAAAAGGCGTACTGCGTCGGCTTTTGCAGATGAAATTGTGAAGGAATGCCAAAAAGAAATGGTGTGAATGGAGTGAGATTTAGTGGAAGTGATGTTTGACACTACGACGCAGGTGTGCTATACTATAGAATAAGCTGCGGTATATCGAGCCATAGGCCGCCATGCCACAGTCGACGGAACGCAAAGGATAGCGTTACCAAACAGAATGAGGAGGTTATGAATATGAAGGAAAAATTACGCTGTGGGATCGTAGGGGCTACCGGTATGGTAGGACAGCGATTTATCACATTGTTGGCCGAACACCCGTATTTCCAGATCACAGCATTGGCTGCCAGCCCCAGAACCGCCGGTCTGACCTATAGAGAAGCGGTAGAGGGACGATGGAAGATGACCTGCCCCATTCCG
>CAZLED010000163.1:0-3020 GCA_964558485.1 uncultured Ruminococcus sp. | reverse complement strand
CATCGCTGGGTATCCACAGAATGGCTAAGATAGTTGGAAAAGAAGCATTCATACTGCTTAACAGCTATAACGATTCGCTGGTGGACATGGTCGAGGATGCGAAGGAGAGCGGAGAGTATTCCTTTATTTCCACGGAAAAGGCACTCTCGCTTGCTGACGAACATTCACTCGTTGTCGTAGTGGATACACACAGGCCGGCGCTGGCAGAATCCATCGAGCTTGTAGAGAAAGTGAAGCGAACAGTAGTCATCGACCATCACAGAAGGGCTGAAGACGTACTGCCTGACCAGATACTTTCATATATGGAATCATATGCATCATCGGCATCGGAGCTTGTCGCAGAAGTCTTGCAGTATGCCAATGAGAAGAAATCAAAGAAAATACTGACGAAGCTCGAAGCCGATGCACTTCTGGCAGGAATCATGGTAGATACCAACAGATTCGCAGTGAAAGCCGGAGTTCGTACTTTTGAGGCAGCATCATGGCTGAGAAGAGCAGGAGCAGATCTGATAAACGTGAGAAGATATTTCCAGGCAGATTCCGAGAGCCTGAGAATAAAGGCACTGTGCCTCGCCAACGCTAAATTCTACGAAGGCGGCGTGGCAACATCGGTATGTCCGGGCGAGAATATAAACTCGCAGATAATCAATTCACAGGTAGCAGATGAACTTCTGACAATCAAGGGAATCAAAGCAAGCTTCGTGGCAGGTCGTGACGAAAACGGCAGAACAGTAGTAAGCGCCAGATCACTGGGAGACATCAACGTCCAGGTCGTTATGGAAAAATTCGGCGGAGGCGGTCATCTGAATACTGCAGGAGCACAGGTGGATGCAACGCCTGAGGAAATACTTGAGGACATAATAGCGTACCTTGAGGAACAAAAATTCGTGAGAACTACACATTAGGAGGATAAAATCATGATAGTAATACTGACAAAGGATGTAAAGGGAACAGGTAAAGCAGGAGAAGTAGTTAAGGTAAGTGACGGCTATGCGAGAAACATGCTGCTGCCAAAAGGACTTGCCAAGGAAGCTACAGAAGGCAACGTGAGAAACCTTGAGAAGCAGAAGGCTATCGCAGCAGAGAAGCTGGAAGCACAGAAAGAAGTTGCGAAGAAGCAGGCTGAGGAAATGAGCAAGATAACTGTAGTTATCAAGTCAAAGGGCGGCGAAAACGGCAAGCTTTTCGGCTCAATAACATCAAAGGATATCGCAGAAGCTCTTGAAAAGCAGGAAAATATCAAAGTCGACAAGAAGAAGATAGAACTTCCTAGCCCTATTAAGCAGACAGGCGACACTGAAGTAACAGTGAAACTTTTCCCTGAAGTGTCCGCAACACTTAAAGTAACAGTAACCGTTTAAACGGCAGGAGATACACATGGAAGGAAGAATTCCTCCGCACAGTATTGAAGCGGAAAAATCAGTATTAGGAGCAGCAATGCTGTCAAAAGATGCACTGTTTGACGTAGTCGAAGTCGTGAAAGCAGAAGATTTTTATGATGAGAATCATAAGGAGATTTTCAAGGCGATACTTGAGCTGCACAGAAAAAGCGCACCTGTCGATGCACTGACAGTGGCAGAGGAGCTAAAGAAGAGAAACAGCCTGAACATGGTTGGCGGCAGAGCATATATTGCGGCACTTTCTGCAGATACGCCGACAGTTTCGAATGCGATGGAATACGGTAAAATCGTTTCAGAAAAAGCATCGATCAGAAATCTCATCAGCACTGCCGATGATATCGTGACAAAGGGTTACGAAGGAAGCATGGACGCAGGACAGATGATGGATTATGCTGAGAGCGGCATCTTTGAGATATCCCAAAAAAGCCATAAAGGACAGTATACGCACATCAAGGATGTTCTGCTCGAAAATCTGGAGATAATAGACAGGGCATCGAAGCTGGATGGAGGACTTACAGGAGTTACGACAGGGTTCAAATATCTTGATTATCTGACATCTGGACTGCAGAAATCAGATTTGATAATACTCGCGGCAAGACCTGCTATGGGAAAGACGGCGTTCGCACTTTCGCTGGCACTCAATGCAGCGGTTAAAGGTAACGCATCCGTAATGATATTCAGTATGGAAATGTCAAAGGATCAGCTGGGTCAGAGGCTTCTCAGCATGGAGTCAAAGGTCAGCATGCAGTCGCTGAAAACAGGCAAGATAGAGAGACGTGACTGGGACGACATAAACATAGCACTTGATATATTGTCAAAGGCGAGCATAAATATAGACGATACGGCAGGAGTCAGCATCATGGAGATGAAAAGTAAGTGCAGGAGACTCAAGGCAGAAGAAGGTCTCGATCTTGTAGTTATCGACTATCTGCAGCTGATGAATCCGGAAGGCAGAGCAGATTCCAGAACTCAGGAAATCTCGGTCATTTCGAGAAATCTGAAATTGATGGCAAAAGAGCTGAACTGTCCGGTACTGGTTCTTTCGCAGCTTTCCAGAGCACCTGAGCAGAGAACCGACCACAGACCGATGCTGTCTGACCTGAGAGAATCAGGCTCGATAGAGCAGGATGCCGATATCGTAATGTTTCTTTACAGAGATGAATACTACAATAAAGATACAGAGGCTGTCGGAGAGTGCGAAGTCATTTTGGCGAAGCAGAGAAGCGGTCCTACGGGAACGGTTAAAGTCGCATGGCTCGATAAGCTGACAAAGTTTGTGGACAGCACACATAACGACAACATTCCGGGATTTTAAAGTTTTGGAGGACAGATGGGCTTCAGAAAAGATAAAATAAACGATTATTTCCTGCTGGATACCGGCGTGGAAAATATATTTATAAATGAGCATATGGCATCAGCGCCGGGGGATTTCGTTAAAGTATATCTCCTGGCTTTGATGTACGCAGGACTGGAGCTCGATATCACAAACGAAGAAATCGCAAGACATCTAGGCATGGAGCATGAAGATGTGTTAAAGGCGTGGACGTATTGGGAGAAGATAGGCGCAGTAAGAAAGATCAGGAAATCCGCAGAGGACAAGTTTGATTATGATATTGAATT
>CAZLED010000162.1:0-3090 GCA_964558485.1 uncultured Ruminococcus sp. | reverse complement strand
ATCTCCTATGCACGGCGCAGACGGTATTTCTGTTCCGAGTTCGTCGGGGATCTGCTGACCAAAAGCGAAGCGGGACTGTTGCCCAAGGTCCCCTCGCTGATGCAGCCCATGGACTACGCCTTCCTTCCCGGTGTGCAGGTACAATACACGGGCCAGGTCGGAGAGCTCATGGAGATGCTTTGTCCCATTTCCGACAATATTCTGCTGCCACACCCTTGCATTCCGGCGTAAATTCTGCTATAATAGGTGGGAAATCTTACAGTGTGAGGGTATCCTATGGAACTATATACAACGTTAGAAACCGGTCGTCCGGCATCTCTGGAAGGTCGGCTGGGCAAAGAAGTTCGTGTCTATGACTTTTTGGATGCACTGGGCATCCAGTACGGCAGAGTGGATCATGCGGCGGCTGCCACCATGGAGGACTGCGCCGTCATCGATGCGACCCTGGGCGTGACCATGTGCAAGAATCTATTTCTATGCAACCGGCAGAAGACCGACTTTTATCTCCTGCTGATCCCCGGCGACAAACCTTTTAAGACCAAAGAGCTGTCCGGCCAGCTTGGGGTATCTCGTCTTTCCTTTGCAGATGGTGAGGCCATGGAGACCTATCTGGACATCACGCCCGGTGCGGTCAGCGTCATGGGACTGATGAACGACCGGGACCACCATGTGCGGCTGCTCATCGACAATGACCTTTTGAAAACCGAGACCTTGGGTTGTCATCCCTGCGTCAACACCGCCAGCATTCGCCTGTCCATGACGGACCTTGTGGAAAAGTTCCTGCCGGCTGTGCACCACGACTACACCGCCGTGACCCTTACGGGTGAAGCATAATAGGACTGCGCCGGAGGTAGGTGTTTCCTGCTTCCACCGGCGTATGGCATAGGGTATAGAGACGATCCGCACGCTTCTGCCACTGGTACTGCACTTTTGCATCCGGCGGCAGTTTTTGTTCATGGGTAGGCTTGGTGAGGATGGCGATATCGGCTGTTTTCCGCAGGGTATGCAGGTAGGCTTGGCCTCGTTCGTTCATGCCCAATACGATGGTGTATCGTGGCAGACCAATGGTGTCCGGCGATGGGGTATCGGTCATGGCAAGCAGTGCTGTACGGCGCACTCTGGCATCGGTGTACTTTTTGGTGGCGGCTTTTTGGAAAAAGTCTTCCCCACTTTCGCTGTCCTGTGCCACCTTTTGCAGTCGCCGGGTCAGGCCGCTTTTGTCCCCTTGTAGAACCGCATCCGTGGCAAACTGGCGAAAGTACAGCCATGCGATGTCATAAAACCGCTTTGTATCCGTGAAGGTTTCAGTTTTATAGAATGCTGCTGCGCTCTCCGGCACGTAGGGTGTGATGTCCGCGCCTGCCTGCAACAGCTGCCGGATCCTTGTGGCACTGATCACCGTATCCGTGTGGGGTGTACGATGGATCGCCTGTGGCATAAGTCCGCTGTGCTGGGCCATGATCTGCCGCAGATACCACACCGCCAACTTATCGTTGGGGGACAGGGCGATGCCGTGGGCTTCCAGCAGTCGTTCGTGCAGGACAGCCGCACCGATGCCCGGTTCTTCCCGTTCCCACATACGCATTTTTTCCGCATATTCGACACCCTCCAGCAGCGTCGCACAGCTTTGCAGCAAAAGCAGATCACCGGATTCGCTGCCAAAGGAAAGTACGTCTGCCAAAAGTCCCGATGCCACAGCGACTCCACCGGCGGCAAAGGCTTCTCCACCTGCCACGCACCAAGGGTACGGCAGCTCCACCACCAGATCGGCGCCGTTCTGCAGCAGGACAGCAGCACGTGTGTATTTGTCCAGCACCGCCGGAATACCACGCTGCACGAAGCTGCCGCTCATGATGGCGATGCAAATGCCGTGGTGTTGCGACTGCTGCTGCAGCTGTTGTACCTGGTCAAATAGGTATTTGTGTCCCCGGTGGAATGGGTTCGTTTCACAAATGATGGCTGTATTTTGGGTCATTTTTTGTCTTTTCCTCTGAATCTTCAAAAACTTCTTGTAAATGCGGACGAAATCCTATATAATTATATATGCTATGCCATCTTTTGTCAAGTTCCTGCGGAAACCGGCGCTCTGGATCCGGGTCAGATCCGTGTGGGCTTGGCGCTATTTTCGAAATTTTATTTGGAGGATATGTATCAATGAAAGTTCTTGTTGTCAATGCAGGGTCTTCTTCCCTGAAGTATCAGCTGTTCGACACGGCCAGCGAATCCGTTCTGGCAAAGGGTATCTGCGAACGGATCGGTATCGACGGTCGTCTGGAGCACCGGAAGGGTGAGGACGGCGAAAAGCTGAAGGTAGAGATCCCCATGCCCGACCACGCTGTGGCCACCGAGATCGTTATCAAGTACCTGACCGACCCCGAAACAGGTGTGATCTCCAGCATGGATGAGATCGAAGCCATCGGTCACCGTGTGGTGCATGGCGGCCCTTACTTCTTTGAATCCGTTCTGCTGACCGACGAAGTGCTGGCAAAGCTGGAGCTGTGCCGTGACTTTGCTCCTCTGCACACCGGCGCACACATCATGGGTATCCAGGGCTGCAAGGCTGTTATGCCCGATAAGCCGCAGGTGCTGGTATTCGACACCGCTTTCCACCAGACCATGCCCGAACAGGCTTACACCTACGGTATCTCTACCGAAATGGCTGAAAAGTACCACATCCGCCGCTATGGTGCCCACGGTACCTCTCACCGCTATGTTTCCCGGGAAATGGCAAAGCTGCTGGACAAGCCCGTAGAAGAGACCAAGATCATCACCTGCCACATCGGTAACGGTTCCTCCATCACCGCTGTCAAGGGTGGCAAGTGCATCGACACCTCCATGGGTCTGACTCCTCTGGAAGGCGTGCTGATGGGTACTCGCTGTGGTTCTATGGACCCTGCTGTTGTGACCTTCCTGATGGAAAGAGAAGGCTGGACGCCTGCCGAAGCCGACAACTACATGAACAAGAAGTGCGGTTTCCTGGGTATTTCCGAGATCTCTTCCGACAGCCGTGACATCGAAGCCGCCATCCTGAAGGGTGACAAGAAGGCTTACCTGGCTGCTTCTACCCTGGCTTATCAGGTGAAGAAGTAC
>CAZLED010000161.1:0-3197 GCA_964558485.1 uncultured Ruminococcus sp. | reverse complement strand
GCACCTACACCGAGATCGACGCCTATGGCAGACTCCATGTGGTCAGCTCCACCCAGATCGTGTTCCACGCACGCCGGATCCTGGCCCATGCGCTGGACATTCCCAAGTCGAAGATCCACGTAGAGAAACCCCGGATCGGCGGTGGCTTCGGTGCCAAGCAGACCCTGGTGGCAGAGATCTACCCGGCCTTTGTCACCTGGCAAACGGGACGTGCCGCACGCATGATCTATACCCGGAAGGAGTGTCAGATCGCCGGTTCGCCACGCCACGAAATGGAAGTGACCGTCAAGCTGGGTGCCGATATGAATGGGAAGATACGGGCCCTGGACGTGCATACCCTGTCCAACACCGGTGCCTTTGGGGAACACGGACCCACCACCGTTGGCCTGTCCGGACACAAATCCATTCCCCTGTACACCGGTTCCCTGGAAGCCTTCCGCTTCTCCTATGATGTTGTGTATACAAATGTAGAAGCCGCCGGTGCCTATCGTGGCTATGGAGCGACCCAGGGGATCTATGCCGTAGAATCGGCAGTCAACGAGCTGGCCGACCGTCTGGGCATGGATCCCGTGGCACTGCGGATGCAAAATATGGTGCGAGAGGGCCAGGTCATGCCTGCCTACTACAACGAAGTTGCCTCTGCCTGCACGTTGGACCAGTGTATGCGTCAATGCGCCGAGAACTTTGGCTGGCAGGAAAAGTATCCGGTGCGCACCATGCCCGATGGCAAGATCCGTTCTGCCGGTGTGGCTATGGCCATGCAAGGCTCCGGTATCTCCGGCGTAGACGTAGGCTCTGCAGCGGTCAAGCTCAACGATGATGGCTTCTACGTCCTGCGGATCGGTGCGGCCGATATGGGTACCGGCTGTGATACGATCCTGGCACAAATGACCGCCGAGTGCATGGACTGCTCCGTAGACGACGTGACCGTGTTTGGTGCTGACTCCGATGCGTCTCCCTATGACTCCGGTTCTTACGCATCCTCCACCACCTATGTCACCGGAAAGGCCGTAGAAAAAGCCTGCCTGGAGCTGAAGGAAAAGATCTGCACCGTAGCCGCTGAAATGCTGGATTGCACACCGGGTGAGCTGGTCTTTTCCGGCAGAGAAGTGCAGAAGGCAGACGGCAGCGCCAGCGTGACCCTGGCCGATATCGCCACCAGATCCATGTGCGGCAACAACGTCGCTTTAGAGGCCGTCAGCTCCCATTCGTCTCCCACATCGCCGCCGCCGTTTATGGTGGGCATGGTAGAGATCGAACTGGATCCGGAGACCGGCACTGTGGAGATCTTAGATTACCACGCCGTAGTGGACTGCGGTACCCCCGTGAACCCCAACCTGGCACGGATCCAGACGGAAGGTGGTCTGGTGCAGGCCATCGGTATGACGCTGACCGAAAACATCCAGTACGACCAAAAGGGAAGACTGTGCGAAAATTCCTTCTTGCAATATAAGATCCCTACCCGTCTGGAGACCGGCAGACTCCACGTGACCTTCGCACCCAGCTACGAACAAAGCGGTCCCTTCGGTGCCAAATCCATCGGCGAGATCGTCATCAATACACCGGCTCCGGCCATTGCCCATGCCCTGTATCGTGCCACCGGCCATTGGTACCGAGAGCTGCCCATCCTGCCGGAGCGAATCGCTATGGATATCGCAGCCGACCGGGAACAGCAAAAATGATCTACATCTTATACTTAGCAGCCGGCTATTCCAGACGATACGGAGACAAAAATAAGCTGACCGATCTGCACAGCGGCAAACCCTTGTACGCCTGGGGACTGGACCAGTGGCAGAACGCCATCGCAGATCGTTCCGATTGCAGACTGTGTGTCGTCACCTGCTGGCAGGAGATCGAGACGGAATGCCAGAAACGGGACATTCGTGCGGTGCATTGTGCCGACAGCTGTAAAGGCATCGCCCATACCATCCGCTGTGGGATCCAGTCTCTGCCGCCGCTGACCAAGGAGGATTACCTGTGCTTTTCCGTAGCCGATCAGCCAAACCTGATGGCCGGGACCATCACGAATCTGTTGGACGCAGCGGCCCAAAAACCACTGACCGCCTGTGTAGGACATGGGGATGAAATGGGCAATCCTACGTTGTTTTCGGCGGCCTTGGCAGAGGAACTGCTTGCCCTGACCGGAGACAAAGGCGGCAAGTCGATCCTGCGCAAACACCCGGAAAATCATATCCGGATCCTGTGTGATCCGGTAGAATTATTGGATATCGATATACAGGAGGATCCAGTATGAAAATTGCAAAAGTACGCTGCAATGGCAAAGAAGACCCCATGGGCACAGGTACAAATCTGCTGTTCCAGTGGCAGTACAGCGGAGAGGGACTGCGTGACGAGGTGCAGTCTGCCTATCAGGTGCAGGTCACCACGGCAAACGAAGAACCTGTGTGGGACAGCGGCAAAATCGAAAGCCGTGCCATGCAGCAATATTGCACAGCCGAAAATGGCATTCGTCCCGGAACGATGTATCTGTGGACCCTGACCGTGTGGTCCCAAAACGGCGAGACCGAGACCGTCACCTATGCTTTTGAAACGGCCATCGATGATCTGGCAAACGCATCCTGGATCGGCTGTGGCGTGGAGGACGTGCCCAGCGCTCCGTTGTTCCAGAAAACCTTTACGATTCAAAAGGAATTGGCCTATGCCAGAGCCTATGTCACCGGTCTGGGACTGATCTACTGCACCTGCAACGATGCACCGGTCAACACAGGCTACCTGCAGCCGCCGGTCACCCGGTATGACAAACAGACCTATTTTGAAACCTTTGATATCACCGACACCTTGGAGAGCGGCGAAAACACCTTTGCTGTCCTGCTGGGTGGCGGCTACAACGACGACTACTCCAAATGGGGTTATCGGTACCACACGCCCAAAGGACTGCGTGCCGCCATTGTGCTGACCTACGCCGACGGAACCAGCGAACGGATCGAAAGCGACGCCACCTGGACCTGGCAGGCTTCTCCAATCACCGCAAACGGCTTGTACCTGGGAGAAGAATACGACGCCCGGTGGCAAAAGAGGGAAGCGCATCCGGCTGTGGTCGAACCCGAGAACGCACCGGCCGGAAAGTTGCTGCCGGACGAAATGCCGCCGCTGACGGAAAGTGCTGTGCTGCCGCCGGTGAGCAGTTGGAAAACCCCGGACGGCACGGTCTACGACTTTGGCAAGATCGTGCAAGG
>CAZLED010000160.1:0-3199 GCA_964558485.1 uncultured Ruminococcus sp. | reverse complement strand
AGGGCTATGCCCGGTAACTGTAAAACCCCCGGCTGAGCCGGGGGATACTTATTATTATAGCACAATCCCTGCGGTTTTGTCAACCCATTTTCGCAAAAAAAGACCGTCCCCAGGGTAAGGAACGGCCTTTTGTACAACCTTGCAAGGTTGACTTATAAGCTTATAGAAAGATTAAGTATCGTTTATACTTATCTCTTCTTGGAAACAGCGTAACCAGCAGCGGATACGATAGCAGCTACAGCAGCTACGATACCAGCGTCGAAGGTCTGGGGAGCAGCGTCGGCAGCGGGAGCTTCGTCAGCAACAGCTTCAACGGTTTCGGGCTCGGTTTCAACAACCATAGCTTCTTCCAGAGTTACCTTTGCGAAGTTAGCAGCCTGCTTACCAGCATCGCCGGTGCAACCAGAGGAGATCTGGGTGTGGATGTGGTCCTGATCGTTACCCCAAGAGATAACCAGGCAGAAGCCGTAGGTGGAGCCTTCCTTAGCAGCTACAGAAGAGAAGCCGTCAACAGGAGTGCGGAATTCATAGATCAGGTGGTCGCCGTCTACGAATACTTCGAAGTCGTCAACGGGAGCGTCGTAGTTCTTAAGACCCCAAACGTTGGAGATCTTTTCATCGGTGTCGGAGGTCAGACCGATACCATATTCCAGACGGTCTTCGCTTTCAGCATCAGCTTCAGCCCAGCAGATCTGCAGAGCACCGGAGTACCACATAGAGGACGGATCAGCGCCCCAGGTGTTGTTGTAGCCGTTGGCATCTTCGAATTCAACGTAGCCGTAGATGTACTTGGAGTCCCAAGACATACCCAGCTTGAAGTCCAGGTTCTTAGCGCTTTCATCGTTGGCATCGTCTGCGCAAGCGCTGGAGATCCAAGTGTTCTTCACGTCGATCTCAGCGTATTCGCCTTCGGTCCATTCGCCATCGGGAGTCCATTCAACGGTGTCAGCGATACCCTTGATACCGAACTTGATGTTGCCACGATCTTCTTCAGCAATGTTGCTAGCAGAAGCGGAAACGCCCATAGCAGCTACGAGCATAGCGCACAGGATCATAGAAAGAGTCTTCTTCATTTTAATACCCTCTTCAAAATGAAAATTTTTCCGCATGGGAAATACCCTGCTCATAGGGACATCCTATGATTTTTCCCTGCGGTTCGTTGTTATTGTATCACACAATTCATAACTTGTCAACATTATTTTGGAATTTATAGATTGTTTTTTTTGAGAATTCACAAATGAACCCATTGTTATTAACAGCCGGTTCACAAATAGATGACAACCCTAACCAAAAAAAGCGCTCTGGCCGGAACTCTTTCCATGGAATTTGTCATTTGTCAAACAGCAAACCACGGAAGGGAAGAAGGCAGAGGTAAGATATCAGAGGTCAGATGCTCCAACTTGTTGGAGGGCAGAAATCAGAAGTCACCACGTTTCTCCAAACCGATTCTATATGCACACCAATGTTAAAAACAAAAATGGGCACAAGCCGTACATAGGACCTGTACCCATATCTTACTTCCCTCATTGGCTACCGCAGGAACAGCCAAGGCGGTTCCCTACAGGAATTGAGGGGACCTCTGACCTCCAACTTGTTGGAGTGTCTGACATGGGTATCTTCATGCAAATGCTTTTCCACGTTTTCCCCAAACTCCCACTTGACACGTTCCCCATTCCGTGCTATAATAAAGTAGACAAAATTTTGCAGAATATGCGAGGTAATTATCATGTCCAATACCGTTCTGGTAGAGACCAGTGCCCGTCACGTACATCTGACGGCAGAACATATCGAGATCCTGTTCGGCAAGGGTGCTACCCTGACCGAAAAGAAGCCCCTGAGCCAGCCCGGCCAGTTCGCTTGCGAAGAAAGAGTTACCCTGGTTGGTCCTAAGAAGTCCATCGCCAACGTGATCATCCTGGGTCCCGCTCGTCCTGCTACCCAGGTGGAAGTTTCCCTGACCGATGCCCGTACTCTGGGCGTAGAAGCTCCCGTTCGGGAATCCGGTGACATCGCAAACTCCGGCGGATGTAAGATCGTTGGTCCCTGCGGCGAAGTGGAGATCACCGAAGGCGTGATCGCTGCCAAGAGACACATCCACCTGACCCCTGCCGATGCCGAAGCTTTCGGTGTAGCCGACAAGGAGATCGTTTCCGTGAAGATCGATTCCGACGGCAGAAGCACCATTTTCGGTGACGTTGTCGTTCGTGTCAGCCCCAAGTTCGCTGCTGCTATGCACATCGACACCGACGAATCCAACGCTGCCTGCGCTTTCGGCAAGTGCTACGGCGAGATCATCAAAGGCTAATATCGCTTGACCAAACCACAAAAGCGTCCGTCTCGTTTGTCCGGGAAGGGCGCTTTTTTGTGTTCACAGACCGGCGGCGACTACACCATTTATAACAATATGTTTGCCGGTGGGCAGGCGCTGTTCTATGCCATCTTCTTTGACACCATCACCGACCTGCGAGACATGGAGACCGACTTTGGTATCCTGCCGTATCCGAAGCTGAACGAAGCACAGACCGACTATGCCAGCACCTCTCGTGACAACTTCGATGTGTTTGCCCTGCCGCTGGACGTAAAGGATCCGGAATGCTCCGGCATCATCACGGAAGCCATGTGTGCCGAATCCTATCGCACCGTGATCCCGGCCTATTACGATGTGGTGCTGAAGACCAAGAGCTCTCGTGACGAGGAATCCGCCGAAATGATCGACATGATCCGAGACAGCCTGACCTTTGACTTTGGCTACCTGTGCTCCAACTCTCTGAACGGCATCGGCCATATCTTTGTGGGTATGGTGCGGGAAAACAAGACCGACCTGGCCTCCTCCTTTGCCGCCAGAGAATCCGGCGCCCAGATCGCACTGGACGAAATGCTGGCTGCCTACGGGTACAACAAGTAATAACGGAACCAACGAAAAAGAGATGCTACGATTGTAGTATCTCTTTTTGTATGTTTATAGAAGTGGTAAAAGCTGTTTTTGTAATTCTGTCAGGTCTTCGGAAATGATCTCCCAAACCAGCTTCAAGTTTACACCTTTACCCCATGATCTGCTGCACCAGCATCCAAGCGAAGAGCCAATGCATATCTCTGGTGGGGTGATTCAGCTTGTTAGCGAGCAGCTCCGTGGTGTTCACGCCAGCCGCTTCCATTTCCTTCCATTTGGCATAGCAGTCCACCACCGGCACACCGCAGC
>CAZLED010000159.1:0-3207 GCA_964558485.1 uncultured Ruminococcus sp. | reverse complement strand
TCGATTGTCGGACAGCAACCCGTGGTCAGCCAGTTGAGCGCCATCGCCGCAGGCGACCTAGTGCGGCAAACAGGGCCCGGATCTTTTCTTCCATTTCCCGCTGTTCCGCCGGGTCAGTCACGTGGATCTGGCTCAGGCTGGAAGAAGCTACGGTGCCGTCGGGGCTGTTTTCCTTCAGGATACCCGGGGTGATGTCCTTGTATGCGGCACGGATCTCGTCTTCGTTGAAGATCTTCTCCATATCGAATTTGCCGATGGTCTCCCAATCCAGTCCCTTTTCCAGAGCTGCCTTATATACGTCCATAGCGGTCAAGGTACCCACTGCCACCTGTTCTCCATGGAGTGCTGTGGTCTTGTCGTTGATCAGCGCCATTTCCCACATATGGGACATATGGTGTTCCGCAGCGGAAGCAGGACGGGAGTTGCCGGTGAGCTGCATCGCCAGACCGGACACCAACAGTGCTTCCAGTACACGGCAGGTGTAGTCCAGTGTGGTGATCTGGTCTTTATTTTGCAAGGCATCCAGCACACCGGCCACAGCAGCCTCGGTCAGGGCTACGATATTGGGGCATTCGTATTCGTGGATCAGCAGGTGTGCCAGGTGCCAGTCGAACAGAGAAACGTACTTGCCCAGCACATCTCCTACACCGGAAGCGGTCAGACGAGCCGGTGCATTGGCACTGATGCGGGGATCGGCAAACACGGCGATAGGTGGTGTGGACGGGAACGATACCTTTCTGCCGTGCCAGGTCATCGCAGCGATACCGGACATGAATCCGTCTACGCTGGCAGCAGTGGGATAGGAAATGAAGGGCAGGCCGGCGGTATTGGCACAGAACCGGGTGATATCGTGGAGCGAACCGGAACCACAGGCGATCAGCACGTCGGGCTTTTTCTCCGCAATAAAAGCGTCACCGGTACCGGTGTGGATCTCGGTAGCGTGGGCATTGCCGGGGAACACTACGGTATCCTCTGCTTTGTAGCAAGGCAGTGCTTTGGCGAACACCTCGGTATTGGTGTCGCAGAAGATCACCGGATGGGTGTAGTTCTTTGCATATTCAGCCAACCGGTCAGCGGCCTCCTCGGTGATCACACAGCCGGTGGTCTCCAGAGCGTGGGTCTTGCCACAGGGACAATCGTGCATGGCGCTGTCCAGCAGGGTCTGGATCTGGGGATTGGAAAAACAAAACTGCATATGGGTTCCTCCTGAAAAATGGGTATATCTGCGTCCTCCGTCCCGTATACTGTACCAGCCATTCTCAAAGCTAACGCTGATCCACTCGAGAAAACGTGCCTAAAAGGCTGGAATTTGTGGCATTTTGGGCACGTTTTCAACCTAAATCCGTGTTAACTTAGGGGGAAACAGGAGGTTTTTATGTTTATCTATACGGTACGGGCGAATACGCTGAAATTTATTGGGATCATTGGTGCGGCGGTACTGGCACTTTGTCTGCTGGTGGTTTTTGTTCCGGCGTATGAACCGGCGACCACAGCGACCATTGCGGCATCCAGTGCCAGATATTCCTACGACAAGATCAAAACGGAGACGGATGTGGTGTCCTTTCTGTCCCAGTTCGGTTGGACCGTGGAAGAGACGCCGCTGGAAACGCTGGAGATCCGGATCCCCAACCAGTTCGACAAGGTGATGAATGCCTACAACGAGCTGCAAAAACGACAGGGTCTGGATCTGTCCAAATACAAGGACAAGGATGTGGTGCGCTACACGTTCCGGGTCACGAACTATCCGGACTACAAGGGGACTGTGTATGCCAATGTGATCGTGTATAAAAAACGGGTCATTGGCGGTGACATCTGCTCCTCCGACGTGACCGGGTTTATAAACGGCTTTGCCTATCCGGGAACGGAAGCATGAGCTTTTGGTACTGCCGCTTGTTTCCTATAAGTATACCACGATTTTCCTTGGGATGCAAGCATTATTTGTAAAAATCGTCATTTTCCTCGAAAACTGCTCTGCCCTATCACAACATTCCCAAAAGAAAGGATCCCCTTGTATGAACCAATTGCAAAGTCCGGCTGTGGTCCCTGCTGCGTACCCACAGGACATCCGCCTGGGTCTGACGGATGATCAGGTGCGATCTTCCCGTGCGGAAAAGGGTGACAACCGGATCACACGACAGAAGCCGCCGGGATTTCTCACGCAGTTTTTTCGAAACCTGAACGATCCCATCATCCGCATCCTGATCGGCGCCTTGTTTGTCAACATATTGTTTCTCTTTCCCGATGTGGACTGGTACGAATGCGGCGGTATTGCACTGGCGGTATGCGTGTCTGCCACGGTATCTACGATCTCCGAATACAGCAGCGGCAAGGCCTTTGCCCGGCTTTATGAGACCCTGGGAGAGCGTACCTACACCGTTCGGCGAGGTGGCAAAGAGACTGTCGTTCCCATAGGAGACATCGTTTGTGGGGACATTGTGCGACTGCACCCTGGTGAGATCGTACCGGCCGATGGCGTACTGCGTACCGGAGCGCTGCGTATCGATGCCGCTTCTCTGACCGGAGAGAGCAGACCGGTGGACAAAACGGCTACAGCGGTTCCGGTCGATCCACAGACAGCGTTATCCTTGGAGGATCCGCACACGGTGTTTCGGGGCAGTGCGGTCTGCAGCGGCACAGGAGAAATGCAGGTGCTTGCGGTAGGAGACCATACGGTCTATGGACAGGTGGCGTCCCAGCTGCAAACGGAGGCACTGCCCAGTCCCCTGAAGGAACGGCTGACCCATCTGGCACGCAGCATCAGCCGGATCGGGTATGTTTCTGCCTTCTTTGTGGCGCTGGCCCATCTGGTGCAGGTATTCTATCTGGATTCCGGCATGAACCTATCCGTCATGTGGACACGGCTGCAGGATCTGTCCTTTGTCTGGTCGGAATGCCTGTCTGCCATTACGATGGCGATCTCCATCTTGGTGGTGGCGGTACCGGAAGGACTGCCCATGATGATCACGGTGGTGTTGTCTGCCAATATGCGGAAGATGCTGAAAAATGGCGTGCTGGTACGGAAGCTGGTGGGGATCGAGACGGCCGGCAGCCTCAGTATGCTGTTCACCGACAAGACCGGCACGCTGACCACCGGCAAGCTCACCGTTTCTTCTGTACGCACAGGGGATGGGGTATACACGGCTATGGATGGGCTGCCCGATCTACTGCGGCGCTCCAGCGTGGTGGGAGATGCACTATGCAGTGGCA
>CAZLED010000158.1:0-3447 GCA_964558485.1 uncultured Ruminococcus sp. | reverse complement strand
CCTTGTACAGCGCCTGCAGTTTGCCACCATCGATCCGGCTCCAGTCCACATTGGCCAGACGGAAGCACAGGGTCATAGGCTGACAAAGACCGTCTTCGTCCCGACCCAGCTTGTAGGGCAGACCGGCAAAGGCGCACAGATCTCCATTGCCCGTGCCGTCGATGTAGTAGCTTGCCAGCACCTTGATGTTGCCGCTGACCGTGCCCACTGTGATGGACTTGACTACGCCATCGTGGTATTCCACATCGGTCATCTTCGCATGGAACAGCACCCGTACCCCGGCTTCCCGGCACATTCTATCCAGCACCAGCTTCATGAACTCTTCCATATACATGGTAGAAGTAGGTGCATTCGTGCCGCCAAGCTCGTACATACGGCGGATCATTTCCAAAAACAACCCGGCATTGGCAACATTTCCGGAACCATGCTCCCGATACCCCATAAAAGGATGTACCAAGCCAGCCGTTGCCATACCGCCGAGAAAGCCGTACTTCTCCACTAAGATCACGCGCAGTCCTTCCCGTGCCGCTGAGATCGCAGCCATGACCCCAGCCAATCCACCGCCGACCACACAGAGATCATAGCTCTCCGGGATCGTGGCAGGCTGAAATGTATGAACAGTATTCATACGATATCCTCCATTGTTTCTAACGATTTGAATATGATATTATTAATTGCATATATATATATATATATATATATCATACGAATCATATTATATACCAAAACCGAGTAGTTGTCAATAGCATTCGGCGCTTTTTCCATTTTTTCTGTCCATACCCAGAAAAAACAATGCCGTCATGCCTCTGTTATCAGAAAGCAAGGACGGCATTGGTCTATAGGTCATATGCAGCCCCGGATCATGACCCATTCATCCGCCAACCAAAACATTTTATTGGTCACCAGCCGTGCCTCACACAATTGTTCCAAAGAAAAACAGCTTTGCGCGGCAGCTATATGGAAGCGTTGTTTGGTCTGTTTGCATAGCCGGATCTGTTCCATCACGGCCGCCTTTTGTGGCTGGAGCAGCTGAACATCCTGCAGTATACCATGTTCAGAGCACTGCAAAAAGAGGACCTTATCCGGATACCGGCGCAGATAAAACACGGCAAGCACGTAGATCTGTCCCTGCGTCAACGGATCTGGCCGAAGGATCTTTTGCATCTCGGTCAACAAAGCGATCGCGATCTCTGCCAAATACGCTTGACCGGGAAAAGATTTTGGTATATCTTCTGCGGCGTGACGCAACAAATTTTCCAATGAACCAAAAGTATCTAAAAGCTTGTGTGCTATGGGATTGGTGTTGATACGGGTGTACGCCGGATATAGCAGCATTTCTAAGATCTCATGCATACTGAATCCGGAAAAACCGGCCTGTTGATAGCGTTCACGCATCCGCTGCCGATGACCGGCATGGCAGTTGGAGTCGGATTTGGATGTGGCAGGTGTTTGGGGTCGTTTGCTTGTAGACATACAGAGAACCTCCTTTTTGACAGAGCTATCCTTGTCTTATGCATACGCACGCATAAGCAACGATGCCTGCATAAGTTTGATGAAATAGATCGAAGTGTTTGCTTTTATATTATAGCACATTTACCAGATAAATGCAATATGGTTTGCAAAATATGCACGGAATATTTTTGCATCCGCCTTGTGCCGGCCTTGCATCGTTCGGTATCGGCAAAGTACGGATGCACGGGGATAAAAAGCGCCATTTTTGAAGAAATGCAAAATGGCATAAAAACCGATCGTATCGACAAAAAAACTGTGCAATTTTTCTTTTGTGAAATTTGCCGGGTAACCTTGATAATAAAGGAATTTTGTGCTATAATATATACTGTATATTTTTATAGAAGTGAGACCAGACATGCCCGAAAATCAAATTTCAGCTCGCTTTTTAGCTTGCAAACGTCAGCTTTTTGACACATATTATGCAAAACTCAATGCAAAACAGCGTGAGGCCGTATACCAGGTCAACGGTCCTCTGCTGATCTTAGCCGGTGCAGGAAGCGGAAAGACCACCGTACTGGTCAATCGTCTTGCCTACATCATCCGCTACGGCAACGCCTACCATGATCCCGTGGTACCGCAAAACGCCGCCGCACTGCTGCCCGAAATGGAACAGGCGCTGACACTGGAGCACGATGCCCTGGGTGAATTCTTGACCCGGTTCGCTGTGAATCCACCACCGGCCTGGACGGTCATGGCGATCACCTTCACCAATAAGGCAGCTCGTGAGATCAAAGAACGGATCTCTGCCATCTTCGGTGAGGACAGCAAGGAAGCAGCCGAGATCATGACCGGTACCTTCCATTCGATCTGTGTGCGGATCCTGCGGCAGTACGGCAGCCAGATCGGCTTTGACCGGAACTTCACCATCTGTGATACCGACGACGTGAAGAAGCAGATCACCGTATGCATGAAGCAGCTAAACATCGACGACAAAGCACTGCCTGCCAAAACGGTCATGACCGCCATCAGCCACGCCAAGGACAAGCTGATCGGTCCCACCGAATACGCCCAGCAGGCCGGCCAGGATTCCAAGTACAAGCAGATCGCCGCCATCTACGAACTGTACCAAGCCAAGCTCCGCAGCCAGAACCTGCTGGACTTTGACGACATCATCATGCAGACTGTGCGCCTGCTCACCGAATGTGAGGACGTGCGTGCCACCCTACAAAACCGGTATCGCTACGTGTGCGTAGACGAGTACCAGGACACCAACTATGCCCAGCTCACCCTGACACTGCTGCTCTCTGCCAAGTATAAGAACATCATGGTAGTAGGGGACGACGACCAGAGCATCTACAAATTCCGTGGTGCTGTCATCGAAAATATCCTTCACTTCGACCAGAATTACGACAACACCGCCGTGATCAAGCTGGAAGAAAACTATCGTTCCACCAAAACGATCCTGAACGCCGCCAATGCCGTGATCTCCCACAACAGCGGCAGACTGGGCAAGACCCTGTGGACCGGTGGTGCCGATGGGGATAAGATCGTGGTCCGCTGCCTAAACAACCAGAACGACGAAGCCCGTTTCATCGCCGAGACCGTTTCCCAAAAGGTAGAGAAAAAGGAAGCCTGCTTCAAGGATTTTGCCGTGCTGTACCGGATGAATTCCCAATCCCGAAGCATCGAGCAGAACTTCGCCAAAGCCGGCATCCCATACCGGATCTTGGGTGGTCAGCGGTTCTTTGAACGTATGGAAGTCAAGGACATCGTCGCCTACCTGGCCCTGATCAACAACCCCAGCGATGACCTGCGTCTGCGCCGGATCATCAATACGCCACGCCGTGGGATCGGGGATAAATCCGTACAGGTGGCAGAATCTCTGGCCAATGCTGAAGGATGTCCGCTGCTGGAGTTCATGCGGAGCGTCAAGCGGTACAACGCCATCTCTCCTGCCACTGCCAACGCCATGGTCGCCTTCGTGTACATGATCGA
>CAZLED010000157.1:0-3463 GCA_964558485.1 uncultured Ruminococcus sp. | reverse complement strand
GATCACATGCATCTTGAACCAGCCATCCTCGATCTTCCAATCCACCGTCACCATGCCGCCGATTACCGCAACCGAACCCTTGGCGTGGTCTCTGCCATCGATGCGGGGCTGGATGCGGATCTTTTTATCAGCCGCAGAAATGGTGCGCACACCCAATACCACTGCCGCAAATTCGTAGATGGCAACGGCACCCCAGGCGTGGCAGTCACTGCGAGGTGCGTCCGGCGTCTCCGGAATGGTGGTGCAGTTCAGGGCAGGCAATGCTCTGAGCTTGTCCATCATGATCTCTGTCTTGTCGTAAAGCCCAGCCTTTTCCAGTGCCCGGAAGTACAGGTAGCCATAGGCCTGGGTACAAGCGGCTTCCAAAGGCAGTGCGTTTTCCATGATCCGGTGTGCCTTGTCTCCGGTGGCAATACCAGAGAGCACGCACCAAACCTGCATATGCTGGCTGTAGTAGTTCCCAGCTAAGTCGTCCGCATACAGACCCTTGTCCTCACGCCATGCCAGCTTTTCGATCGTTTCGGCAAGCGCATCGGCTCTGGAACGATATTCTGCCGCCGTGCAGTTTCTGCCACAAATGGCAAACAGCTCCGCCGCCTGCCGCAGGGCAAAGACATACATGGCGCTGTGGATGGTGACAATTTTACTCTGTCCCCCAATGTACGGTTCCCCACGGGTGGCCATCCAGGGTGCAGACCAGTCTACAAAGTCCCAATATTGGGTGTTGTGCAGCAGACCGCATTCGTCCATCTGATGATCGAACCATTCCAGCACACCATCGATGCCCCGGAGATTTTCCCGAACCAGCGCCTTGTCTCCGAACCGCTTGTAATGCTCTGCCACCATAAAAATATAATAGAAGCAGAAGGTCGGAATGTACTGGATCTCCACGGAAGGATACCGGCTGTGCATGAGACCATCGGCTCTCTGGGACAGACGGAAGTCGTGGATGGCCTTCCGTGCCAGCTTGTCGTCGTTGGTCAGCTGATAGTGGAACAGCATCTGCATGGAGGTGTCCATATCGTATTGCAGCTGTTCGTAGAAGGGGCAGTCCGTGTAGGATTCCACCATGCACCGCTGCAGGGTGTTCACGGAGATCTGCCACAGGGCATTGTCGGTGTCGCTGCCAAAGTCGCAGTTCTCCGGCACGTCCAGAGGATAACCGGCTTCGGTGAAGTGGAACCCGGTCAGCTGCACGTCCCCTTCGATCTCCAGCCGCAGGATCCGACAGGTACGGAACCAGAAGGGCTCAAAGTGGGTCTCTCCATCCACGGTCACCAGGTCTGTCGCACCGGTCATGCCCTTGGAACGATCCAGTCGGTCACCCTTGGCGCCACCGTCCCCAAAGGATTCGGCATAGCGGATCAGCACCTTGCCATTGCCGGTAAAGGTAAAGTCCGGGAAACCAATGGTCAGGTGATCCAAGATGATATAGCCCTCTTCGTCCACGCCGGAAACGGGGGTCACATCGTTCTGGCGCAGCATGGGAATGGGACGGGGCACCACATACAGATCGTTGACGATGCCGTACAGGTAGGGCGTGTCACGGTCGCAGTGGACGTCCCGGAGCACCACAGCCTTCTGCCAATTTGCATCCCCAGGGGTGTAGGTCTCCTCCATGGTGCACACGAACATATCGCCACGGCGCACCGGGAAGGTAGCCGTAGGAGACACACAAACGTCCCAGCTTTCGTCGGTAATCAGGCTGGTCTCAGCGCCATCAGGCAGCGTGCAGGTCAGCTTCACGGCCAGAGCCAGGTTTCCCGTACGGCGCACGGCATAGAGGAAGCGAGCCGCCGTCATGTCTTCGTTGTCGCACAGCTGCAGCACCTGGCAGAAGAGCTGGTTTTCGCCCTCGTGCAGGTAGGGTGCGATGTCGAGGGTGTCGTAGTATTTTTCTTCGGCAGAAGAACGGCAGGGCCCCACCGCCACTCTCTGTCCGTTGACAAAGAGCTTGTAGCGTGCTTCTGCGGAAATGTGCAGGATCGCCTTGTCCGGTGCCTCGGTCAGCGCAAAGGTCTTGCGGAAATCATACAGCTTGGTATCCGAATAGGCAAAGCCGGGGCAGGTGATCCACTTGGATGTATGCATAGGATTGACCTCCATAAAAAGTATTCAGGTTTTGGAATTTTGCAGTTTCTGCTTTCAGCAAACAATTCACTTACACAAATCATCAATTTAATAGAAACCATCTGCTGCATGGCAACTACTTTTTCTCCATACACATTATACCACAACCGTGGGCTTTTGGAAAGAGGTTCACGCCAGTTTCGCCAAAGTTTTTCCGCAGTATTGGAAAAAATACTGCAGTATTGGCATAAATACCGAATTTCCTCTTGACAGGGATCGAAATCTGTGCTATACTGACAATGTATCATCGTCATAGTCTGGACTATGGCTATGGCAACTTCACATGAAAGGAACGCACACCCATGAAATCCAAGACTCGTTTTCTCTGCCTGCTTCTGGCACTGCTCATGACCCTGCCCCTTTCCTCTTGTGGCAACACCGAAACCACCGAGACCACTGACACTTCTACAGTTGCCGACACCACGCCCACCGAAACGGAGACCACCGATCCGCTGGCCCATCTGCCCACCACCGACTATGAAGGCTACGACTTCCGGCTACAGCTGCGGAACGACGACAAATGGGTGGCAGACCAGGTAGCGGAAGAGATGACCGGCGAAGTGGTGAACGATGCTGTGTACAAGCGCAACTCGGAGACCATGGACCGCTACAACATTGTGATCACCCACACCCGTTCCTCCAACGCCAATGGAGACATGGACGCCAAGGCAACGATCCAGGCCGGTGACGATGCCTACGACCTGATCATCAACCATCCCCGGAACGTGCATCGGTACGCCAACCAGGGACTGGCCCGGAACTGGAACGAGATGACCTATGTGGATCTGACCAAGGACTATTGGGATCAGGACGCCGTAGAGAGCTTCCAGATGCCCGGCGGTCTGTTCTGCATGATCGGTGACATCAGCCACGAATCCATCGGTGCCACCAACGCCATGCTGTTCAAACAAGGACCTGTTTGACGACAACGGGCTGGCGTACCCATACGAGACGGTGAAGGAAGGCAAGTGGCTGTTGGACGACTTCATCGGCATGGTGGAGACCTACTCCCAGGATCTGGACGGGGACGGCACGTTCACCGACAACGACCTGTACGGCTACGCTACCCACAAGTGGATCGGCCCCATCCAGGCGTTCTACTCCTCCGGTGCCCGTGTGATCGAGAAAGGCTCCAAGACCTACGAATTCTCCGTGTACAACGAGCGCTCCCTGACCATGTTCGAGAAATATTTCGATATGCTGGATGCACCCTACACCTATCTGGACTCCCAATCCACCCAATCCATTGACTGTGAACCCATCAAAATGTTCCCGGAAGAATAAGTATCCCCCGGCTCAGCCGGGGGTTTTACAGTTACCGGGCATAGCCCTA
>CAZLED010000156.1:0-3516 GCA_964558485.1 uncultured Ruminococcus sp. | reverse complement strand
TAAGCTGGGCTTTGGCAAGGTGTTCACCGACCATATGTTTCTGATGTCCTACTCCGTGGAAGAAGGCTGGCACGATGCACGGATCGTTCCCTATGGTCCTATCTCCCTGGATCCTTCTGCCATGGTGTTCCACTATGCCCAGGAGCTGTTCGAAGGTATGAAGGCCTATCGTACCGCTGACAACAAGATCCAGCTGTTCCGGCCTGACAAGAACATCGAAAGAATGAACAACACCTGTGACCGTCTGTGCGTGCCCCAGATCGATCCTGCCGATGCACTCCAGGCCATCAAGGCTCTGGTCGCTGTGGATCAGGATTGGGTGCCCACCGACGACGGTGCTTCCCTGTACATCCGTCCTTTCATCATCGCTACCGATCCCATGCTGGGCGTACATCCCTCTCACACCTATCTGTTCATCATCATCCTGTCTCCCAGCGGATCTTACTACGCTGCCGGTCTGGATCCGGTGAAGATCTATGTGGAACGGGAATATGTGCGCTGCGTCAAGGGTGGTACCGGTATCGCCAAGGCCGGCGGCAACTATGCGGCTTCCCTGAAGGGTCAGGAAAAGGCTGAAAAGATGGGCTACGCACAGGTGCTGTGGCTGGATGGCGTACACAGAAAGTACATCGATGAAGTGGGTGCCATGAACGTATTCTTCGTGATCGATGGTGTGGTGATCACGCCGGATCTGACCGATGGCAACATTCTGCCCGGCGTGACCCGTCGTTCCTGCATCGAGCTGCTCCAGAGCTGGGGCGTGCCGGTGGAAGAACGGAAGCTCTCCATCGACGAAGTGATCGAGGCACACAAGAATGGCAAGCTGAACGAAGTATTCGGTACCGGCACGGCGGCTGTTATCTCTCCGGTCGGCGAACTGTTTGACAATGGCGAGAGAATGGTCATCAACAACAACCAGATCGGTCCCATCTCCCAGAGACTGTACGATGCCATCACTGGTATCCAGTGGGGCAAGCTGCCGGACGATATGGGCTGGACTGTGCCTGTAAACGACTAAGTCATAGACGTCACTTCCCTTTCTCCGATAATAGGATCCGAAGACCGCTTTGCTTTTTTGTGGGCAGAGCGGTTTTTTCTGTGTCCATCTGGTGTCCACTGCCATATTCTGAAAGAGAAATCTTCGTTTTTGTCTGACCGAAGGAGGCACTATGCATACGATATTTCAGGGATACACACTGCTGCACGCCGACACACCTGTGTTTTTTGCCGGCGCCAATACGGGACGTGGCTTTGTGGGCGCCTACGATACTTTTGCCATGGAGGAAGACAAGGGGCATATCTGGATCCTCAAAGGTGGAAGCGGTACGGGAAAAAGCACGCTGATGCACAAGGTCGCCACAGAAGCTGAGGAAGCCGGGCATTCCTGTGTGCGCTACCTGTGCAGCTCCGATCCACTGTCCCTGGATGCGGTGGTCATGGACGGACGGTATGTGCTGCTGGATGGTACGGCGCCACACGTGTGGGAGATGACCTATCCGGGAGCGGTCTCGGAGATCGTGTATCTGGGGAAATATTGGCACAGTGAAAAGCTGGCAGAGCATCGTGGAGAGATCCTCTCTCTGACGCAATCCAAGAAGGAGAGCTATGGAAATGGCTATGGGGTGCTTGCGGCTATTTCTGCCTTGGAAGCGGAGACCTACCAAACGGCGTATTCCCTGCTCGACATGGAAAAGCTGCGGCGATGGGGCGAACGACTGCTGCACAAGGTACCAAAGGATACACGAAATGGCGGCTGCACGACCGTTCGCACTTGGTCGATCGGAATGCGTGGACTCTATCGTACAGACGGCCTGGCCTGCGGCGTCACGCAGCATTGGCACATTGCAGACGCCTATAGCACAGCGCTTTGGCTCTTTGCGGTTCTGGCAGAGCTCTGTCAACAGGCGCAGATCCCGGTGGTGTTGTCTCTGCATCCCATCAATGACCGGATCGTGGAAATGGTGATCCCTGCACTGTCGCTGCACCTTACGCTGGCAGAAACGGATGCGGATGCCGGCAAGACCATATGTATGCAGCGTTTTCTGCGAAAAGAACTGCCGGATGGCGTGAAAGGCTCGATACGGCTCACCCATCGGCTGATGACAGAGATGCTTGCCCTGGCGCTGGCGCATTTTGCCAAGGCCGGAGACGCACATATGACGCTGGAGACGATCTACAAGTCTGCCATGGATTTCCCCAGACTGAACCGGGAGATGGCCGTTTTCCGGAAGCAGCTCCTGTCCGTGTACCGCAATGTGGAAGCATAACCCTCCGTTTTTTTAGAAAAAACAGACATACGTCACAAAAAGTTTATAGACATGTATCAGTTAACCGTTGATTTCCGGCGGTGCAGGTTGTATAATAAAGCCAAATGAAAGGAAAGAAGAAGGTCATATCATGCATTCTTTACGGAACAAATTGCAGCGTTTTATGTTGGGACGGTATGGGATCGATCCACTATACTTTGGACTGCTGGGTCTGTATGTGCTCCTGGTACTCCTACAGACCCTTTTGGGCTGGGACATTTTGGCACCGCTAGCCGGGTTCGTGGTGATCTATGCCTTTTGGCGTACGATGTCCAAAAACCACATGGCAAGACGGCGGGAAAATGCGCTGTTTCTGAAGGTCTGGAATCCCATCAAAAAAGAACTGATCCTGCTGAAGGATCGTTTTCGGGATCACAAAAGCACCTGCTACCGCCACTGTAAGCACTGTCATGCCATCCTCAAGCTGCCCCACAAACGGGGTAGCCACACGGTAGTTTGTCCCAAGTGTCGGGAACGTTTTTCTGTGCATATTTTTCTGTGATCTATAAGATCCACATATATGGGAGGTTTCTATGGAATATCGAGACTTTTTACAAGCGGCAGCACACGTGGTGCCCAGCAAACGGCAGCTCCGGTGGTACGACATGGAGTTTTATGCCTTCGTCCATTTTACGGTGAATACATACACCGACCGGGAATGGGGTCTGGGAGATGAGCCGGAATCGATCTTCAATCCGGTGGAGCTGGACTGTGATAGCTGGGTGGAAGCGGTGAAATCGGCTGGCATGAAGGGGATCATCCTGACGGCCAAGCACCACGATGGTTTCTGCCTGTGGCCCACCAAGACCACGGAACACTGTGTCCGCAACAGTCCTTGGAAGAACGGTCAGGGTGACGTGGTGAAGGAATGCGCCGAAGCCTGCCGCCGTGGTGGGATCAAATTCGGTGTGTACCTGTCGCCCTGGGATCGCAATGCACCCCAGTACGGCACCGATGCGTACAACGATTTTTACTGCGAACAGTTGACAGAGCTGCTGACCGGCTATGGGGAGCTGTTTGAAGTGTGGTTCGACAATGCCTGCGGCGAAGGTCCTTCCGGCAAAAAGCAGGTCTATGATTTTCCACGGTATGTGGAGCTGATCCGCAAATACCAGCCAAATGCCGTGATCTACAACGACCATGGTCCCGATGTACGCTGGTGTGGCAACGAAGCCGGATCTGCCCGCCGTGCCGAATGGGCTGTGGTGCC
>CAZLED010000155.1:0-3581 GCA_964558485.1 uncultured Ruminococcus sp. | reverse complement strand
AACGACATCATCGAAAACGACACCACCGGCGGCTGGGACTGGATCGAGCTGAACGTAGAATGCGGCGAAGCCTACCGCCGACGTGGCTACGGTCTGGCCTGCGTGGCTGCACTGACCCGGTATTATCTGCAGCGTGGCAAGGCGGTCAAGTACCTGTGTGATGAGGACAACACCCCATCTATCGCACTGGCAGAGAAAGCCGGCTTCGGTCTCTACAGCCGTGTCGTGCCCATGGTGTATTATACAAGTCAGAAGTAAGAAGTTAGAAGTCAGAAGTTTGTAGAGTGGAGTTTGGAGTCAGAAGTCAGAAAGCAGAAGCTTGAAGTCGGAAGTTAGAAATTCAATATTTCAAACGTGAGGAATAGCGTTGATAGTATGGCAACGGATGTATGCTGTTCTGAGTCCACATCTGACATCTGACTTCTCACTTCTGACTTTCCCAAAAAGGAGGTTTCCATATGGCATTAGATGCCGGTATGCTTGGCTTTTTGGTCCGGGAGATGAACGATCGTCTCGCCGGCGGAAAAGTCGATAAAATATATCAGCCGGGCAAAGAGGAGATCATTCTGGTGCTGCGTGCGGCCGGTGGCGAACATCGTCTGCTGTTGTCTGCCGGTGCGGCCGGTCCCAGAATGCACCTGACCGAAATGAAGCCCGAAAATCCCACCACACCGCCCATGTTCTGCATGATGCTGCGGAAGCATTTTGTCGGCGCACGGCTGGCAGAGGTCACCCAGCTTGGGTTCGAGAGAGCCGCACGCCTGACCTTTGACACCCACGACGATCTGGGCTTTCCCACCCAGAAGCACATCATCGCCGAGATCATGGGCAAGTTCAGCAACATCATCATCACCTCCAAAGAGGACAAGATCATCGGTGTGCTCAAAAGCATCGATTTCACCACCAGCGAAAAACGGCAGGTGCTGTCCGGTATGCAGTACGAGCTGCCACCGGGACAAAATAAGCTAGACCCCCTGACGGTGGACGAGCGCACCTTCAAGCACCTGGCCGCCGAGACCGAACCGGATCGATTGGCAGAAAAATTCATCATGGCAAACTTCTCCGGTATCGCACCATTGGTGGCCAGAGAGATCGCCTATCGCTCCTGCGGCAAGTCCGGTGGCACCATGGCAGACTGCGAGCGCACCCTGACCGAAAACTTTTTCGCCGTCATGGAGCAGATCCGCACAGGAGACGGTACACCCACTTTGGTACGGGACGAGACCGGCAAGCCTGCGGAGTATAGCTTTTTGCCCCTGACCCAGTACAGTGCCCCCTTCACCACAGAGGAATACCCCAGCTACGGGGCTCTGGTGGATGCCTACTTTGACGAGCGGGCAAAGGAAGAACGGCTGCACAAACGGGCCGGAGACGTGTTCAAGCTGCTGTCCAACGCCGAGACCCGGATCACCAAAAAGATCGCCATCCAAAAAGAGGAGCTTGCCGAATGCGAAGAAGGGGAGACCTACCGGCTGTGGGGAGACCTGCTGACCGCCAATCTCTATCGCCTAAAGCGTGGCATGGACAAGGTCTCTTTGGAAAACTACTACAGCGAGGATTATGCACCCATCGAGATCCCGCTGGACAAACGGCTGACCCCGTCCCAGAACGCACAGGTGTATTATAAGAAGTACAACAAGTCCAAGGCGGCAAAGGTGCATCTGACCGAGCAGCTTGCCAAGGCCGAGGAGGAGCTTGCCTACATCTACACGGTGCTGGATGCCCTGACCAGAGCGGAGACCGAACGGGAAATGATGGAGATCCGGGACGAGCTGTACCACGCCGGGTATGCGTCCAAGATGCGCAACTACACCGAAAAGAAAAACAAAGCCCCGTCCATCCAGCGGTACGAGACCAGCGAGGGCTACACCGTGTACTGCGGCAGAAACAACCTTGCCAACGACCACCTGACCACCCACCTGGCCGATCGGAACGACTGGTGGTTCCACGTGAAGAACCAGCCCGGCTCCCATGTGGTGCTGTGCTGCAAGGACGGCGAGGACGAACCCAGCGAAACAGCCTTCACAGAAGCGGCTATGATCGCTGCGTACAACTCCAAGGCGGCAGACGGCGTCATGGTGCCGGTGGACTATTTGAAGGTGCGGCAGGTGAAAAAGCCGGCAGGTGCCAAACCGGGCTTCGTGGTGTACTACACCAACTGGACCGCCTACGTCACGCCGGATGCAGACAAGGTGAAAGCCATGCTGCGGAAAGGATGACCCATGCGCTACCCCTATGGAAACGAGATCCTCATCGTGGGAGCCAGCTCCGGCATCGGCAAGGAAGCGGCAGCGCTGTTCGAGAACGCCGGATACACCGTGTGGGCAGTGGCTCGTCGGTTCGCCTGTGAGACGGTCGGCAAGCGCCACACCCTGCCCATGGACGTGACAAACGAAGACTCCATCCGCTCTGCCATGGACAAGATCCACCGGGAAGGCGGCGCACCCCGGATCCTGCTGTATTGTGCCGGGGTCGGTATTGCCGGTAGCGTGGAGGACACACCCATCGAAGCGGTACAGCGGCAAATGGACACCAACTACTACGGTTTCCTGCGCCTGCTGCCCCACGTGATGCCCACCATGCGAGAGCACCAAAATGGTCTGGTGCTGGCGGTCAGCTCGGTGGCAGGACTGGTATCGCTGCCGTTCCAGTCCCAGTACGCCGCCGGGAAATATGCCCTGGAGGCTACGGTACAGGCCCTGCGCAACGAAGCCAAGCCCTATGGGGTAAAAGCCACTCTCATCGAGCCGGGGGACACCAAGACCGGCTTCACGGCCTATCGCAAAATGGAGCTCCCGGCAGATTCCGTGTACAAAGTGGCCTGCGAACGGGCAGTGTCCCGGATGGCCAAGGACGAGCAAAACGGCAAATCCCCCGCAACCGCTGCCAAAGTGGCACTGCGCTTGGCCGGCAAAAAAAATCCACCCCAGCACAACGTGGTCGGTGCAGATTACAAATGCCTGGCACTGCTGATCAAGCTGTTCCCGGCGGCAGTGGTAGAGTGGGTCATGGGACGACTGTATGGGTGATGTTGGAAGTCAGAAGTAAGATGTCAGAGGTCAGATGGTAAACATAGGTTGTCTGCAGGCACCTCACGTCTACAAAAAATGGGGTGCGTTTTCCCAAAATTTTTTACCTGTAGGGGCGATTCACGAATCGTCCCGAAGAAATGCTTTGGTATTCTCTATTTCCACAAGACTCTTGTATAGTTAGCAACAAAAGAAGCCAGAGGTACGAAACCACCGTTTCCTACTTCTGACTTCTTATTTCTTATCTCTGACCTTGCAATTACTTGCCCAGCTTCTTGACGATGTCTTCGGTGTCGGAAGCGATCATCAGCTCTTCGTTGGTGGGCAGAACGTATACCTTCACCTTGGAATCGGCGGTAGACAGCTCTACGGTGTTGGGCTGGTGGTGGGTCTTGGCGTTCAGTTCCTTGTCGATCTTGATGCCGAAATATTCCATGTCAGCACAAGCACGTTCCCGCAGCTCGGGGTTGTTTTCGCCCATACCGGCTGTCCAAACGATGGCATCCAGACCGTTCATGGCAGCAGCGTAGGAACCGATGTACTTCTTCACCT
>CAZLED010000154.1:0-3670 GCA_964558485.1 uncultured Ruminococcus sp. | reverse complement strand
CGGACAGGCTGTTGACCAGCGTCTTGCGTCTTTGACCCAATGCCATGCCGATCACCTCCGACACAGCCGCACCAAAGGTATCGCAGGCGCTATCCTCGGTGGGTGCATCCGGGTAGATCTGGCGCAGTCCACCGTGGGGCAGAATGGCGCAAACCGCAGAGGATACCTTGGGGATCGGATAGAAGCAGCCGGGAGACACGTCAAAGAGCTTCTCTGTATCGGCCCGCAGACCAATGGCGGCACTGAGGGCACCATAGTCGTCTTTGGCACCGGGATCGGCACATATGCGGCGTGCGACCTCCAGCTGCACCATGACGGTAATGCCGGACAGCGGTACGGGAACGGAGGCAGGCCAACTTTCTAAGATCCGCATGAGCACCGGCGTGGTGATGTAGTACGGCAGGTTGGCACAAATGGACACGGTGCCGCCGTCGGCAAGGATATCGCCAAAGTGTTCCTCTAAGAAGGCGGGCAGGTCGATGGTCATGAAGTCCTGGTTGACGACGGTCACGTTGTCGTATTCTTCCAGCACTTCATCCAGCAGCGGCAGCAGACCGGTGTCGATCTCTACCGCCATTACCCGATCGTACTGCTCTGCCAAAAAACGGGTCAGGGCACCTACACCGGGGCCGATCTCCAACACGCCAGCCGGTTTGTCATAGGGTGCAAAGCCACGGGACATTTCAGCGATCCGCTGGGGAACACCGGGTTGGATCAGAAAATTTTGGCCGAAGCCCTTTTTGGGTGCCAGATCGTATCGGTCCAGCAGTTCCCGGAGGACCTTCGGGTTACAAACGTCAAACCTCACAGCACCGTCACCCGATAGCCCACCGTATGGGATTCCCCAGGCGACAGCGTCCGGGCGTACTTTTTGCTCTTGGCATCGGTGGTCTCATCCGACGAAGCAGGCAGACCGTTCCACGGTTCCAGGCACAGGAAGGGCGACTGCTCGTCCGGTTCGCTCATGGTCCACAGTCCCAATGCGGACAGGCCGGTAAAGTCGAAATCCACGCCATGGCCGGTCTTTTTGTGGATCAGCTGCACGTGCGACTCCGGCAGATCCTGCACGATCAGGGTATCGCCGGCAAAGGTCTCGTAGGACAGGTCCAAGGTATTGTCGTGGATCTTGTCCAGGTGGGGCAGATCCGGTGCCATCAGGCCGTTGTCGGTACCGGTGACATAGGCTCCCTTGGCGTTGCGGAATACCAGCTTGTAATCCGAAAAATCATCGCCGGGGAACATGGGGCAGCGGAAGCCGGGATGACCACCGATGCAATAGGTCATGGGCTTTCGATCTCGGTTGGTCACGGTGAAGGAAGCGGAAAAACCACCCTCGGTCACGGCATATTCCACCATCAACCGGAAGTGGAACGGGAACATGGTCAGGGTCTCTTCGTCCTCGCAGAGCTGGAGCTGCACTCTGGCCGGGGTCTGCAAAATGGGTGTGAACTCCTTCTCGATGGCAAAGCCGTGCTTGGGCATGGGATACTCTACGCCGCCGTGTGCCATTTTCAGATCCTTGGGCGTACACACCACCGGGAACAGGATCGGTGCGTGTCTGTCCCAGAACTGGGGATCGCCGTTCCACAGGTATTCTACACCTTTGTAGCGAAAGGACAGCATCTCACCGCCATATGTAGACAGGCAGGCAGAGGTGTCCCGGTTTTCTATGGTAAACTGCATGGTCATACCTCACATTCCTGAATGGAAAAGTAAGAGATAAGGAACGTTCTTATCTCTTACTTTGGATGTCTTTTAGAAATCGATCCGGGCAGCGATGTAGGCTTCTACCTCATCGATGGGCATACGAACCTGTTCCATGGTGTCTCTGTCACGCACGGTCACGCAGCCGTCTTCTTCGGATTCAAAGTCGTAGCAGATGCAGAAGGGCGTACCGATCTCATCCTGTCTGCGGTATCTCTTCCCGATGGAACCGGCGTCGTCAAAGTCCACGTTGAACTTCTTCACCAGGTTGGCAAATACCTTTTCTTCGGCAGCTTCAGACAGCTTCTTGGACAGGGGCAGTACGGCAGCCTTTACAGGAGCCAGAGCCGGGTGCAGATGCAGAACCACACGCACGTCGTTCTTTTCGGCGTCCACCACTTCTTCGTCGTAAGCTTCTACCAGGAACGCCAGTGCCACACGGTCTGCGCCCAGAGACGGTTCCACCACGTAGGGAATGAACTTTTCGCCGGTTTCCTGATCGAAGAATTCCATGGATTCGCCGCTGGTGTTCTGGTGCTGGGTCAGGTCGTAGTCGGTTCTGTCGGCAATGCCCCACAGCTCACCCCAACCAAACGGGAACAGGAACTCGATGTCGGTAGTACCCTTGGAGTAGAAGCACAGCTCCTCCGGAGAGTGGTCACGGAGACGCAGGTCTTCTTCCCGCATACCCAGATCATACAGCCACTGGGCACAGAAGCCTCTCCAGTACTGGAACCATTCCATATCGGTGCCGGGCTTGCAGAAGAATTCCAGCTCCATCTGTTCGAACTCACGGGTACGGAACACGAAGTTACCGGGGGTGATCTCGTTCCGGAAGGACTTCCCGATCTGGCCTACACCAAAGGGCATCTTTTTCCGGGTGGAACGAGCCACGTTCTTGAAGTTTACGAAGATACCCTGTGCGGTCTCGGGACGGAGGTACACGGTGTTGGAGGAATCTTCGGTAACGCCGATGAAGGTCTTGAACATCAGGTTGAACTTCCGAATGCTGGTGAAGTCAGCGCTGCCGCAGTCCGGGCAAACGATGTGCTTTTCCTTGATGAAGTTGTACATTTCTTCATCGGACCAGCCGGCCGGGTTGATGTCTTCCTTGTTCTGGAAGGCGTAGTCTTCGATGAGCTTGTCGGCTCTGTGACGGCTCTTGCACACCTTACAGTCCATCAGGGGGTCAGAGAATCCACCCAGGTGACCGGATGCCACCCATGTCTGGGGATTCATGATGATGGCAGAGTCCAGACCTACGTTGTACTTGCATTCGGTGACGAACTTCTTCCACCATGCCTTCTTTACGTTGTTCTTGAATTCCACACCCAGCGGGCCGTAGTCCCAGGAGTTGGACAGACCGCCGTAGATCTCGGAGCCTGCAAAGATAAAGCCTCTGTTCTTACACAGCGCAACGATCTTGTCCATCGTCTTATCTGCATTGTTCATTCTTGCCATGATGGTGTTTCCTTTCGATGTATAGGGATTTTAATAATATGTACTCTGGATTCACTGCCCTGCTTCCGTCTCCTTGTCCTTTACCGGATAGCGATAGGGCAAAAAGGTCTTGATGGCAGTTTTGATATTGGGATTGAAATAGGCGTCCACGTTTTCCGTAGCGGTCACATAGCTGCCGGGATAGGCGATCACTTCCACGGTGAAATCCTTCGCTGCATGGAGCAGCTCATACACGGTGTCCACGTCGTCTACGGTGAAGTTGGATTCCAGGATCGGTGTCGCCGGTTCGGTGCGCACGGTGCCGTCGGACAGCCAGGTCTTGGTGGCACTTTCCGCTTCCGACAGAATGAGCAGTCCTTCCATGGTGGAGCGGAACTCGGCGCTGTCCATATCGCAGAGCTTTGCCATATAGGACTGGGCGATGCTGACCGAATAGTTGCCCTTGGCTTCGATATCCGGGCTGGAGCGCTCCTTCATGGTGTTCATGATGTTGGCGGCGTACTGG
>CAZLED010000153.1:0-3759 GCA_964558485.1 uncultured Ruminococcus sp. | reverse complement strand
TGGTACGCACGATAGTAGTCCCCGTTGTCGTCCACAAAGTACGGCTTGCCATCCTCTGTGGTCATGAACTTCAAGGTCTCTCTGTCCGGATTCCCACCAGCCGCCTGGATCTTTTCCCGCAGAAAGCTGGTCACACCGATGATGTTTTCCATCATAGCCGGCGGATCGGTGAACACATTCTTGTTGATCCGCTGCAGGATATACTTCGGATCGGAATGAACGATATAGGTGTCATTGATGTGCCCGTTCCCGTAAATGGAAGGCTCCACATAAATGTTAAAATGCTTCAGAATTTCGATAAGTCCCATGTCTAAGTAGGATCCTTTCTTTTTGTGCACAGCGTACCTGCGCATGGTGTTACCTCTATCATACCATAAATTTCCCGACTTGTAAAGGGTTGTTGAAAGAATTTTCCGGAATTTCACGGTTCATTCACATCCTTTCCCGATTTTTCTGCCAAAAATACTTGCCAAGGGAGCCGGAACGTGGTATACTATTTTCGATAGCCCATCAGAAACGGAGACATAGTATGCAGATCACCTACCTTGGACACAGCGGTTTTCTCGTGGAAACAGAAGCACACCTGCTGTTGTTCGATTATTACACCGGTACGATCCCAGCGCTGGACCCAACAAAGCCCCTGCTGGTTTTCGCCAGTCACCACCATCCGGACCACATGAACGGCTCGGTATTCAGTATATGCAGCAAACACCCGGATGTACACTATATTTTGTCCCACGACATCTCTCGTTCGCTGCCGGCGCATTATGGCGTGACAGACTACCATTCCGTCAAACACAATATGACCCTGACCGTTGCCGACTGCGCCATCCAGACCCTGCGTTCCACCGACTGCGGCGTGGCATTCCTTGTGACCTGCGACGGACACACCATCTACCACGCCGGAGACCTGAACCTGTGGCTCTGGTCGGGCATGGAAAAAAGCCAGTCCTTTACCATGATGCGGCGGTTCATGGAATACACCAAACCGTTGTCCGATCACCACATGGATGTAGCTTTTCTCGCATTGGATAACCGCCAGGGAGACGCTGCTTTCTGTGGCATCGACTACTACCTGCGCCATTTCGATATGGATACCGTGATCCCCATGCACTATTTTGGCACGACGGAGATCGCCGACCGCCTGTGTGCCGACCCCAGCAGCGAACCCTATCGGCACAAGATCCATAAAATGGAAGAAGGAGAAAGCCTGACCTTGCCGAAGAAGCTGTGATCAGCTGCGCAGCATATCGTAGAAAATTTCACCTGCTTACCACGAAATACACTTGATTTTTTCATACATATACGGTATAATAAAAGAAAACATATCACACCCGTATTCCAAAAGAACGGGCTTTTTTCGCTGTAAAGAAAGAGGAAACAGTATGGCAGACATCATGGAGCTTTTCAAAAAAATATCGTCCGGCAGCGGTAGTACAGAGACCGCCGGTGCGCCGGAATATATCATTTGCGGCCTGGGCAATCCCGGTGACAAGTACGCACGCACCCGACACAACGCCGGTTTTTGGGCCATGGACTATCTCTCCCAGAAATGCAATATCCCGATCAAGCGTGTCCGGTTCAAGTCGCTGGTAGGAGAGGGCCTGGTCGATGGGAAACGGGTACTGTTCATGAAGCCCCAGACCTTTATGAATGCATCCGGCGAAGCGGTCAAGGAAGCTGCCGATTTCTATAAGATCCCACCGGAGAAAATCATCGTGTTTTCCGATGACGTGAATTTTGCGCCGGGCTGTATGCGGATCCGCAAGTCCGGTTCCGACGGTGGACAAAAGGGACTGCGCAGCATCATCACACTGCTGAATTCCGACCAGTTTCCAAGAGTACGTTTGGGTGTCGGCGAAAAGCCCAGCAGGGAATACGACATGGCCGATTGGGTGTTGGGCAAGCTCAGCGATGACGACTGCAAAGCCATGTACCCCTGTCTGGAAGCTACCTACGATACGATCCTGCTCATCATGTCCGGCAAGACTGAGGATGCCATGGGCAAGTTCAATGGTATGAAGCCTGCAACAAAACCCTCTGAAAAAACGGAATAAGCACATGAACTATACAATACTAAAAGATGTTTTCCGCCGCAGCCGGGAATATGACGAGCTGGTGCGGACGCTGCAAATGCCCCACCGTGGTCGATATAAGCCCTACTATGTCAGCGGTTTGACCGAGGGAGCCGAGCGGATCTTCCTGGGTACCTTCTGCGAAGATTTCCGAGACACCGGCGACCCGATTTTGTTGGTGTGTACCGACGACAAAGGGGCCGCAGGGTACCGGAATTTGCTGTGTGCCATGGGGATCCAAGCGGCACTGTATCCCACAAGAGAATACAACTTTAACAATATGACTGCTTCTCACGAGTTTGAAAATGAGAGGCTTTCTGTGCTTGCGGCCCTTTACGGGATCGCCACCGGTTCCTTCGAAATGCCGGATACCCCAGAGGTGATCTGTACATCAGCCGAAGCACTGCTGCAGGTGACCTTGCCACCGGATACCTTAGGCGAGGCTATGTTATGCCTGCAAATGACCGATCCCATCGATACCGCTGTTATGACGGAAAAGCTCCTGCACTCCGGCTATACACGGGTGGATCTGGTGGAAGGCGCCGGACAATTTGCCATCCGTGGCGGCATCATCGATGTGTACCCACCACTGGCACACCCTCTCCGGATCGAACTGTTCGGAGACGAGATCGACCGAGCCGGTTATTTTGACGTAGAGACCCAGCGGTTCACAGAGACCATAGAAGGCGATATCCTGATCCCACCGGCCAGAGAGCTTCTGATCGATGCCAAAATGCGGGAAGAGCTGGCTGTGCTGCTCCGGCGGCAGATCAAGCGGATCGGCAAGATCGACGAAGCGGACGAACGGTACACCCGTGCCTGCACCATGCTTTCTGCCGAGTTGACTGCTGTGGAGAATAACATGGATCTCCCCTTTGCCGACAAATACCTGCCCATGCTATACCCGGACGGCAGCTGTCTGCTTGACTATTGCGACGGTATGATGCTGCTCATAGACGCACCGGCAGCGGAGGAAAGAGCCAATGCATCCTTCACCCTGCTGGAACAAAGTGTAACGGATATGCTGGAAAACTTCGAGCTGCCGCCGATCAAAGGTGGGGTCTATTGCCGGGAATGGGAAAGCATCATCAGCCGCTGCGACAACTATCCCACCGTGTTCATCGATGCTCTGGCACGTTCCCATCCGGGACTGACGGCCGCCGGCAACTTTGCCTTTGTGACACGCCATGTGCCAGCCTATGCTGGAAAAATGACGCTGCTGCTGGAGGACATCAAAAGCTACAGCGAAAACGGCTGTGTGGCCATGGTACTGTGTGCTACCGAAGCCGAACAGAAATCCGTGCTGGATACGTGCGCTGCCGAAGGCTATACCGTCGCTTCGATCCCCAATGACACGTCCGACGACCTGTGGCAAAATACGCTGAACGATCTGTTCCTCATGAAGACGCCGCACACAGTGTTCACCATGCTTGGCGAATACGCCGGTGGTTTCGAGATGCTCTCACCGAAATTCGTTTTCCTGGATTTTTCGGCCAGCAGTGTAAAGCTGGGCAAGGTGCTCCGTGGTGGCAGCAAAAAGAAAAAGACCGCCACAGAAGCCATCCTGTCCTATGCGGATCTGGAAGTGGGCGACTTGGTGGTGCACCAGGCCTATGGGATCGGTCGATATATCGGACTGGAAAACCTGACGGTGGCAGGCAGCTCACGAGACTATGTACGCATC
>CAZLED010000152.1:0-3797 GCA_964558485.1 uncultured Ruminococcus sp. | reverse complement strand
TATTAATATAAGAAATTATGCTGCGGAGCAACACTTTTTTAAAGAGAGGTGGTCTTTATGGTAAAAAGAGATTTTTATGATATTCTTGGAGTAAAAAAGAACGCATCGGAAAAGGAGATAAAGAGTGCATATAGAAGGCTTGCAAAGAAATATCATCCTGATACAAATCCGGGCGATAAAGCCGCAGAACAGAAATTCAAAGAGGTAACGGAAGCATATAACATTCTTATTGATAATGAAAAACGTAAACTGTACGACCAATTTGGAATGGCTGCATTTGATGGCAGTATGGGAGATGGTGGTTTTTCACAGTCAGATAGTGCAAATTACACAAGGACCTCAGATGCATTTGGAAATGGTGGTTATCGGGAATATCATTATACAAGCGGAAATATGGATGATATTTTCGGTGATATATTTGGCGATATGTTTAGTGGAGCATCTTTTCATGAAAGATTCGGAAGGGGATTTCAGGATGAGGATGTGTATGAGCATACGAAAGGGAAAAATATATATTCCGATATAACTATTGATTTTGAGGAGGCGGTTTTTGGCTGTGATAAAATTCTTCATTTTGATGGAAACAGCAGAAATACATTAAAGGTTCATATGCCTGCGGGAATTGATGAGGGACAGAGTGTAAGGCTGAAGGGAAAAGGAAAGCCGGGAAGAGGAGGTTCAGAGGCAGGCGATCTGCTGCTTAAGGTTCATATTTTAGAGAAGGCCGGATATAAACGTGAAGGCAGAGATATTTATGTTACGGAAAGTATTCCATATACAACAGCTGTGCTGGGAGGACAGGCAAGATTTCGTACATTGTATGGACCTGTTGATTGCAGGATTCCTGCAGGAACGCAGCCGGGAAGTAAAATAAGAATTAAGAATAAGGGCATTGTTGCCATGAATGATTCAAGAGTACATGGAGATGAATATGTAATTATCCAGATTCAGGTGCCGAAAAATGTGACGGGCGAAGAGAGAAGAATTATTGAAGAACTGAAACAGGCACAGAATCATGGAAGCAGCTCCGACGGAAATGTGGCATAATAAAAAATCTCAACATTAACATTTTTTAAACATTTCTCCAACAATTCAAAAACAATAAAAGGATAATATGCATATATCAAATGAAACAAACTTTGATGAAATGGAAGGAGATTATAAAATGGAAAAGAAAAATTTTGTTACTTTATTAATGTGTGTTATTGGAGGAATGTTATTCTCACTTGGAATGTGTATGTGTTTACTGCCTGAATGGGGTGCATTCACAGAGGGAGTTGTTTTAGGAGCAATTGGAGTAGTAGTACTTTTAGTAACTTGGATTATACATCGTATAATGTCAGGTAAGCAGCCAATAAAAGTAAATATTAAAATTGTGGGTAAAGTTATCTATGGTTTATTTGCTGCACTGGTATTTGGTGTAGGTATGTGTATGACTATGGTATTTGAAAACATGATGATACCGGGAATAATAGTAGGAATAGTTGGCATTGTATTACTTATTTGCCTTATACCTATGTGTGTGGGCTTTAAAGACAGCAGTAAATAATATTGGGAGAGAGAAAAGATAAATCATATAAAATTATGGTTATTTATGATGAAATGTAGTATACTTAAAAAAGTAAATATTACAGAAATATTATTATAGAAAAGGGCAAAAATGAACAGATTAGCACTAGTTATATTAAAGAACATATTGATATTTCCATGGGCATATGGTAAATTGTGTCATTATGCAAAGCATACAGATAAATATCCGGAGCTGGAAAAATACAGACACATCCAATATATGTTTACTAAAGTTATCACATCAGGAAATGTTGATCTTCAGGTGTTTGGAAAAGAAAATATTCCTAAGGAAAACGGATTTTTATTTTATGGAAACCATCAAGGCTTGTTTGATGTTATAGCAGTTGCGGCAACCTGTGACAACCCGGTAGCTGCTGTGTTGAAAAAGGAGCTGTGCAGGATTCCTTTGTTAAAGCAGGTTGTAAAATGTACAAAATCATACCCTATGGACAGAGAAGATATTAAACAATCTCTTCAAGTCATTGTGTCTGTTGCAAAAGAGGTACAGAACGGGAGAAATTATTTGATTTTTCCGGAGGGTACCAGAAGCAAAGATGGAAACAATATGTTGGAGTTTCATAATGGCAGTTTTAAGTGTGCCACTAAATCAAAATGCCCAATTGTACCTATTGCATTTGTAGACAGCTATAAGGTACTGGACCAGAAGGGAAGTAAAAAGATGTCAGTTCAGATTCATTATTTACCTCCTATCTATTATGCTGAATATAAAGATATGAACACTGTAGAGCTTGCTGAAATGGTTCACAATAGGATTGAAGCTGTTGTGAAGGAATATTCAGTAATGGAATGATAAATCAATCTATCGTAGGTTTATTTATATGAATAAACCTACGATAGATTGATTATTTTTGTTTAATGCCTTAAAATTAGTTATAACTTAGAAAGTAAAAAGGAGAAGGCTTATGAAGAAAAAACTTTTAATTGGGGGAGGGATAATAACCTTATTAATATTTGCGGTTGTGCTGTGTGTGATTTTGCATCAGAACAGGAAAGAAAATGGAAAAAACGAAGAAGAAACAAAAAACGAGGTGGTAGAAATGTCGGCTGAGGAAGTATTTGATAATCTCACATTAATTCAAAGCTTAAAGAAGGCAAATTCAAATAATGCCATATATACACAAAGATTTGGTGCAGACCCGGGAGTTATGGAGTATGACGGAAGAATTTATGTATACACCACTAATGATACGGTGGAATATGATGGGAATGGCAAAGTTAAGGAAAATACATACGGACTTATAAAAACAATCAACTGTGTATCATCAGATGATTTAGTAAACTGGACAGACCACGGCGCAATAAAGGTGGCAGGGGCAGACGGGGCGGCAAAATGGGCGTCAAATTCCTGGGCACCTTGTGCAGCACACAAAGCTGTAGACGGAAAAGAAGTATTCTATCTGTTTTTTGCAAATGGAGGTAATGGAATAAGTGTACTGACCAGTGACAGTCCTACAGGACCTTGGGAGGATCCTCTCGGAAAACCATTGATAACAAGAGATATTCCAAATTGTGAGGATGTAGTGTGGCTTTTTGACCCGGCAGTACTTATCGATGATGATGGAGCCGGATATTTGTATTTTGGAGGCGGAATTCCCGATGAAGAATTTGCCAATCCAAAAACTGCCAGAGTTGTAAAGCTTTCAGATGATTTGTTAAGCATTGAGGGGGAGGTACAAAGGCTTGAGGTGCCATATCTTTTTGAGGATTCAGGAATAAACAAAATTGACGGGAAATATTATTATTCCTATTGCTCAAACTTCAGCACAGGTGAAAATACATTAGGGATTAACGGTGGAGCCATCCAGTATACGGTAAGTGACAGCCCTATGGGACCGTTTGAATATGTGGGAGAAATCTTTGAAAATCCGGGAGTATTCTTCGGACTTGGAGGAAATAATCATCACGCAATTTTTGAATTTAAAAATGAATTCTATATTGCATATCATGCCAGAACTGTGGAAAAAGCCATGGGTATTTCGGGAAATTACAGAAGTCCCCATATTGATAAGATGGAATTTTCTGAGGGAAGGTTTTCCAAGGTTACAGGTACATATGCAGGAGTGGAGCAGACGAAGAATTTTAATCCGTATAAGGTGACAACTGCCGCCACTATGTCTGACAATGGAGGAATAAATGTAATAAGTGATAATGATGTATATGTGGAAGCTGCAGCGGGAAGCTGGATTAAACTGTCAGATGTGGATTTT
>CAZLED010000151.1:0-3879 GCA_964558485.1 uncultured Ruminococcus sp. | reverse complement strand
CACACCGGCGGCACTCATCCAGTTCCGGGGAGACAGCACGATGCCGTCCACGCCACAGGCGTACAGGGAACGCAGGGCATAGCCAAAGTTGTACGGGTCCTCGATGCCTTCCACCAGCACGTAAAAGCCGTCCTGGCGGATCGCATCTGCGGTCAAGGTGGGAATGGTTCGGTCGGTGCATTCTGCCACGATGCCACCATGGGTAGAGCCGACCGTCAGTGTATCCAAGGTTTCGCTGTCCACCTCTTCCAGGGGAAAGCCGTGCTTTTTCCCCATGGCACGCAGATAGCCCAGCTCCTTCCGCTTGCTCTCCGCCTTGGCACCATCGTACAGCACCCGCAGGATCCGTCTGTCGTGGAGAGAATCCTCCATGGCATGGATGCAGGCACGGATGGATGTCATGCCTTCGAACAGCGTAGAGTCGGCGTATCGGGTGATCTCTTTTTTCATCTTACTTCGCAGCGTTCATCTTCAGGTATGCATTGATGAAGCCGTCGATCTCTCCATCCATGACTGCCTGAATGTTGCCGTCTTCGTAGCCGGTACGGGTATCCTTCGCCAAGGTGTAGGGCATGAACACGTACGAGCGGATCTGGGCACCCCATTCGATGTTGGTCTTGTTGCCCTGGATATCCTCGATCCGGTCCAGCTTTTCCCGTTCCTTGATCTCGATGAGCTTGGACTTCAGCATCTTCATAGCCGTTTCCTTGTTCTGCAGCTGGCTCCGTTCGGTCTGGCAACCTACCACGATACCGGTGGGAATGTGCAGAATCCGGATGGCCGAGTCGGTCTTGTTGATGTGCTGTCCACCGGCGCCAGACGAACGGTGTGCGGTGATCTCCAGGTCCTCGTCCTTGATCTCGATGGTGTTGTCGTCGTCAAATTCCGGCATGACTTCCACCGATGCAAAGGAGGTATGCCGTCTGCCGGAGGAGTCAAAGGGAGACACACGCACCAGACGATGGACGCCGTTCTCGCTTTTCAGATAACCGTATGCGTTGACACCTTCCACCATGATGGTTGCAGACTTCAGCCCGGCTTCTTCTCCGTCCAACCAGTCGATCAGCTTGACGGTGTACCCATGCCGTTCGCCCCAACGGGTGATCATACGATAGAGCATCTGGGCCCAGTCCTGTGCTTCGGTACCGCCGGCACCCGGATGGAAGCTGACGATGGCGTTGTTCCGGTCGTATTCGCCGGAGAGCAGGATCTCGATGCGCAGCCGTTCCTCTTCCTTCTCGATGGCCTTTTGTTCGGACAGCACCTCTTCCACCATGGATTCGTCGTTTTCTTCGCTGCCCAGTTCGGCCAGGGTGATGGCGTCTTCCAGCTTGGCGCACAGGTCGTCATAGGATGCGATCTTATCCTTGAGCTGCTTCACCTGCTGCAGCACCTTGCCGGAGGTGGCCTGGTCGTTCCAGAATTCCGGATCCGAGGTCTTCTCTTCCAGCTCTGCCACCTGTTCCCGCAGCAGATCGATCCGCAGGGCACTGCCCAATTCCTTCAGGTTTTCTCTGAAATTTCCCAGCTGATATTTTGCGTCTTCCAATGCAATGATCAATTCTATATCCTCCAATATTTTTTATCTATATTTTCATCTATTTCAAGAATGGTCGAATCTCACGCCATTCTCCATCGTGTTTTCTGTCGTTCTATTTTCCCCCAGCCGGGGTCACAATTCCACAAATTCCATGGTGGGCAGCTTTTGCACCGGCGATGGTTCTCGTTTCAGTGGGTCGTACACAAACCGGCGACAGCAAAAACCTGCATCCACCACACCATGCTTCTGACACAGCATCTGATCTGGGTCGGACAAAGTAGTCGCCCTCTCACAATATTTACAAAAACGTTCTATTTCGGCATCGTAGCGCTTTTTCATCCGGTACCCTCCATTCTGCTCTGTATCGCACAAAAACTGCATTCTATAATATTATATCGGAAAACCCATAGAAAATCAAGACCTTTTCCAAAAGATTTCCCGTGGCTGACTACATTTTCTTATGTCTTGCAAGGCAACGTCACTTTTTACGCCTTAGACTTTTCGTCCCTACAGCAGTTACCATGCCCAGCAGAACGATATACCCAAGTAGCCAGACCGCACTTCCCGACTCTGCCATGGTCGGAGCAGCTACATGGGTGCGCAGCAGTGCCGGTTCCATAGTTCCCCACGCCATGGACAAAAGCCCCAGGAGGATGCCGCAAAGTAGCTTCCAAAGGATGTACGGACGCAGAGAGATGCCGGTGCCTTCCAGCAGCTGCGCCGTTTGTGCCAGCACCGACAGACCGCCAAAGCCCACAGCCATACCGGTGCAAAACAATCCCACGTATCCACCGACCTGAGCTGCCGCTTGGGTACCGGTCGCAAATTCCAACACCGTTGCCGCAAGGAGCGTCAGTCTTTCCCCATAGGGCAAATGAGCAAGCACGGCAGTCAGTACGGCTGTGACCAAGGAAAAGAACACGATGTAACCACTGACATACAGGGTCTGTACGGTGCTGTCCCGAATGGCATTGCAAAATACGTGGGAAAAGGATGCATTTGTGAGCATGGATTTTTTATCTTCTTGCTTATTCGATAAGGATTCATTTTGATAAAATCGTTTCTGCCACAGCCACAGGGTCACCAGGCTCAGCGTCCACTGGGTCGTAAGCAAAAACACACCATACCGGGTGCTATGCCAAAGACCACTGCCGATGCCGTGGAGCAAAAACGCCGGGCTGGCCCCACTGGACAGCGCACAGACCACCGCTGCCTCACCATGCTCCAGCCTACCGCCGGTCACCATTTCCTTGGTCATTTTGGCTCCCATGGGATAGCCGCATAGCTGCCCCATGAGAAAGACCCCACCGGTGTCCCCACGCAGACCCATGCACCTGCAAATCGGTTCCAGTACCTCATAGGTCACAAAAAAATGGGACAGCACCATATAGGGAAACAGCACCGGCACCAGCCTTGTCACAAAGAAACGCATACTCCCGGTCACCGCAGCCGATACCAGCTCCGGGTACCACAGCAGCGCACAGAACAGAAATACGGTACTGCCTGCCGCCAAATGCCTTGTTTTAGCAGACATGGAAAGCCTCCTTTTTGCATACCATAGTGTCACACAGCATCTATATGCCCAAGGAGGTGCCAAGTTGCCAAAGAAACCAAAGCTACGGCAAAAAGTGGCCATGGGACTATCCGCTCTCACGGGATTACCACCGGAAGGCTTTTGCGATATGCCCGTGCTGCTCTGTCGGGGAAACAGCGAGATCCAGATAGACGGCTGTCGGGCGATCCTGTCCTACAGCAACACGGAGATACGGCTGGATCTATTTGACCTGCGGTTGACCGTATCGGGAACATCTCTACAAATGTCGGATTTTCATGGACGGTGCCTGACCATTCGTGGGACGATCACCGGTTGTCGATGGGAGGCATAGTGGTGCTTGATCGGTTATGGCATATGTGCATGGGCTGGGTGGAGCTGCTGGTGCCGTCTTCCTGCCAGGGAGAACTGCTGGCACTGCTTTGGGAAAAGGATATTCGCTTCTGGCATTATCGAGAAGCAAAGGAGCATGTTTCCGTACGGATCCCGGAAAAAGCGCTGTGTCTTTTGTCCACGTCCTGTATGCCCATCGAGATCGGTCGCTACGGCGGCATACCGGCGCTTGTGCACTTTTGTCTGTCACGACCAGGCTTGGCGCTGGGAACGGTGCTTTTGGTGCTGTGGTGTCTCTATGCGGAGCACCTGATCTGGCGTGTGGAGATCGATGGGTGTCAGACCCTATCGGAGTCGGCGGTGCAGGAGATCCTGGCAGCGCATGGCTGTGGGGTCGGGGACTACATCCCTGCCATCGACTGTGATGCGCTCCATGCCACGGTGAAAGCGGAGC
>CAZLED010000150.1:0-3924 GCA_964558485.1 uncultured Ruminococcus sp. | reverse complement strand
ATCGCATACCAAATCGAAAGGAAATAACAAAAATGGGAAAAATTAAGACGCATAAGGCTTCTGCCAAGAGATTTTCTGTTACCGGTACCGGTAAGGTAAAGGTATATCACTCCGATCACCGCCACAACCTGGGTCAGAAGGATGCTAAGAGAAAGAGACATCTGCGCAGCAGCCAGATCCTGGCAGGCGCTATGACCGCCAACGTAAAGAGACTGATCAACAAGGACTGATCGGCAAGATCGGAACAAGACAGAAGTAAAGAAAGGAATATATAGAGATGGCAAGAGTTAAGGGCGCTATGATGACGCGCAAGAGAAGAAATAAAGTTCTGAAGGCTGCCAAGGGCTACTGGGGTTCCAAGAGCAAGCACTTCAAGATGGCAAAGCAGGCCGTAATGAAGAGCGGCAACTATGCCTACATCGGCCGTAAGCAGAAGAAGAGAGAGTTCCGCGCTCTGTGGATCACTCGTATCTCTGCACAGGCTAAGGTAAACGGCATCAACTACTCTCAGCTGATGAACGGTCTGAAGAAGGCTGGTATCACCCTGAACAGAAAGATGCTTGCTGAGATCGCCGTTTCCGATAAGGAAGCATTTGCTGAGATCGTAGCAAAGGCAAAGGCTGCCCTGTAATCGAACAGTTCCCTATGGGTGTTGCAGCAGATTGTGACACCCATTTCTTGTATCCTTGATAGCTTGGTCGTGTGTGCCAAAGCGGGGATGTTGTGGAGTATGTTTGCAAGTGGGATCGGATGTGGAGGACAACGATGACAAAAGAAGAAGCACAGAAAGTCTGGCAAGCCGAACTGTTGACCTCTCGTGCAGGTGCAACGGTGGGTATGCTGGCAAAGCTAAAGGATGCCAAATACCGAGACGAATATGCCCTGTACACAGCCGAAGGCGTCAAGCTGGCAGAAGAAGCATTGGCGGCTGACGTGGATATCGACATGGCGCTGGTGTCTGTGGACAGTCTGGAAAACGAGCGGATCGTCGCCTGTGCCCATGCCATGCACGCCAGACAGATCCCCATCAAGCTGACCACCGCCGAGGTCTTCGAAAAGGTGTCCACCGAAAAAGCACCACAGGGCGTTATCACCGTTCTCAAACGGACAAAACGAATGGGAGATACGCTACAGTGGCAAAAGAATGGCCGGTATTTTCTGCTGGACACGATCCAGGACCCCGGCAATCTGGGAACCATCCTGCGTTCCGCTGTGGCCTTTGGTGTGGATGGACTGATCCTGCATCGCTGTGCCGATCCCACCGGACCCAAGACCGTTCGGGCCGCTATGGGTGCTCTGTTCCGCTGTCCCTTTGTGTTCACCGATGATCTGGTGGAGACCGTGGCAGAGCTGCAGCAAAACGGACATCGTGTGCTGGCGGCTGCGTTGGGTGAAAATAGCTTCACGGCAGGACAGGCAGAACTACAACCAAACGACTGCATCATTATCGGCAACGAAGGCCATGGCGTATCTGAGGCGACCATTGCCCAGTGCGACGGCGTGATCCGGATCCCCATGCAAAGCGTGACGGAAAGCCTGAACGCTTCGATCGCAGCATCCCTTTTGCTGTGGGAATATTATCGAAACTTTTCTATATAGATCGAAAGAACAACAGAACAGTCTGCCACCGGTAGGCGCCGAAAGGTAGGACGCAAATATGGATGGAAATGAAGATATGCTGTATTGGGTGTGGCTGGCCGACAATTGCGGCGCCGGAAGCAGCGTAGGAAAAACGTTGCTTACCCATTTTGGTTCCCCGGAGGAGATCTATCGCCAAAAGCCCGAGGACGTGGCATCGTGGGATTTTCTCTCGGCAGGAGATCGGGAAAAAGCAGGAGCGCTGTTGCAAAAACGATCCATGGATGCAGCAAAACAGATCCTGGCAAATTGTCGCAGGAAGGATATCCACATTCTCCGGCTCACAGACGAGGTCTATCCGCAGACCCTGCGTGACCTGAGCAATGCACCGGTCCTGCTGTACTGCAAAGGCAAATTCCCCTGGATCGACGGCAGACTGTCAACAGCCGTAGTCGGTACACGAACCATGTCGGATTACGGCAGAGATATGGCGTATAAGCTGGGCTATGGTCTGGCAGCCGGTGGTGCATTGGTGGTCAGCGGTATGGCATTGGGCGTGGACAGTATGGCAATGATGGGTGCCCTGGACGCCGGCGGTAGTACCATTGCGGTGCTGGGCAGCGGCGTAGACGTGATCTACCCCAAGGAGCATACCCAGGTGTACCAACGGATCTTGGCGGCTGGCGGCTGCATCGTATCCGAATATATTCCCGGCACTCGACCGGCTGGCCGCAATTTTCCCATACGCAACCGGATCATCAGCGGCCTGGCGGACTGTGGTATCGTGGTAGAAGGCAACTCTACCAGCGGCTCCCTGATCACGGCAAGGCACCTGGTCTATCAAGGCAAGAAGGTGTTCGCTGTGCCGGGTCAAGTGGGACATGAAGGTTCGGAGGGCCCCAATGAGCTGATCCGCAGCGGCGCCTTGCCCGTGCTGACAGCAGAGGATGTGCTCAGCGAATATGAGTATATCTACCCCGACAGCGTGTTCACCCATGCCGCACACCGGGCCTACCGTACCCTGGACGTGGAAAGACAGTCCCAGGAAGCCATGCGCCAAAGCGGTGTGCAGGTGCGCAATACACGCAATTTCGTAGGCGAAGGTACCTATGGCGGCCGCAGCTATACCACGCCTTACCCGGACTTGCCACCGGATCCTTCCACCATGCCGGACACAGAGAGTGTCAAGGGCAAGGTGGAAAGCTGGCTGCACGAGGAGCCGGTGCAGGAGATCGAACAGAGACCGACGCCGGGAAAGACAAGATCCATCTCCGCAGAGTCGTTTGCTGGGGAAGAGCAGACGACGGCAAGGACGGCCGGTGAGCCAATCACCGGTGAGCATATCACCAGTGAGCATCTCACAAGTGAGAGAAAAAAGCGCTCTGTCCTTGATAAATTGGGGATCCGACTGCCGGAAAGCGCAGATGAGAGGAAAAAGTTAAAAAAGAGTAAAGAGCGCACGCCGGAGCCGGAAAAGCTGCAGCCCGAACGAAAAATTGACACACAAGCCCTTGCCGAAAAGGAAATGCGGGTATATAATAGAATGAAGCCAAACGTCCCTGTGACAGCGGATGAGCTGGTGGCAGCCGGCGGTTTTTCCATTGGAGAAGTGCTGGCCGCCATGACCGTGCTGGAAATGGCAGGTGCCATCGAAGCAGGCAGCGGCGGATATTTCCTACGTACCGATCCGGACGATATGCCGGTGACACTGGTGGACGACACAGAGATCGAAGGGTACGACAACCGCTGACTATCCGCAGGGAAACGATAGAAAGATGAGGAAAGCGCAGAACTATGTACAATCTGGTGATCATGGAATCTCCCACAAAAGCAAGCACAGCCAACAGCTATCTGGGCTCCACCTATAAGGTGGTGGCCTGTAAGGGGCATTTGCGGGACCTGCCGAAGTCCACATTGGGGATCGATCTGGAAAATAATTTTGAAGCGCATTATATCAATATCCGGGGCAAAGGAGAACTGATCCGGGAACTGAAGAAGGAAGTCAAAAAGGCTGACCGGATCTTCCTGGCAACGGACCCTGACCGGGAAGGAGAAGCCATCTCCTGGCATCTGATGACCGCTCTGGCCATCCCGCCGGAAAAGGCACGCCGGATCACCTTCAACGAGGTGACCAAGACTGCCGTGAAAAATGCCATCAAAGCCCCCAGAGATATCGATATGGATATGGTCAACGCCCAGCAGGCACGCCGGATCTTGGACCGTATCGTGGGCTACAAGCTCAGTCCCTTTTTGTGGAAGACGGTGAAAAGCGGCCTATCAGCAGGACGTGTGCAGTCTGTGGCGACCCGTATCATTGTGGAACGGGAAAACGAGATCCGTGCCTTT
>CAZLED010000149.1:0-3995 GCA_964558485.1 uncultured Ruminococcus sp. | reverse complement strand
TCATGGACAGCAGGGCATCCATATCGCCATGGGTCAGCTGGGGCACCTCGGTGGGAATAAAGAGGCCGCCATCGGGAGCCAGCCCCATTTTGATCGCTTCCGCAGCCGATACGGCAAAGGGTGTAACAGAGGTATCTCTTGTACTAACGTATTTCATACTTTTTGTTTCGCTTTCTATATGGAATTTACAGATTTTTCAAAATGGACAGATCGGAAGTCGTGCTTCGCAAAGTCAGAGATAAGAAGTCAGATGTCAGAAGTCGTGTGCAAGGTTTTTGTTTGCCTTATGCCCATTTCGTATATGGGTGTCGCTACAAAAACGTCTTTGTACGCCGAATGTATGGGCGGCGACCCATGTATGGGTCAACCTACCCTTGGTATCGCTAACGCTTTCAGGTGACGACATCCCGCCGTCATAATTCCTTGACCATATGACATGGGATAACGGATATACGAACGTCCATATCGGATTGGTTTCATACAAATGTTATGGGATAATGGATATACAAAAATATACAACCTAAAACATACGGATATCCAACACCCATGTTGTTCGGCATAACACGTTCGACGGCGGCGTCCACGAACCAAAAAATGGTAAACGGATACACAAAAATATGCAACCTAAAATATACGGATGTCCAACACCAATACAATACGGTTGTATACATTCGACGGCGGGATGTCGTCACCTGAGGTCGATGAGAATACCAAGGGTAGGTCATCCCGCCCTACATTCGGCGTACAAAACCGATTCTATAGCGACACCAATATTGAAAATGGGACACAAACCCAACGTACGTTCTGCACCCAATTTCGTTGACTTCTTATTTCTGACATCTGACTTTGCAAAGCAGTTGGCGACCTTGTGTTGCAAAATGCGTGTTTGCAGGACGAACACACGTTGTCTACGACAAGTGGCCCAAAAAGCCGCCAAGTCGCCAAGATGCCAATTCAGAGATAAGATGTCAGAGATCAGAAGTCACCACGTTCGACCAACACCAATGTTGTTCGGTATAACATGTCAGACGGCGGGATGTCGTCACCTGAGGTCGCCGTGAATACCAAGGGTAGGTCATCCCGCCCTACATTCGGCGTACAAAACCGATTCCATAGCGACACCAATATTGAAAATGGGACACAAACCAAACGTACATCCTGCACCCGACTTCTGACATCTGACTTCTCACTTCTGACTTTGCGAAGCACCCGGCTTCTTACTTTCCCAAAAATTGTTTGCATTGTCAAAATACAGCTTATCCAAAAATGTCTCGCCATAGCCTTTCTCGGTGAGCATCGGTGCCAGTGTGGCTGTTTTCGAGATGTCGCACAGGTCGGCTGGTACGTCTGCACCGTCCCAGTCGGCACCAAAGGCCACGTGGTCTTCACCCATTATGTTTGCCAAATATTCGATATGCCGCAGTACATCCTCGGCGGTGCAGGTGTCCCGGTCGGTGAGGAACCGCACGTACAGGTTCACGCCTACGATACCGCCAAGGCTTGCCATACGGCGCAGCTGGTCGTCGGTCAGGTTCCGGGTGTGGGGGCAAATGGCGTGTGCGTTGGAATGGGTAGCCAGCACCTTGCCGTTTTTCTGCTCGGCTATGGTGAAGATCTCGTCGGTGGAGCGCACGGAGGCATGGGAAACATCCACGGCGATGCCACGGTCGAAGCATTCTGCCACCACCGCACGGCCAAAGTCGGTGAGCCCATCTTCCGTATTGTGGGAGCCACCGATGCAGGTGTTGCCGCTCCACATGGGTGTGATCACGGAAACCCCGGCCCGATGCAACTCTTCCAGCCGTTCGATCTTGCCGTCTAAGATCCGCACGTCTTCCACGGTGAGCAGAAACACATCCTTACTATCCGTAAACCGAAGGGTATCGGTAAGCTCCGCACCGTCGTGGCACACGGGCACCCCATAGGTCTCGCACTGGTTCAGCAGGTTTTCCCGCACGGCCCAGAACTGTGTCCAGCCTTCTTCGTTGGTCAGCTTCGCATCGGTGAACACCGCCATGAGCTGGCAGTAGCGTTCGTAGGCGGCGGCTTTTTCTAAGGACACAGCACAGGGTGCATTTTGCAGAGACGCACCCGTCCGGTACAGAGCCAGGGCTGTATCGCAGTGTAGGTCAAATAGTTTCATCTTTTATATCCTTGTTTTCGGTCGTAATTTGCCTTTTCTCGGACGGCATCGGGGAAATGCTCCACTGCCAGCACCACGCCGGGTTCTATGGGAGAGAGATAGACCTCGATCACGTCCAGCCGGGGTGAGCGGTGGTCGGTGATCTCCGGATGCTCGTGAAGATAGGCCCTTGCCATGGTCAGCATATGGGTGCGCTTCTGGGGCGTCACAGCGTTGGCAGGCCGACCAAATTTGTCCGGTGCATGGGGATAGGCACGCCGGGACTTCACTTCTACAAAGAGAAAATGCTCGTCGTCCACTGCCAGAATATCCGCTTCACAGCCACCGGCATATACGTTCCGTCCCACCACATGGTAGCCGTTTTCTTCCAGATATTGGCAAGCGGCATCTTCGCCCAGGGCACCAATGGAGCGTGTGTTCATTTGGTTTCCTCACTGTCCCAAAGCGCTAACTTTTCTTTGTCCTTTTCCAGAAAGCCAAGGAAGGAGCGGCGATGGATGGGGCAGGGTCCCAGGCGATAGACAGCCAGCTTGTGGGCCTTGGTGGGGTAGCCCTTGTGGGCCGCAAAGCCATAGCCGGGGTAATCGTGCTCCATGTCGGCACATAAGCGGTCTCTGGTCACCTTGGCCAAGATGGAAGCGGCTGCAATGGAGGCAGAGGTGGCGTCTCCGTGGACCACAGCGGTGCAGGGCAGGGTAAAGCCACGGGTCTGGTTCCCATCGATGAGCAGATGCTCCGGCGTGACGCCCAGGTTTTCGATGGCACGGCGCATGGCAAGCAGGGCAGCGTTCAGGATGTTGATCTGGTCGATCTCTTCCGGGGACGCCATACCCACAGCCCAGTACAGCGCATGGGTGGTGATCTGGTCATAAAGCAGGTCCCGCTTTTTCTCCGAGAGCTTTTTGGAGTCGTCCAGTCCCACGATGGGGCAGGCCGGGTCTAAGATGCAGGCACCAGCCACCACCGGTCCGGCAAGAGGTCCCCGTCCGGCTTCGTCTACGCCGCAGAGCAGCGTCACGCCACGTTCCCGGTACGCAGCATCAAAGGTAACATCGATCATAGGTCGTCACCTGTTGCTGGTGCAGCGACCTCAGTTGGTGTAGGATCGTTTGTCGATTCGGCTGTAGCGTCTTGGTTTTCCCCCATAACAGCGGACTTTTCCACAGGTTTGGATTGGGTTTTCACAGGTGATATTTTCACCGGTGCTCTATCCACCGGTGGTCGTTCCAAGGAGATACGACCGATCTTGCCGCCACGGAACTCGTCCAGCACGATGACCGCAGCCCGTTCGGTGTCCAGCTCCCCACCGGAGACCAGGAACCCACGCTTCTTTGCCACAGCGGCCAGCAGCTCATGGGGCTTGCAGTCGGTGAGTGCAGCTTTGTCTAACTTGTACCGGGTGCAGAACTTGTCCGGTGCGTTTTCGTAGAGTCGGGCACACAGGATCCCGGCTAAGGTCTCGATGTCCAGCACGCCGTCTCGGATGGCACCGGTCACCGCTAAGTTTTCGCCGGTGCGCTGGTCGTCAAACTTGGGCCACAGCACGCCGGGCATATCCAAGAGATCGATGCCGTTTTTGGTGGCGACCCATTGCTTGTTGGTGGTGACGCCGGGTCTGTCCTCGACCTTGGCTTTTTTACCACCGGAAAGTCGGTTGACCAAAGAGGATTTGCCCACGTTGGGGATACCCACGATCATGGCTTTGATCCGGCGACCCTGCATTCCTTTGTCGGCATAGCGCTGTAGCTTTTCCGCCAGGGCTTTTTTGACCGTGGGTTCGATCTGGTTCATGCCCTCGCCGGTGATGCAGTCCAGTGCAATGACCGGATGATCACTGTCGGCATAATAGGAC
>CAZLED010000148.1:0-4006 GCA_964558485.1 uncultured Ruminococcus sp. | reverse complement strand
TTATACCGTAGGGGTGTTCTTTTGTGCTGTCCGTTCAGCTTGGGGCAGTTCATATGTGCCCCCACCGTTCTTCACTGCCTATCGGAAACGGTGGTTTTCTTTTTTACCAACACGATATTGCGTTTCCCCACGAGATATGGTATAATATTCATACATCATATCCGATTTCCATATCTCACCTACAAGGAGGTTCCCCATATGCGATATCCCGTTAAGGCTACGGCCTATACCCCAGCGTATCCCACACCCTTCCCGGCGTCTGTTCCGGGTAGCGTGCAGGCCGATTTTCTCCGGGCCCATCCCGATTTCTGCCCCGATTGGCAGTACGCCGACAACTATAAAAAGCTCATTCCCATGGAAAGCTGGGAGTGGGTCTATATCCTGGACACTTCTGCCCTGTCCCCAAAACCCGGTGAAAAGCTGTTTTTTGTCACCGAAGGCATCGATTACCAGTGGGAGCTGTGGCTGGGCGACAAACGGATCTTCTCCCATGAGGGAATGTTCTCCCGTTGTGAGATCGACCTGACCGGCCTGGTCAACCCAAATATCGACCTCACCATCCACATCCTGCCTCACCCCATGCGGCACCACGATTTCTTAGACCGCAGCCAGGCCGACCAATCTGTCAAGCCGCCGGTGTCCTATGGCTGGGACTGGCATCCCCGTGTGATCCCTTCCGGTCTGTGGGACGACTGCTGGTTCGAGACCCGTGTACCTGGCTTTATCACCCATGCCGAACCCCGGTATACCCTGGCTGACGACTTTTCCACCGTCACCTTCCACGTGGATTACGAACGCTATCTCTATGCCGACGAGATCCAAAACGAAAACAAACCCTGCACCCTGAACCTGACGGAAGCAGACTACAGCCGTCCTGCCTACACCGGCAACGCACCCTGTACGCTGACCATCCTGGACCCCGATCATAAGGTCTGCTACCATGGCCCTGCCGCCGAGGTGACCATCGAAAATCCACGGCTGTGGTGGTGCAGCGGACAGGGTGAGCAGGCGCTGTACACCTGGGTGCTGACCAGCGAAAACCACTTCCGCACCGGCAAGATCGGTTTCCGCCGTGTGGAGCTGGTCATGAACGCAGGCGAATGGGACAAACCCTATGGCTTCCCCAAGTCCCGCTCCAATCCACCGGCCACCATCCGCCTCAACGGCAGGACCATCTTTGCCAAGGGTTCCAACTACGTGAACCACCAGGTCTGGACGGGCACCGTGGATCGGGACGAATACCAGCTGCAGATCCGGCTGGCCAAGGAATGCAACATGAATATCTTCCGCTGCTGGGGTGGCTCCGGCGTCCAGAAGGAAGCGTTCTACGACCTGTGCGACCGGGAAGGCATCCTGATCTGGCTGGAATTTCCGCTGGCCTGCAACAACTACATCGGTACGCCCCACTACCTGTCCGTCCTGGAGCAGGAAGGCACCGCTATCATCAAAAAGCTGCGGCACCATGCCTGCATCGCCCTGTGGTGCGGCGGCAACGAGCTGTTCAATAGCTGGTCCGGCATGACCGATCAGTCCCTGGCACTGCGGCTGCTGGATAAGCTGACCTATGAGCTGTCTCCGGAAATTCCCTATATCATGACCTCTCCCCTGTCCGGCATGAAGCACGGCGGCTATACCTTCATCGACCGCACCACCGGCCTGGATCCCTTTGCCCTGTTTGGCGCATCCGACGGCACCACCTATACGGAATTTGGCGTACCGGGCACGGCCGATGTGGAGACGCTGCGCAAGATCATTCCGGCAGACGAGCTGTATCCGCCGAAGCCCACGGCCGAAATGGATCATGCCAGCGCCTGGGAAGAACACCATGGGTTCAACGCCTGGGGTGCGGACGCATGGCTTTGTCCGGATACCCTGCACCGGTTCGGCCACGTCACGGATATCGAATCCTTGGTAGAGACCTCCAATTGGCTGCAAGGTTTGGGGTATAAGGGCATCTTTGAAGCGGCAAGACGGCAGTGGCCCCGTTGCTCCATGGCCATCAACTGGTGCTGGTGCGAGCCTTGGATCTGCGCTGTAAACAACAGTCTGATCGGCTACGGCGGCAAGATCAAGCCTGCGTATTACGACGTGCAAGCCTCGCTCCGTGCCATCACCCCGGCTGTAGCAGTGGACAAATGCATGGTGGCACCCGGCGAAGACTTCACGCCGACCCTGTGGCTCTTCAACGACAGCGACGCCCCGGTCACCGCACGGATCACAGTATGGGCAGATTTTGGCGATGGCGTAAAGCGATACTTCGCCACCGACGAGATCACCACCGGCGCAAGAGAAAACAAGGCCGGCATCACCGCATCCATCCCGGTCCCGGCAAGCCTTGGCAAGGGTCGCTTCACCGTAGTAGCCCAAGCCGAAATAGACGGCGCACGGGTGGAGAACAAGTATGTATTTGCGGTAGAAGCATAAATAGGTAAGTCAGAAGTAAGATGTCGTGCTGGGCAAAGTCAGAAGTATGATGTCAGATGTCAGACGCACAACGTTTTACCCAAACCGCACCGTCACCCAATGACCCAAACGTATTGCTGCCGCACGGAACGGTCAAGCGCACATGCATGTGCAGTTCCCTACGAATTCTTTGGGTATCATACAATTTTAGGTATTGTTTTACAACGTTCCATACAGACCATCTGTGTATCCTATAATTCCAGGCATCATTTCACAACATTCCAAAATCGTTGTCGGCAACACCACATATACGTGCCACACCATCTGACTTCTGCCCTCTTATTTCTGACTTTGCAAAACACAACTTCTGACTTTGCGCAAGCACGACTTCTGACATCTGACCTCCTACTTCTGACTTTGCAGTAATCTTCCACAAAAATCCAGGCGGTTGCACCTGCAATCTGTCCATCAAGACCTATTGATTCTTGCGGCGAAATCGTGTATAATAATACTGATTATCATTATGTATAGAAATATAGAAGGACGAGCGAAGAAGAAATGCCTATCAAAATTCCCACAGGATTGCCGGCCGGGGACATTCTGCACGCCGAAAATATCTTTGTCATGGACGAAGACCGGGCTATGCAGCAGGACATCCGTCCCCTGAAGCTGGCGATACTCAACCTGATGCCTACCAAGATCACCACGGAGACCCAGATCATCCGGCTGTTGTCCAACACACCCCTGCAGATCGAGCTGACGCTTCTGAAGACTGCCACCCACCAATCCACCAACACCTCTGCCGAGCATATGGAAGCCTTCTACCGCACCTTTGCGGACGTGAAGGATGAGATGTTCGACGGACTGATCATCACAGGTGCACCGGTGGAAAACCTGGATTTTGCCCAGGTAGATTATTGGGACGAGCTGTGTGAGATCATGGCGTGGTCGAAAACCAACGTGTTCTCTACCCTGCACATTTGCTGGGCAGCCCAGGCCGGCCTGTGGTACCACTATGGGATCCCCAAGCATGAACTGAAGGAAAAGATGTTTGGCGTGTTCAGCCATGTACCGCTGCAGCCGGCGCACCCATTGCTCCGTGGCTTTGATGAGGTATTTCAGGTGCCGCACTCCCGACATACAGAGGTGCGGCGTGAGGATATTCTCCGCTGTCCCAAGGTGGAGATCCTGTCCGAATCGGTGGAAGCCGGCGTGTACATCGTGGCATCCCGGAAACGGCGGTTGTTTTTCGTGACGGGACATAGCGAATACGACGCCGGGACGCTGGCAGCCGAATACTTCCGGGACAAAAACAAGGGCCTGCCCATAGCGATCCCGAAGCATTATTTCCCGGCGGACGACCCGACACTGCCACCACGGAACACCTGGAGAAGCCACGCCCACCTGTTGTTTTCCAACTGGCTGAATTATTTTGTATATCAAGCGACACCGTATGATCTGCGGACCATGGAGCGCATCGAGGGATAAAAAAGGGGACTTAGCCGCCCTGAATTAAGAAAACATTTAAGCAAAGAACGGTATAGCTTCCGTGAACAAGTCCGTAAAAAACGGACATTGAAAAAAAGAACCCCCCATGGTATAA
>CAZLED010000147.1:0-4024 GCA_964558485.1 uncultured Ruminococcus sp. | reverse complement strand
ATACACCTTATACCCAACTTCTGACCCACACTTGTGCTGTACTTCAGTGCGTCTGACTTCTGACTTCTCACTTCTCCTTCTCCATGTATATTTTTCTTTTCGCTTGTCCATACTACCTTTGCAAGAGAAAATCCAATTTGCGAAAGGAATGATTCATATGGCAAGTATTACTACGCAAAAGCAAAATCGGGCACTGTACACCACGCTTTCTGTGCTGCTGGTCACCGCTGCGGTGCTGTCTGTTGTGACCTTCCAGGCGGACAAGAAGGACAAAGCACCCGAAACCACCCAGCCCCAGGTCGTTGCACCTTCGTCTTCCCCGAAGTCCGAGACCAAGACCAATGTTCCCAAAGCCGAAACCACCGCTCCATCGACTTCTGTCCGTGAAGATGCCGGACTCTTTTCGAAGGAGACAGAAGAAAAGAAAGAAGATACGACCAAGGAAAACACCGATGTGCAGGCGCATGAGACCATAGCTACGGCCACGGAACCCCAGGCACTGCCGGTCTTTCGTTCGCCGATCCCGGACGGTGAGATCCTGCGTAGCCATAGCGTGACGGTACCGGTGTTCTCGCCCACCATGGACGACTATCGTACCCATACCGGCATTGACATTGCGTGTACGGCAGGAGCAGCGGTACAGGCTGCCGCAGACGGGAAGATCGGCAATTTCTGGTACGATCCACTGATGGGCTACACATTGTCGGTGGTGCATACCGGAGACGCTGTGACATTGTACCAGGGACTTTCGGAGGAGCTGCCTGAGGGGATCGAGCCGGGTGCAGCAGTCACAGCCGGACAGACCATCGCCTGCGCCGGCAACACAGCCTTGATCGAATGCGAAGACCAGGGACACCTGCACTTTCAGTTGGACATTGGCGGCACCTTTGTAGACCCGATGGAATATTTGGGGTGAGAGGAGAAGTCAGAAGTCGGAGGTAAGAAGTCAGGGGTCGGAAGTCAGAGGTCGGAAGTCAGAAGTCAGACGTTAGACGTCAGCGTTCCCACGTGTGACCAAACGGATTCTGCAGCAATAGCCACATACGCTGCCTTGGAGAAGTATACCAAAAACCAAAATGGGTGCAAGACCAATATACGTCCTGCACCCATCTTTGTGACTTCTGACCTCTTATCTCCAACTTGTTGGAGCATCTGCCTTCTCATTTGAACGCTGCGTTGATCTCCTCGATCTGCGCCAGCGCCATTTGTTCGTTGGCTTCGTACCGGGACGTAAAGTTGTCGGTGTATTCCCAGATCATGTAGATCACCTCGGCATAGTAGTCGCCGATCTTGTAGAACCAGCCTAAGTCAAACACACGAGAGTGCAGGATGATGTCCAGCATTTCCACGCTTTCCTGGTCTCGCATATACTTGTAGCTCAGCACCTGGTCGTAGTACACCGGTGTGACGATCTCCTGGGAATAATACGCCAGCGCTTCGGTCACCATGCCCGTCCGTTCCGCATCCTCCAGCACGCCGGGGATACAGAAAAACATACTGTGCCAGGAGCCTACGGTACTGTGGTATTCGGTCTGGTCCGCTTCGTATTTCGGGAACGGCAGGATACCAAAGTCCGTCTCCATATTGCGGAACTCAGCTGCCAGATTCAACAGCTGGATGAAGAATAGGCTCTGTCCGTTCTGGAACATAGACACCGGGGTGGCGATGTCGTAGCTGTCTCTCTGGTAGTTGTAGGATACCGACTTGTCAAAGGTCAGATCCGTGTATTTGTCCAGCACGTTCACGACCTTTTCGTTGTACAGCGTCAGCTCCAAAAGCCCCTTGTCGTTCAGTGTCGCACACTTTACACCTGTAGAATTCACAGCCGCCATGACGGTATCGTCCCAGGTGATGGTGCCAAAGCGGTCACCGGTGGTCATTTGTCCGTCCCCATCCAGGTCGGTGGCCACCATTTCCGCATAGGCAGAGAGCTTATCCAGTGTCCAGCTGCCCTCTTGCACCGAGCTATACAGGTCATCGATGCCATAGTCCGTTGCTACCTGCTGGTTGAAGAACACAGCGATGGTGCAGTCGTTGATGGCAGTGGACACGGCACCGGTGGTGAAATAGGTCTTTCCGGCGATCTTCATGTCTTCCACGGCGTTCTGATCCCACCAGCTCTGGGAAAGGTCTACGTGGGGCAGGGACGACATTTCTGCCAGGTAGCTGCCCAGCACAAGGGTACAGGCATCGTAGCCGCCGACCGTTGCAGCACTATAGGAAGCATCACCGGCCAGTACAGCTGTAGAGATCACTTGATAGCCGGGACCCATGTTGTTGTTGGCGATGTTGCCTTCCAGCTTGTTATCGGTGATGACCACATTGTACTTTTCTTCCACAGAGGTGTTGCGCTGGTACACGGCATCGTTCAGCAGGTCACCGGTCATTTCTTCGGCATGAAAATCGTTTTTGTCCCAGCCGGATTCCTTGTTGCCGTTTACCACGATCTGGAAATCGAAGCCGCCAAAATCTCCTTCCGGCAGCGTGTATACCGGCTCTGTCTCCACGGTATCGGTGGTGGTATCGCTGCTGTTTGTCTCGGCAGATTCCCCGGCACAGGCGATCAGGTTGGAGGTCGTCAGCAGTGCCGCCAGACACAGGATGCATATTTTCTTTGATGTACGCATATTTTTCACTTCTCCTCGATCACAAGCTTCCCATCCTGCACATATCCGTATCGGCCGGCTTCGTACAGGGTCACGTCCTTGCCTACCTGCGCCACGATGCCTGCCGGAGAGATGAACTTGTCCACAAGCCCGATGGCGGCAAAGTTGTCCTCGTAGGGCACGAATACGTACAAGGCGTAGCTGTCGTGATCCGCAAGGGTCACTGGGATCCGCTCGTCCTTGTCCACGATCACTACCTTGCCAGTGAAATGTTCGTAAACTGCAAATCTTTCCCCAGTCAGTCCCGGCACGTCTGTCGCCGATACAGTGCCACTGACCGGCGATTCTTCCTTGGAAATATTGAAGGCAGCCACAAAGCCGCTCTTGCCGTAGCGGTTCTGGATCTTCAGCGGTGCGCCACTTTGCTCCGGATCGGTGGTCAGGCAGTCTACCGTCGGTGTGCCCGGGCGGTCGCAGCGCAGGATCTTCCCGTCGTGGAAGGCAAGAGGATCCAAAATTTCCTTCCGGGAACGATCCAGTTGGTCGCTGACGTAAATGGGACCGCCGGAGATGGCACGGAGCAAAGCGTTCTTGGGACCCTGGCTATCGTCCGTCCACCACATATCATAGTCGCACCAATAGAATTGCCCCTGGATCAGGCAGTTGTACGTGCACTGTAAAATATGCTTGGTGAACCAGGGACGGTTTTCCGGCTGGAAGTCGTCGGAGCAGCGGGAGATGGCAGAAGACGAACGGTTCCACATATCCTCAGACGCCATGCCCATGCAGTTGATCATGGTGCCGTCAAAGTTCAGACCCACGGATGCTTCCAATCCTCTGTGGTATTCCCGGCAGACCTTGCCCACGGTGTCCATCCCTTTGTAGAACCGGCGGTACATGCTCTGGTTGTCCACCTTCACGAACTTGGCACCGCACTCCCGGAAGAACCTGTGGTAGATATTGTAGTATCGGAAAGACATATCCTCGTGCCAGTCGCCCAAAATTTTGCCATCGATGGAGGTCATGGTGGTACCGGCCAATTTTTTGTCTGCCTCGCTCCCCGGCTCCAGACCCATCCAGTACCCGGTGGTGGGATGCCACATGGCGGGGATCATGTCGTATTCGTCCTGCATCCGGCGCAGGCAATGGGCAAGGCCATGGGGGAACCGCTTGTAGGACGCTTCGATATCGGACATATGGGAAGAATGCATGACCTTGAACATTTCCCCACGAGAATCGTACGTGGATTCATCGAAGTGCCGGATCTGCGCCCACATATCGTCCAGAATCGCCCAGCGCACCGGAATATCCTTGTCCCGGAATTCCTGGCACTTCTGCATAATGCCCTCTTCGCTGACGTTGTCGGCCGGCATAGCGTCCCAGGAGCACCAACCCAGATACTCGAAGATTTCGGGATA
>CAZLED010000146.1:0-4090 GCA_964558485.1 uncultured Ruminococcus sp. | reverse complement strand
CAGCGGAGACAGAGCTGAATGTCTCCGAGACCGTTGGCAAAAGGACTGCATCGCATACGACCCGAATCTGGTCTCCATCCTCATTGGAGTCAACGATACCTGGCACCGGGCAGCAGATGAAAACTGGATGCCCCACGAATATTTCGAAGAATGCTATCGGTATTGTCTGGAGGAGATCAAGCAGAAGACGCACGCCAAGATCCTGATCCTGGAGCAGTTCATCGTACCCACCGGTGCACTGGCCAATGGTCGTGCCGATCTGGATGCCAAGATCCAGGTGACCCGGAAGCTGGCAAGAGAATATGCCGATGCATTCATTCCGCTGGATGGACTCCTTGCTCAAGCCAGTATGCACGTGGATCCGGCACTGTGGGCTGCGGATGGTGTACATCCTACGGCAGCAGGCGCCCAGTTCATCGGAGATCTGTATGCCGACGCAGTGGACAAACTGTTCCCTACGCTGTGATGGGAAATGGATCATATACATTTAGGAGATGATAACTATGCAGAATATCTTTGTAGAGGGACACCGGGGCTATTGTGCGCTGTATCCCGAAAACACCATGCTTTCCTATGAAAAGGCCATTGAGCTGGGTGTGGACGCCATCGAATTTGATGTGTGGCTGTCCAGCGACAAGCAGCCGGTACTGATGCACGACGGAGACACGGGTCGTACCTGTGGGGTACCGGGACATCTTCGTGACCGGACGCTGGCTGAGATCAAGAAGCTGGATCCCTGCTTCCGGGCAAAATTCGGCGATCAGTTTGCCGGTCAGGTGGAAGTGCCTACGCTGTATGAGCTGCTCGCCACGGTGAAGGAGAAAAAGCCCTCTCTGAAGCTGGGTGTGGAGATCAAGGAATATACAGAGGAGACCGTGGACATCACCATCGCTGCTCTGGAAAAGTACGGCTTTGACATTCGCACGGACTGCTGGTTCTATGCGTTCAACGGACGGATCATCCGGTATCTGAAGGAAAAATACGGCGCTCGCACCATGGGGTATCCGGACATCCAGATGCAGGAGTTCTGTGGCTACGAATGGTATGACGAGATCGGCCTGTCCATGATGTTCGTGCATTCGGAGCTTTGTGCGTTCTATCGTGCCAAGGGACTGCCCATGCATATGTACTGTGCCGATTCGGAAGCAGATGTGCGGCTTTGCATCGAGCAGGGTGCTTCGCTGATCACCGCCAATGATCCTCGTGCGCTGCTGGGGATCGTGCGGTAATTTGCCAAAGGAAAAGACGACACGTTTTTGTGCCGTCTTTTTGTTTGCCGTTTAAATTAGCAGTTCGGGGCATTTTATTTACGTTTCACAAACCAAAACAGACGTTGATCGCTCTCCGTCTGTTTTGGTTTTGCCTACAGAATAATACACACCAGGCCGCTGGCACCTTCGTTGAGGATCCGGGACAGGGTCTCGCCGAATTTCTCTCTGGCATCCTCTGGCATATGCCCCATCTTTTCCGTTAAGCTGTCGCCGACCAGATCGTACAGCGATCGCCCCAACATATTGGTGTCCCAGATGCCTTCCGGGTTTTCGGTGAATTCCCTGGTCAGGTATCGCACCAGCTCCTCCGACTGCTGCTCTGTGCCCACGATGGGGTGTACCTCGGCTGTGATATTGGTCTTGATCATATGGATGGACGGCGCCGTTGCCCGAAGTCGCACGCCAAAGCCGCCGGTCTCCTTGACGATCTCTGGTTCCTCCAGCAGCAGATCATGGACCTCCGGCATGACCACGCCATAGCCCTTGGTGTTCACATCCTGGATGGCAGCAGAAAATTTGTCGTACTCCTTTTTCGTTTCTGCCAACGTACACAGGGCCGCCATCAGCTCTGTTTCGTTCTCCATGGCAATGCCGGTACGCTGGGACAACAGGTGATAGTACAGGGCATCCGGCAGTGCTATGTGCATCTGGACGCTGCCCTCTCCGGCGTGGATCTGGTCGATGACGACTTCGATCTGGTCGGTATCTCCGATATACGGCAAAATGGTCTTGCCTGTGCTTTCCTGCAGAGCTTGGCAAAAATCTGCGTTCACGCCATGCAGCTTGTGTATGTGTGCCGCTGCAGATACGATGTTTTGGGTGATCCCCTCTTGCAAGGTCGTCTCTTCCCGGAACACACCCATCCAGGCCGGCAGCTGTACCACGACTTCTCGCACGGGAAATTCCAGCAGCACCATTTCCAGGATGTGGGCAATGTCTTCGGCGGACAGCTCCAGACAGTTCACCAATGCCACGGGAACGCCGTATTTTTCTTCCATTTGCAGGGCAAGGCGGATGGACTCTTCTCGCTCCGGCGCAGCGGAGTTGCAGATGATGGCAAAGGGCTTGCCGATCTCGGTCAACTCTCTGGCAATGCGTTCTTCGGCACCGATATAGTTATCCCGTGGAATGTCGCCAACGGTGCCGTCGGAGGTGACCAGCATACCGATGGTGGCGTGCTCGGTAATGACCTTGTGGGTACCCATTTCGGCGGCTTCTTCAAAGGGAATGGGTTCCGGTGACCAGGGTGTATGCACCATACGGGTCTGGCCGTTTTCATCGGTTCCCAGTACCTCCGGGATCAGGTAGCCAACGCAATCGATCATTTTTACCCGGCATATGGTGGGACTATCTCCTTCCCCTGTGCGAATCTCCACTGCTTCGTCCGGCACGAATTTGGGCTCTGTGGTCATGACGGTACGACCACCGGCACTCTGGGGCATCTCGTCACGGGCACGGCTGCGGTCGTATTCCCCTGGTATGGCTGGGATCACCACGGACTCCATGAACCGGCGGATAAAGGTGGATTTGCCGCTGCGCACGGGACCCACCACGCCGATGTAGATCTCACCACCTGTGCGCTCTGCTATGTTTTTATATAGATCCGGACTGGCTGTTATACTGGACATACAAAACCTCCTGTCATTTCGTCTGCTCCAATATATGCGTGTCCCGGCTCCTTTAGACGTGATGAAAACCATGGCTCGGCACTATATTTTGTAACATTTGTGTGCTATAATGGAGAAAAGCCATTCCAGATCCCACCGTTAGGGGACTGGGACTTTCCATCTTTGAAGAAAGAAGACTGACTGTTATGTGGATCGTATTTGCATTTGGCTCTGCGCTTTTTGCAGGGCTCACTTCCATTTTGGTAAAATGCGGCATTCGGAAAACAGACTCTACTGTGGCCACTGCCATTCGCACCATTGTGGTACTGCTCTTTTCGTGGATCATGGTGTTTATAGTAGGTTCTCAAGGAGAAATATCCCATATAGAAGGAAAAACGCTGGTGTTTCTGATCCTGTCGGGACTGGCCACCGGCGCGAGCTGGCTGTGCTATTTTAAGGCATTGCAGCTGGGAGACATCAACAAGGTTGTCCCCATCGACAAATCCAGCACGGTGCTGTCGATCCTGCTGGCGTTTCTCTTTTTACATGAGCACATCAGTGTGCCAAAAATCCTTGGTGTTGTGCTGATCACCATTGGTACGTTTTTGATGATCGAAAAAAAGGCAAGCACCGGTAATAGCAAAGCGGGCATGCAGTGGCTGTGGTATGCGCTTGGTTCTGCGGTTTTTGCGGCGCTGACCTCGATCCTTGGGAAGATCGGCATCTCCGGTGTGGAGTCCAATTTGGGCACTGCCATTCGCACCATTGTGGTGCTTATCATGGCGTGGGTCATGGTGCTTGTGACGGGAAAAGGACAGGCGGTTCGTCTTGTACCAAAGAACGAGCTGGGCTTTATCTGCCTGTCGGGACTGGCCACCGGTGCCAGCTGGCTGTGCTATTACAAGGCCTTACAGGATGGGCTTGCCAGCATTGTGGTTCCCATTGACAAGCTCAGCATTCTGGTCACCATCGCTTTCTCCTATGTGGTGTTCCACGAAAAGCTGACGAAAAAAGCTGCCGTGGGTCTTTGTGGGATCGTGGCAGGTACGCTACTGATGCTTGTGTAATATTTGTTGTGCAAAGTTTCTTTCGGTTTTCGTATTCTACATACGTACAAAAAGATCTCGCCTTGCTTCCCTTCTTTGGAAAGCAGACGAGATCTTTTCATGTCCGGTTTTACAGAAGCGTTCTCACCAGGTCATAGACGATGGG
>CAZLED010000145.1:0-4120 GCA_964558485.1 uncultured Ruminococcus sp. | reverse complement strand
TCGCCATCATCATTGATGATCCAGTATTTCCGATATTTGGTATAGTAATCAGAACATGCCGTCACCGAAAAGCTATTAGAGCTGGTGTCATATACAGGCTCAAAATCTGAATTCTGCATACCGGCATACATAGAACCCGACGTATCCAGCACCAGCACGATATCAGCAGGTTCGTATCCGCTTACAGTCGTCTGCGCACCAGTAGCATAGGCTTCCAACGTAATATCAAAACCACCGTTGGCATTCGCTTTCGCAGTCTTATTCAGCACAACGCCGGGGTCTCCATTGTTACTGCCGGATTCTCTGGGGATCAAAGAGAACATCGACACCGCATTGGTGAACGGGACTGCGCCTTCCAGGGATGTGCTGCCCCAATCCTCCGGCGGCATTCCTTCCGGGGATTCTTCCGGGTACAGCATGGCTGCGATGTCGGCCCACATACCATATTCTTCCAAAATGGCTTGCACGGCGGCCAGCTCGTCTTCCGTCAGGCTCTGCAGGTACGCAACGATCTCCTCATTGCTGCCCAAGGTGTACAGATATTCAACAGCCGCATAGGGATCGAAGGTTTCTTCCTCCGGCTCCGGTTCGCTTGTTTCGGTTTCCGTCTCCGATTCCGGTGCATCCGCTTCGGTTTCGGATTCCGGTGCATCTGTTTCGGTTTCCGATTCCGGTGCGTCTGTTTCCGCTTCCGTCTCCGGTTCCGTTTCGTCCGTCTCCGTCTCCGTTTCAACTACATCGGTCACGGCTGTGGTTTCTTCCGTTTCGTCGGTGGCCCAGGTGCCGGGGAGCGTCACGCTGGTCAGCATGAGGATGCTGAGTAGAATGGCTAATGCTTTCTTTTTCATCTCTTATTCCTCCTCATTCCTCGCTGCTCGGCCAACCTAAGGCTTCGTTCACCGTGGCGCCGTTGTTGGCGGTCTGCACGGCCTGGGCAATCACGTTCACGTAGGCTTGCTTGTTTTGGTATTCGTTGGGCATCGCTGCCGCAAATTGCACCGTCTCAAAGATCGGGTCGGTCACGGCATTGGGCGCCAGTGCCTCGGTGTAATAATACCAGCCGTCCTCGCCTGCCGTCCATTTTTTGCCGGTCACAAGCACAATAAGACTGGGATCGACTTCTTCCATATCGCTGAAGCCTTTCTCAATCTGCACACGGATCCAGGCTGTGTTGTCGCCTGTATTTTTGACCTCGGCAATTTTCGTGACTTCCATGCCCGGCATAATGCCTTCCAGGTCTTTGAATGCGGTTGTTTTATTTTCGTCGGCCCATTCCTGCAGCTCGATCTTGACGTTGCCGGAGGTGATCACGTTGTGGGCGGTTTTGTTGTCGGAGAAGTAGGCCAGCGTGGAGCCGGCAATGGACGCCACGGCGATCAGGATCGCAGACACCGTGCATAGCTTGGTTTTTATCTTCGGTTGAAAAAGGTTTGTTTTCATAGAGAAAATCCTTTCTACTGAGTTACGGTCAAAATATGGAACAAACGCCATATGAGAGCACCCGACCGGCCATGGGTCAGGTACTCTCATACGACCTGCACACGTTGTGCAGTCGTATGTTATGCTTGGGGGATTATTCAGCAGTATTCCACCAGCCCAGAGGATTTGCAGCTTCCAGAGCGGTGAATGCGCTGTATGCAGCACTCTTGGTAAAATCGGTGTCGCTACCAGCTTCATCAACAAAGTTGTCAACCTGGATAGCATCTGCATAGATATCGATCTTCATACCTTCGAACATAGCGAGCTGTTCAGCGGTGAATTCAGCAGGAACGTTCAGACCCTGGAACAGTTCGTAGCTCTTACCGGGTTCCAGTCTCAGATAGAATACGTACAGGTTGCTGTCAGCATTCAGAGCCTTTGCATAGTAACCATCGGCAGTAGCCTTATCTTCAAAGTTCTGGGAAGCATCGTTCTTTTCAGCTTCCGTCTGGAACATATTCCAAGCTTCCCACTGGTAGCCGGCAGTAGCATTGGGGCAACGAACGGAGTCAATGCCGATAATGGTAACGCCTTCGGTCGTGGAAGTACGCTGAGCCATGGAGCCACGGATACCGTTGGTGTATCCTTCAATGCCATCAGCTGCCTTGGTGTTATTGATACCCCAGCCGTTGAAGATGTAGTTATACTTTTCCTGCACTTTCTCCTGACCCAGTTCAGCATAAGCTTCATCAATAGCGGCATTTCTCTTTTCGTGGTTGTTGATCTGAACAGCTACACGAACATAAGCAGCGTTGGCACCGGTATTCTCAATCACAGGGATCTTGACCATTTCATCGCCAGGCATGATTTCGGTGAAGTCCAGACGTTCCTGGAACTTCATACCATCATAGTCACCATTGCCATCCCTACCAGCATACTCGTACAGATCGATGTCGATATTCCCGATCGTAAAGGTATTGTTTACCTTATCTTTATCCGTAAAGTACGCCAGGGTTGCGCCGGCTACGGAAAGAGCCACGGTAGCTACACAAGTAGCCAGAGCAACGATTTGCTTCTTATTCATGAGTCATTCTCCTTTGTGTTGTGTTAATTTTTGTGATTTTATTAGGTGCCAGAGGTAGATGCATTTGTCCAAGCAGTACCAACAGCAAATTTTGATCCTGCGCTTTCGTACAGCTGCGTTGCATAAGCAGTGTAAACCAGCTCAGCAGAAGCGGCAGTCGTTATGTTGTCTTTGGTTACAGCATCACCCTTTACAGTGATGGTATTGCCAGACAGCAGATCCCAAGACTGGTCAGAGGGGCTGGAAGTAACTTCACGGAACCACACATTGGTAGGCACACCATTACCGCCTGTACCTGCACCAGTACCCTGTGTCCAACCGTTTGCAACGGTCAGAGTGGAGGTGTAGGTCAGATATGTAGAAGCACTGTTCTTTTCTTCAAACTTGACGAACAGATAACAGTCAACGCTGTTTGCCTTTACAGTGACCTTCGGGTCTTTCGCGTAGGAGAAACCGGGGATCATCTGTGCTTTCCAGGAATCGTTCGTTTCATCGTTATTGCTGTCATAGTTCCATGTCTCTGTCAGCTCAATATCAATACCAGCCGTGCTAAACGTATTCTTAACTTCGCTAGTAGAATCCGTCAACCAAGCCAGGGTACCGCTGACCATGCAAACCACGATCATGACCATCGCTATGATCATCGCAATTGTCTTTGTTTTCATATTTTTCTCTCCTTTCGTTATATTTTGCTAGGGATATATATTCGCCCAAATTTGGGTGGATATGTTAGGTTAGGAAGCTTTGCCGTCGAAGGCTTCCCATGCAGCCTGAGCAGCAGTCTTGGTGGTCTTGCCATCTGCATCAACTTCATCCTTGAAGCCGTCAGCCTGGATAGCGTATGCCTTCACAGTGATGGTCAGCTTATCTTCGGTCTTAGTAGTAGTCTTAGTACCATCCGCATTTTCAACAGTTGTAAACTTGTACTGCAGAGTTTCGATCTCTTCGTTGGTCAGAGAACCGGGAACCGTGATGGTTTCGAACAGATCATCCAGAGCAACATCCGCTTTGGTAGCAGAAACCTTTTCCTTATAATAGAAGGTATATGTACGAGTATTGGCAGTAGCATCCTTGGAAACATCCTGGAGGATCCAGTTTGTAGAATCGTAACCGCCAACAACAGTAGTCAGATCGGTGATCTTATGGTCAGCAAAAATCTTGTCCAGTTCAGCGCACTTGTTTACAGTCACTGTCATCTTGATGAAGGATTCTTCAGAACCAGCCAGAACCGTTACAGTGGGGTCTTTGTCATATACGTGACCGGGGAACAGCTTGTAAGAGTTTTCCTTTACACGTTCAGCAGAATTGCCAGTCAGCGCCTTACCGTCTGTATCAACCTTAGCTTCATCAAGTGTAATCTTTACTTGCCCCACGGTAAACGTATTGGTAACCGTATCCGTAGAAGTCAGGTACGCCAAGGTGCCCAGCACGGATGCGCATACCAGCAGGACTGCACAAACCAGCGCCAGAATAACTTTTGATTTCTTCATTTGGTTTTCCTCCTATTAAAGAGAGATATTTTGTATTAGGCAGCCTTTCGGCAATACCTTCGTATGGGATGACATAATTCATATTATGTCGTGATCGAATTACATAATCAATAATGCAATCCTTACA
>CAZLED010000144.1:0-4173 GCA_964558485.1 uncultured Ruminococcus sp. | reverse complement strand
CGATATGTACCAGAGCTCTCTTATCGATCTGGCTGGTGGCGTCAATGCCGGCGATGCCCTGGACGGAGACTACTGGACAGAGGTGTCCTACGAGACCATTCTGACCTATGACCCGGACGTGATCGTGATCCCTTCCGGCGCCGACTATACCGCCGATGATATCCGTGCCGACAGCCAGCTTGCCGCTCTCACCGCCGTACAGAACGATGCCATTTACGCCATGCCGTCGCAGCTGGAGGAATGGGACTCTCCGATCCCCTCCGGTATCCTGGGCGCTATGTGGATGACCTCGGTCCTGCACCCGGATGTGTACACCAGCGACACCTTCATTGCCGACGCCACCGCATTCTATGAGACCTTCTACGGCTTCACACCTGCGGCCGACCTGCTGCAGTGATGCGATACGATCGATAAAATCTATCTGCCTATGCAAAAACGGAAAATCGATCGATATATCACCACAGTACTGCTGCTATTGCTCTTACTCCTGCTAACGGTCTCCGTCTCCTGCGGCAGCTATCCGTTGACCCTTCGGGACGTGGCAGACAGCTTCCGGGAGATGCTTCTGCCAAAGGCCGATCGATCCATGCCGACCCGTGTGTTCTGGAGCCTGCGCTTGCCCCGTGTCCTGACCGCACTGCTGTCCGGCATGATCCTGGGTACGGCCGGCGGCGTATACCAGCTGCTGTTTCGCAGTCCCTTGGCGTCACCCGACCTAACCGGTGTTGCGTCCGGGGCTTCCTTTGGGGCAGCGCTTGCCATCGTTTGGGGGATCGGCAGCTCCTGGCTTCGGATGGGCTTTGCATTCTGCGGCGGTATGCTGTCCCTGGTGCTTGTACTGCTGCTGTCCCGTTTTGCCGGTGGAGAACGAGTGGGCACCTACATCTTAGCCGGGATTCTGATCTCCTCCGGTGCCGATGCCGGACTCATGGTGCTCAAGACCCTGGCCGATCCGGAACGCCAACTGGCCGCCATCGATTTTTGGACCATGGGTTCCCTGGCTGCCGTATCCGGGGAACGCTTTCTGCCCTTTGCCCTACTTGCCGTACCCACACTGCTTCTGCTGCTTTTGCTGCACCGACCGGCGACCATGCTGTCCCTGGGCAACGACGAGTGTCTGGCTATGGGTCTGTCCCCGGATCGGTGGCGTGGGATCTTGCTGGCGCTCTCGACCTTGCTGGTGTCGGCATCGGTATCGCTGACCGGCTGTATCGGCTTTGTCGGCCTGATCGCACCCCACATCGCCCGGTTTCTGTATCGCTGCCGTACCGGTGCCTATCTGTGGCATTGTAGCATCGTTGGCGGCATTTTGCTCACCGCAGCGGATCTGGCTGCCAAAACCGTCGGTGGTGGTGCCGAGCTGCCGGTCAGCATCTTCACCGTGGCCGCCGGGATCCCGGTGCTGACGATCCTGCTATGCAAACGGGGGAGGGATATGGCATGAGTGTGCTGACGCTGCAAAAGGTGTGTGCCGGTTACCGGGGACATCCGGTGCTGACGAACATCGATCTGACCATCGAAGCCGGCGAGATCTGTATGCTGTTGGGTGAAAACGGCTGTGGCAAGACCACCTTGCTCCGTACCATCCAGGGCAGCGTCCCCATGACCACCGGACAGATCTGGATAAACGGCATCGATTTGGCAGATACAACTATCAAAAAGCGAGCCCGGTTGGTGACGACCATGACCCAGACCGAGCCACCCATCGAAGGCGTGACAGGAATGGATCGGATCGAAATGGGCTTCTACCCCACCAAGGGTCTGTTCGGAAAGCTGGATACAGCGGAACGGGAACACATCCATATATTGGCAAAACAGTTTGCTATCGAGCCACTGCTCCAACGAGACCTGGCAGCCATGAGTGCAGGAGAGCGACAAATGATCGCACTTCTGCGTGCTGCCGTGCAGGATACGCCGGTGCTGCTGTTGGATGAACCGGCTTCCGCACTGGATTTCAACCATACCGAAATATTGTTTGCTATCCTTACAAAAATGGCAAAACAGGGAAAAGCCATTCTGATGGTGCTCCACGATCCCACCAGAGCTCTGCGACAGGGAGACCGTGTGCTGTACATGACCAAAGAAAGCCAAAATAACGGACATAGGCAGCTGCAGGAGATCCCCAATCCCCGGAAGTATGCCGAAGCAGAGCACCATCTGCAGCAGCTCTATCCGGGACTGCGGATCCATGGCGAGACCGGCTTTTGCTATCTGGAAACGGAAAACACACTATAAATGAAGGAAATAATATTATGCTGACCATCGATACATACCTGCGTCCCCAGAGCCTGGACGAAGCCTGGGAGATGGCGCAGAAGAAAAACAGTGCTGTCCTGGGTGGGATGCTGTGGCTGCGATTGGGAAACCACCGGATCGGCACAGCCATCGACCTGTCGGATTTGGGTCTGGACACCGTCGAAGATACCGGAGACAGCTGGCAGATCGGTGCCTATACCACGCTGCGTACCCTGGAGACCCACACCGGTCTGCAGGAGACATACGGTGGCGTTCTGGCGAAAACGGTTGCACCCATCGTGGGTGTGCAGTTTCGGAATTTGGCGACCGTTGGCGGCAGCGTCTTCGGCCGGTTCGGATTTTCCGATGTGCTGACCACATTGCTGGCTCTGCAAGCGACAGTGACCTTCCATAAAGCCGGGACCATGCCCCTTGCAGATTTCTGCAACGGAGGCAAGACAAAAGACATCCTGACCCATGTGACCATTCCCAAAGGTGTCCGCGCCGCCTCCTGCTATGCCCAGCGCAATACCGCCACGGATTTTCCCGTGCTCAATACCTGCGCCGCTGTCCGTGACGATACGCTGACCGTGACCGTGGGGGCCCGACCGCTGCGTGCCTGTCCATATACCTACACATTGCCGACCACGCCGGACGAATCCTATGCAGAAGCGGTCGCCGAGGACGTGGCAGACAAATGTGTGTTTGCCGACAATACCCGCGCCACAGCCGCCTACCGGAAGCATCTCTGCCAGGTCCTGGTGCGCCGAGCTGTAAATGATGTACGAAAGGAGAGAGGTTAATGGAGATCACGCTGACCTTGAACGGAAAAAAACGTACCGATGCCGTACGCCCGGATACTACACTGTATGCCTATCTGCGTGACCATGGCTGCTTCAGCGTCAAGTGCGGCTGCGAGACCTCAGCCTGCGGACTTTGTACCGTGTTGCTGGACGACAAACCGGTGCTGTCCTGTTCCGTGCTGGCCGTCCGAGCAAATGGTCATACGGTCACCACGCTGGAAGGCCTGCAGGAAGAAGCTGCCGCTTTCGTTGGTTTTATCGCCGAACAGGGTGCCGAGCAGTGTGGCTTCTGCAATCCCGGCTACGTGATGAATACCATCGCACTGCTGCGGGAAAATCCCGATCCCACCGACGACGAGATCCGTGCGTACCTGGCCGGCAACCTGTGCCGCTGTTCCGGTTACGAAGGACAGCTCCGTGGGATCCGTGCCTTTCTGGACGCCAAGCGCAGCAAAGATGAGGAAAAGGAGGCAAGCCTGTGAATCGAGAACTAAAATCGGTGGGCAAAGGCGTGCGCAAAAAGGATGCCATGCAGCTGCTGCTGGGCAAGCCTGCCTATGTGGAAGATGTAACACCCAAGGATTGTCTTGCGGTCAAAGTGCTGCGCAGTCCCCACGCCCACGCCTGGATCCGGGAGATCAAAACGGATATCGCCATGCGTGTGCCCGATATCGTTGCCATATATACCTACAAGGACGTGCCCCAGAAGCGTTTTACCATGGCAGGGCAGACCTACCCGGAGCCGTCCCCCTATGATCGCCTGATCCTGGATCAGCGTGTGCGTTTTGTCGGGGACGCCGTGGCCATCGTAGCCGGAGAGACCGAAGAAGCGGTAGACAAAGCCTTGCGCCTCATCAAGGTGACCTACGATGTGCTCACCCCTGTTTTAGACTTCCGCACCGCACTGGACAATCCGATCCTGGTCCATCCGGAAGACAACTGGAAGGCTCTGTGCCCGGTAGGTGCCGACAACAAACGGAATCTGTGTGCAAAAGGTGAAGAATCCGATGGCAATGTGGACGACGTATTCGCCGACTGCGACATCGTGTTCCAGCACAGCTACCACACCAAAGCCTGCCACCAAGCCATGCTGGAGACCTTCCGCACCTACACCGAGATCGACGCCTATGGCAGA
>CAZLED010000143.1:0-4450 GCA_964558485.1 uncultured Ruminococcus sp. | reverse complement strand
CTCAGTTCTTTTCTGCGGAGAAGGTCTCTGCGCCATGGTCCACGGTGATCACCGTGCCGTCCGAATAGGTGGTGCGGTAGACCCCATCGGCTAAGCATTCGTGATCGTCCATGGTCTCGTATTCCAGGTGTCCGTAGGTGGCGCAGTAGGCACAGGCTTCCTGCAGGGCAGCGATACAGGTGTCCCATTCTTCCTCGGTGTGGCAGTGCAGGTCGATGTCGCCCATCCAGTTCTTGTGTTCGCCGAATTTGCTGTACAGATAGAGCAGGGGACGACCACCGTATTCCAGCATTTTGAGCAGCGATTTTTTGCCCTTCAGCGGATAGTTCACCGTATGGGACGTGGGATTGGACAGAACGATGCCGTGATAGAGCAGCTGCCACAGAGGAATGTCCCGGTCAAACAGAGGATGTACCTTGGGGGTGACCTGGAAGCAGAAGCTGGTGTACAAAATGGCGTCCACGTCTTCGTTCATGTAGTCGTACCACGCCTCCGACTGGAACCCACCGAACAGCTCCTTGGACAGCTTCGCCAGCTTCCGGTTGTAGTCCCAGGCAGCCTTCCGGGAGACACCATGGTGAGGATCGTAGCATTTTTCCGGCGTGCAGGCAGTCAGCTCATCGATGAAGTGGAGCCCGGCAAAGCCGTATTCCTGCACCTTGGGCAGATCCGTCACACCATAGTGTTCGTACGCCGTTTTGGCACATACATGGTACGGCGCACCACCGGACAGTCCGCCGGAGTTGACGTATCCCATCCGCAGCATAGGCGTAGGTACACCGTCTACCAACTTTTTGGTGGTCAGCTCCGGATCCCAGTTGTCGGCGATCTCATAGGCACAAACGCTGTTGGTGTGCGCCACGACCGCATATCCATAGTCCTGTGCTTTGGCTACAAAGGCTTTCATTTCGGCGTCAGCGTCTTCTTTTCCGTATTCCGGAGAGACAGGCACCTGTTGGGGGAAGCGACCATCGTGACCACCCTGTCCCCAGCCTACCAGGCAAAGCTCCATTTTGCCAACGTTTGCCTGATGCATCCGCTCGATGAGTTCGTTCAGCCTGGGCACATCCACCTTGACCAGCAGTGGCGGTTCGGTCTCTGGGGTCTGGTGCATACAAGGCGTGGGCACCGGCTTCCAACCCATGCGGATCCGCAGTTCCGGGGCTGTGGCAGCGTAGGCAAGGGCTGGGCTTTCCTGGATCCGATCCCGAATCAGCCGACAGCCGTGGGTCAACAGATACTGCCGGTAGTGCCGTGCCATCGTGGCATAGGTGGCGTGGGGCATTTTGTGGATCTGGAAAATAAGGTCTTCCTCCGGTTCGTCTCCGTTCAGCCAGATCTCCGGCCGCAGGGTGTAGACATTGTCGGTGACACTGACGTGAAAGCACAGGTCGTATGCCATGGTCAGTGCCTGAAAATAGGCGGCATACGCATTGGCCCCCACACCGGCGATGGCCATGGAGGTGAGCTGTCCCTGGAAGCTGGCATTCTGTCTGGGCGTCAGATTGGTCAGCACCACACCCTGGGCACAGTTGGTGGGGTAGAACATATAGCCGGCGCCGCAGGGACAGACAAAATCGTCTTCCAGGATGTAGAGCTTGTCGATCTTTCTGCCGGAGAGGGCCGACTGAGGCACGGTATAGGTATAGGTGGTGATACCGTCCACCGTGGCTTCGGTGACGGAGAAGGGCACGTCTACGGTGGCGGCATCTGTGGTGTATTGAAGCTTCATGGATCGGGCTCCTTTCTATTGGGTGAGATATATTATTTATATGCGATAAAGAACAACCGGGGCATTTTGAGCAGTACCGTGTTGTCAGCTGCAGTGGGCATGGCAGCCTGGACACGAGAGAGCAGCTCTGTCAGAAAATCCGCACGTTCGGCTTCCTCCAGCCGATCCAAATAGGTGCGCAGACCACTGCCCTTGTACCATTCCAGCACCGCATGATGATCCGGCACTACATGGTAATACACGGTCTCCCACATATCGATCTCCCGTGCGCAGGTGGTGAGCACATCATAGGTCTGGTTGGGAGAGAGGTTGTGGAAATTCTGCACTGCCTGCAGCTTTTCCCACCGTTTTTCCTGGATCACTGCTCCGAGGATCTGGTAAAACGGTGCCGTCTGTACCATGGGCATTTGTACCGCCAGACAGCCGCCAGCCTGCACGCTCTTTGTCAGAATAGAAGGCAGCAGTCGGGCGTGGTCGGGGATCCAGTGTAGACAGGCATTGGAGAAGACCAGATCGAATTTTCCAAGCTTGTCCAGTTCATCCGGTACAACGCACGACTGGAAGGACAGCGCCGGATGGGTAAGCCGTGCCTTTTCCAGCATAGCCTCTGAGCTGTCGATCCCTACAATGTGGGCATGGGGAAAGGCTTCTTGCAGCTGTGCCGTACTGTTGCCGGGACCACAGCCGATGTCCAGTATGGTATGTGGCGTATGGGGCAGCTGCCGGATCAGATCCTGCGACGGACGGGTGCGTTCTCTTTCGAATTTGGTATATTGCGTGGGGTTCCAGTCAGACATAGGATGGCTCCTTTATGGTAGGATTTTTGTATAGTATAGCATAGGACAAGCGAAAAGGCAATAAGAATGGAAGAAAAAATTTGCAGAAAATAGAAGAAAGGTATTGCAATATTCTGCTTTTCGTGGTATACTATTCTCAAGGCATAAGTGCATACGATCATTTTGTGAACGAAAAATACTTTTGAATTAAAGTGATTCCTCTCCTGCTATATACAGGATCCTCTGTACGGCATCCTGTCCTATGCCAGGCAGCCTGTCCTATGCCAAGGCACGTGTGCAAAACGCATATGCTTTCATGGGAAAACAAGCGATCACCGTACCGCAAGTGAGATAGGTCATCTTCGTTCGTGTATACCGCTGTCCGAATGGATGGTGTATACAATATATCATTATTTATTCTGGAGGAACATATCATGAAGAAGTTCACCGCCATGTGGACTGCTGTCCTGACGCTCATCATGGCCGTGCTGGTATCCACGCAGGTGCTTGCCGATGAAGCGGAAACCTATTTGCTGGCTGCAGACAGTCCCTATGATCTCACCGTGGATTTTTACGATGCAGCGGGAAATGACCTGGGACAGACCGTATACTACCAGACAGCCCTTCGTTCGGATGGCATCCAGTCTACGACACGAGAGCTGTACGGGCAGGAGAATATCCAGCTGGTCATTCGTGCCAAGGAAGGTGTGTCTGTACAGGTCGTGCAGGGGAAGAACAGCACCGATGAGGACGCTTTCAAAGATGTGGAAGCACAGCCTTGCGGAGTGATGGATCCCATTACCCTGGTGCAAAACGATGAATCCTGTGCGGAGAACCGGATCGCTATCCAGTATACCGTAGAGGATACGGCATACAAAGCAGAGATCTCTCTGATCAACCACTCCAAGGAATATTTCCATATCAGCGTATACCAGAATGGTGGCGCCGGTTACCTGTATAAAAAGATCATCACCAATACCACAGCTGCAGAGGACGAGATCCGTGTAGACTGCGTGGAATCTCCGTTTGCCACCTTTGACATCACCTCCGGTGCCGACGATATGCCCTATGCCCTCACGATCAACGGACACAGCAACACCGGCTGCGAAGCATTGTCCACCGGCGAGAACTACTTCACCATTGGCTACAACGGCAAGCAGTACAAGGTCGTGTTGGTGTACCCGGAAGAGAAGCCGTGGGAAAATACCTTCACAGATGTGACGACTGCCGATGTGTTCTTCAATAGCGTGAAATACTGCAACATGAACGGCTTGATGCTGGGTACCTCCGATACCACCTTTACGCCGGATACGCCGACCACCAGAGCCATGGTGGTGACAACGCTGTACCGCATTGCCGGCAGTCCCAAGGTTACCGGCGAGAACACCTTCAGCGATGTGGAAGCCGGCAGCTGGTATGCCGATGCTGTGCTGTGGGCCAACCAGAACAAAATCGTCCTGGGTTACGACAACGGCAAATTTGGTACCAACGACAACATCACCAGAGAACAGTTTGCCACCATCCTGTATCGCTACGCCAATAGCCTGTATCCCGAAATGAATATGTTTGTGAGCCTGTTCCCCTACGATGACAGCGACGTAGCCGAATACGCACGGACACCCATGCAGTTCGCCACCATCTCCGGGATCCTGAAGACGGCAGACAGCACCCACCTGTGTCCGGGCGATGCCGTATCCAGAGCCGACCTTGCCATGGGTCTGTGTAGCTTCGAGAATGCTGCACACTATATGCTGGAGAACGCCGGTGTCGTGGCAAGAGGCTTCTGATCCTATACCCAATAAGCTCTACCGCAGTGTAGGGCTTATTTTTTCCACAATACCAGCTTCTTCCATAATCTGTACGCTTCACCCATTTCTGTAGAAATTTGCCACGGAAATCAATTTTCAAATTCAGCAAAATGTGGTATAATAGGGACTATGGA
>CAZLED010000142.1:0-4523 GCA_964558485.1 uncultured Ruminococcus sp. | reverse complement strand
CTCTGAAATCCAAGTATGCACAGGATGCCTATACAGCGCAGATGCTGGACATCGTAGTGGCTGGTATTTCCGCACCCTTTGAGTTTGCCTACGAGTTTGGTTTTGGGGATGATTCTTTCCTGAACCAGATCACCTTCAATCCGATCTTTGAATCCATTACGAATGGCACCGATATGACGGCTTCCACCTTTGCTACCCGGCTGCCTGCTGCACAGACACGGCTGCAGGAGCTGATCGATATTTATACGAAAGACTAAGGAGTACACTATGAAAAAGTTTCGCACACTTTCTATCGGCAACAGCTTTTCTCAGGATGCGCTGCAGTATTGTCACGCTATGGCAGCGGCCGATGGGATCGACTGGGAGACGGTCAATTTGGTGATCGGCGGTTGTTCTTTGGAACAGCATTGGCGGTATCTCAGCGAAAATGCGCCCAACTATGGTCTGGAGATCAATGGGCAAGCGATCCGGCAAGGTGTGCGGTTGCGTGAGATCTTGACCGACGGAACATACGATGTGGTGACCTTGCAGCAGGCCAGCCACTTTTCCGGGATGCCGGAGACGTACTTCCCCTATGTGGTGGAGCTAAGTAGGGTGATCCGGGAATGCCAGCCGGATGCCAAGCTATACCTGCAGGAGACTTGGGCCTACGAATGGGACAGCAGCCATGGTGCTTTCCCAAACTACCACAAGGACCAGCGAGAGATGTATGAACGGCTTCGCACTTCCTATGCTGCGGCTGCCATTGCGGTGGAGGCAGAGGTCATACCTGCCGGGGATCTGGTGCAGTATTTCCGGGAAGAAGTGCCGGGGTTTGCTTATCGCCATGGCGGCATGAGCCTGAACCGGGACGGGTTCCATTTGCAAATGCCCTATGGTCGGTACCTGAACAGCGCACTGTGGTATGCGGTACTGCTGGGCGTGGATGTCCGGGAGAACAGCTTTGTTCCGGAGGATGCTGCCGATCTGGCACTGCTGCAAACCATTCGGAATGGGGTGTACGCATTTCTGCATCGGTAAACGATACCATGAAAAAACGCACATGGGTGAGGTACCTGTGTGCGTTTTTGTATGGGTGTATGGATACTCAGTTGCCATTTCCGGCGAAGGTGGTCATGGATGCTTTAGGACTCAAAGATAATTCTTCAGCGTGAATCGGGCCAGACGGATGTGCTGTCTGTTTACCGTGTAGGACATGGCAAGCTCACCGTCCCCAAAATATTGGATGAAGGGATAGAAACAGCTGGTGTCCATTTTGGCTTCGAATACGGTGTAGCTCTTCGTCAGGTCGTCGGTATCGATCTTCAGCATACCGATATGGTCACGGTCGATCGGAGCATGGAACAGATACAGTGCGCCGCCGTATTCGATGAAGTCCGAACGAGACTGGCAGTCTGCCACCAGAACGGGCTTTTCCCACACGCCGGTGTCTAAGTGATAGGCTGTCAGGAAGCCATACTGGGTGGTGTCCTGCTGGCGTACGAAATAGTAGCATTTGTTGTCATACACATACACGGCGTTCTCCCACTTGGAGGCATTGGGGAAGTCCGGCTGGGAGACGTATTCCCAGGTAACAAGGTCCCGGCTCTTGATGATGGCGGTAAAGTCGCCGCTGTAGGTACCGGTGTAGTACACACGTTCGCTGTTCTCCATGCGGCTGGACAGCTTCTGCATGATGCCGATGTCGGAGAACATATTCTTGCAGGGCAGATCGTTGGCAGCCAGGGCACTGCGGATCCCGGTAGCGGAAAAATCGTTGGTGATCTCGCCGACCTGGAACCGGTTCACGCCGATCTCACCCAAGGTTTTGGTGGACAGCGTGAAGGGACAATAGAAACGGTAGTAGTTGCCGGTGGTGATCCGGGCGGTCCACAGGATGTAGATGGTGTCGGCATCCTTTTGCATGAGGATGGTATCGTACACCATGTCGATGGTCTCGTCCCCTACCTTGTCGCCGGTGGTTTGCAGATCCAGATAGGTCATGCTTGCCGGATCGTTCACCGGTGCGTAGACCAGTCGCGCGGTCTGGTTTTTGGGGTCTTCGGAGGGTTCCTTGGTATTGGCGTAATAGGTCATGTACATCATGCCATCGATCACGGCAAAGGTGGACACGTGACACATTTTGTCTTCGGGACGTTCGAAATCTGCCACGTGGCGTGCGGTGATCTCATCGGCAAAGGCCTGTCCACGGCGCAGCACTTCGGGATCGTTGGACACATCGATGGTGGCGGCCGGATCGGTGATGAACTCGCAAGGCGAATAGGTCAGTTCCTTATCGGTCACGCAGTCGGGTGAGAAGATCTTTTTGGTTTCCATGTGGTCTCCTTATTGCACTTTGCAGAAAATTGTGGTATACTGTTATTGTATCGATTCGGGGGCCATTTGTAAATAGAGAATCTTGGAGAAGATTTGCACGATCTTGCAAGGAGGAAGGAAAACACGATGCTGGGAATGCGCTACGAAGAATATGCAAGCTACAAAAATGGACTTCCCTTTGACCTGCAAGTGGGTCTTGTGCGCACGCCCTTTACCTGTACGCACCAGCAAAATTGGCATGACGACCCAGAGATCCAGCTTTGCATCGATGGAAAAGGGGAGCTTTTGGTGGACGGCGCACGATTCGATCTTCGACCCGGCGACATAGCTGTGGTAGATTCCGGTGCGATCCACTATACCGGCACGGACGACCGGATCGAATACACCTGTCTGATCATCAATGCCGCTTTTTGCCGACAGATCGGAGTGGATATAGGTGCTTTGCATTTTACACCACATTTTCGAGACAATGGTTTGCAAGAACAGCTTTTGGCCATCTGTACGGCCTATGACCAGAATGACCCCTGGCGTACCGTGCGGCTCCATGCGCTGCTTACGACGTTTTTGCTGTATCTTGCAGAACGGTATGCAACACCGCAGAGCACACCGACGCTCAGTACCGAACGTGTGGAGACAGTGAAGGCAGCGATCCGGTATTTGCGTGAGCATTACACGGAGAAGGTGTCGCTGGACGGTCTGGCTATGGCGGTTTGTGCGGACAAGTATGGTTTGAGCCGAGATTTTCGTCGGTTCACGGGACAGACGATCGTGACCTACCTCAACCAATATCGCTGTATGCAAGCGGAGCAGGTGCTGCAAAATGGCTGCTCGGTAGCCGAAGCGGGGCGGTGCTGTGGGTTTGACAGTGCGTCGTTTTTTTGCCGGACGTATAAGAAGTATATGGGGGTACTGCCGTCCCGGGTGCGGTGAGGAATAGAACGATACTGTGGCCATGTGCTATTGCCGGATACATAGAAAGCTGTGGCAGCATTGTCAGAACCACCACAAAAAAATTCCAATTTTTTTGCAAAAGGCTCTTGACAAGGGGAAAAAATCGTGCTATAATAACGTCACAATTCAATAAAGACTGTGACGAAGACGTGTGTGCGGCATAGAAGTCGGTGCAGAGAGCCTGCGGTGGTGAGATGCAGGTACGGCAGTGGTACACGCTATCCCTTCCGAGTTGGGAATATCAAAGGCTTTGCTGAGTAATGTTCCCCGTCAATGCCACGTAACGGCAGAGGGTTTGTTGGAACCTGTGAGTGGTGCAGCAATGCACAATTTGAGTGGTACCGCGGATTAAGTATTTACCATCCGTCTCAAAGTGATTTGGGACGGATTTTTTGCGTCCCAGGACCTGCTTCCCATTGGATCCATGGATGCAGGATGAGACAATCTTCCAACGGATATGTCTCCATTTTATAAAAAATAAAAGGAGTAAACTGGTATGGAAAAAATGTTAAAGGAAGTTGCTGACCGTATCCGGGAGACAAGACTGGTATGCGAAGTATCCGAAGAAGAAATGGCGGCCTGCACGGGTGTCAGCCTGGAGACCTACAAGGCACTGGAAAACGGGGAAATGGACTTCACCTTCACCTTTATCTACAAATGTGCTGCCCGGCTGGGTGTGGATACCACCGATCTGCTGAAAGGTTCCTCGCCTACACTGGAAGAATACAGCATCACCCGGCAAGGTAAGGGTCTGCCCATCGCTCGTCGGAAGGGATTCCAGTACCACAATCTGGCACCGCTGTTCAAGAATAAGATCGCTGAACCCTTTGTGGTATTGGCACGATACAACGAAGCCGAAGCTGCTGCACCGATCAAGCTGGGTCATCACGAAGGCCATGAGTTCGACTACATCCTGTCCGGGAAGCTGCGTGTCTCCATCGATGGCAATGAAGAAGTGCTGGAAGCCGGGGACTCCATCTATTACGACAGCAGCAGACCCCACGGCATGGTGGCTGTGGACGACGATTGTCGGTTCTTGGCGATGATCATTGCCAATGGTGGTGCGGCGTATGACTATCCGGAAAATCAGCCGGAAGCACCTGCTGCGGCTTCTGCCGAGAACACACTGGTTCCTCTGCCGGAAAATGCGGTGGCACTGAACTTCATCGAATGCACCGAGGAAAACGGCAAGCTGAAGAAGATCACATTCCACAACGAAGACAAGTACAACTTTGCCTATGATACCGTGGATGCCA
>CAZLED010000141.1:0-4635 GCA_964558485.1 uncultured Ruminococcus sp. | reverse complement strand
GGTCATAGCATCCTTCCAAACCACAGCGGCGGTCTTGGCTTCCTTCAGGGATGCGCCAACGGTGAACATACCGATGCCCTTTGCGAACACCACCTTGGGCGCAAAGCCACGTCTGGTCTTCAGCTCGTTGAAAGCAGCCTGAATGGCTTCGGGAGCAAAGTCTTCGATGAACAAAGGTTCAGCCTTGCAGTACACGATGTGGTCGGGAGACAGAGGAGACTTCAGCTCGGCAAAGGCTTCAGCGGATTCGGCAAAGGTCATAACCTGCTTGTTGGCAGTGAACACAACGGCGGCCTGCCCTTCTGCATCGTAGCACATACGCAGCACCGGTGCGATCTTGGCAGCGGCAGCCTTGTCGTATTCCACGTCGGAGAAGTCGGGTCTTTCGGTCAGCTTGGCATCGATGGCATCCATGATACCACCAACCAGTGCGTCCAGCTCGGCTTCGGAGTCGGCAGCAAAGAAGATCCCGTGGTTCTGCAGGAATACCACCTGGGCATCCTTACCGGTTTCGTTCTTGTAGTCCAGCAGCTTCTTGCGGCAGTTGGAAGCCAGCACATAGCCGGGTTCGCATTCGTCTACCCACACAGCACCGGGAACCAGCGCCAGAGCAGCATCCTTGCCCTGTACGGAGCAGGTGATGGCGTTGACGGAGGACGGGTGAACGTGCAGGATGAACTGCTGGGGGAACAGGTCGTGCAGCAGGGTTTCCACAGAAGGACGCTTGGCTTCTTCACCGGGGAACTTGGCAGCCATCAGGTCGGCCAGCACTTCGGCTTCTCTTGCCTTGTCGTCTGCAGAATAGGTCTTCTCCCAAATGGCAGCCAGAGCCGCTCTGTCCATCTTGACGAACTGTTCGGCTTTGATGGTAGCCAGAGAGGTACCGCTACCCTTGATGTACAGGGCATCGGCGGTCTTGTAGGAGGTATTCCCACCACCGGCCAGCACAAAGGCAGGATTTGCCCCATAGGCATTGGAAAAATGTACAAGTGTTTCGAGACTCATAATCGTATGTCCTTTCATTATAAGTGTTTATAATATAATGATATTGCTTCGTGGTGAATATTGCAAAATGAAACCAAAACCTCTGTAGGGACTGCGGCATAATGTATGCCCATGATGAATACCAAAGACATACATTCGGGCGATGGCACAACTGCGTATGTGCATGAATCGCCCCTACAGCTTTTTGAGGGTCAACTAACCTATTATTTTGCCCAGCCACCGATGGCAGCAAAATGGTCGATCCGGTCGGACAGGGCAGGCATATCCTTCTTGGTCTCCTCGGAGAACATGGACTTGCACTGGCACTGGGAAGCGGCTATCTCGTGACCGATCAGCGCATAGGTCGCCACACGCAGGTGCTTGTAGGCCGGGTCCGCCAAAGCCTGGCAGATGAAGGACTGACGAGGAGAGTTGATGTCTTCGCCGGAGATCTCGAACAGGTCTCTGTCGTGGCAGTACTGCATCAGTGTCGCCAGCTGTTCCTTGGTGTTCCGGGAAGGCATATAGGTCACCGCAGAGAAGCCGCAATCGGCCAGGGTATCAAACAGCTCCGGCAGATAGTCATCTTCGAACTTCTGGGCCTTCTTGTCTCCTGTGGGGCTTTCGCCAACGTCACCCAGGTAGGCATATGCGGAAATGGCGCCCAGCTCCTTGGCAAGAGCCGTGAACTCCCGGATGTTCATGCATTCGTCGGTGGCCTCTACGTAGAACTTTTCTACCATGTGACCCTTCAACACGCCCAGGATGTCGTATTCATAGAAGTTTTCCGGTGCGTCCAGCAGCTTGGTACGGGTCTTGTCTCCCAAGGGCTTGCCGGTCAGCTTTTCGATAAAGTCGCAGGCATCGTTCCGGTCGGGGTACCGGGCAGTGATCTTCTTGGTCAGGGCAAAGAGGATGTGGCGTTCGGTGATACTGCCGCCTTCCTTTGCCATGGAGATCGGGTATACATCCTTGTCAAAATCCAGCTCGATCCCGGCGTCTCTGGTCATATCGCTGATCCGGGCGCACATCTTGCGGTTTCTGGCGTTTCTCTTTTCCCGGACACCGGCCAGCACTGCCTCAGCCTTGTCGATGTTCTGGTGGGGGATCCCGTGCATAGCCAGGTAGGCGCAGGACTTCTGGTCAGGGTTGTTGATCTTCTTTCCCATGAGCGGCGTGCCTTCCACGTTCACACGGCATTCGAAACCGCAGGTGATGGGCATATCCATGATCTTCCCGGCTTCGATAAATTCCCGCATACCGCCAACGCTGTCGTGGTCCATGATCCCGGCAGTCCGCAGTCCGGCTTTCCAGGCGTAGAATACCGCAGAGGTGGGCGTGTAAGGCGAGAAGGAGTAGCAGGTGTGGATGTGGTTGTTCACAAAGATACCGGGCTCCGTCCGTTCGATGGCATCCAGATTTTTTGCGATCTCCCGCAGAGCATCCAGACGCTTCTCGGCTGTTAGGGTAGTGTCCCCAATGGCAGCCAGCAGGGCATTCAGTTCCATAGCAATAACCTTCCTTTTATGTAATTTTCTGAGATAGTTCTATTTTATACTTATGTTTGCGGCAGTGCCGGTGCTTCTTCGCCGTAGAGGAAGCGGTAGGTCTCCCGGTATCGTTCCCATTTTTGCCGGGCTTCGGGAGAATCCATATGCCAACCCTTCTTTTTCCAGGCACGCAGCAATATGTTCTTGGGCGTATCCTCCGGGTCGATGAGCTCAGTGGCGTCGGTGCGGTAGCCCATGGCTTCCAGGCGCAGGAGTCGCAGGGCATCGGTGGCCGCATCGCAGAATTTCTGCCGCAGCAGGGGACGTTCCCCAATGAAATCCACCGCCGGACAGCTGAGCTTCCGGTTCATCTCGTGATGGCAGCAGGGCGTGGACAGCACCACCTTGGCACCGTTCCGCATGGCTACCTCCAACACTGCATCCGTGGCCGTATCGCAGGCGTGGAGCGAGATCACCAGATCCGGCGCATGGGCAGGCTGGTAATCAAAGATATTTTGGCAATAGAAGTGCATACCATCGTAGTGGAGCTTTTCGGCGATGGCGGCGCATTCCCGGATCACCGACTCCTTCAGATCCACGCAGACCATGTCCACTTCTCGTCCCAGCAGCACCGTCAGCGTATAGTACGCCGCAAAGCTCAGGTAGCTTTTGCCGCAGCACAGGTCAGCGATGTACAGCGTTCCGTCCTTGGGCAGGCTTTCGGCGGCCTCTTGGATGTACTCCGTGAACCGGCAGATCTGGCGAAATTTGGACTGCCGTTTGTCGTGTACCCGTCCTTTTTCGTCGGACACACCCAGCACCCGGAGAAAGTCCTCTTCCCCGGTCAACAGGCGCTGCTTGGCACGATCGTTTTCGTTTGCCACCGGTTCCGCTTTTGTTTCCAGCGTTTCCGGCTGCTTCAGCTCTCCTTTGACCAGCAGTGTGACCTTGCCCTTCTGGGAGATCATCAAGGACGCAGAGCCGTTCTCCGTCACCAGATCCCCTTGCCGGAACTGCTCACCCAAATACTGCGGCAGCACGTCCGGGATCGCTTCCAGCGGCACATTTTCGTGGGTCAGCCGACCTTCCGTCCAGAACCGTTCCAGCTGCAGCACGGCCCGGCCGCCGATCTTTTTGACACTGCCTTTTGCCTTGGATAGCTCCTTTTCCGTGGACTTGTACAGCGTACAGGAGCGAAGTCGGCCGGTCTCTGTCGCTTGCTTGACAAGTGTGGCAAATCGTGTGACCTCGGTACCGTTCATTTTTTCTCTCCTTTATGCGTGTGCTTTTTGTCTTCCACTGCGTGGTCATGCTCGTGCTCCTGTTCCACAATGGTAGGCTTGTCCTTCACGTGAAAGTCGATCTTGCTTTCCGTTCCCTCAAAGATCCGTTTCAGGTTTTGCCGGTGCATGAACACACCCATGATGGTGATGATGAAGGCGATCAGGATGGACAGCGACGGATCCGTAGGCGACTGCATTTTGCTCAGCAGCAGCGGATACAGCATATAGCCCATGATGGAGCCAAAGGAGATATACTTGGTCATGTACACCAGGATCGCAAAGATCACGATCAGCACCAGAAACACCTTCCAGTTGGTCATGAGCACCATGCCAGCCGAAGCCGCCACGCCTTTGCCGCCTTTGAACTTGTAGTAGCAGGGGAAGATATGTCCCATGACGCAGAACAGACCACCTATGTAGGCCCCCAACAGACCGAACAGCAGCCGTCCGATCACGACCCCCAAGCATCCCTTGACAAAGTCGCACAGGAACGTCAGGATGCCCATCTTCTTGCCGTAGGTCCGCAGCATATTGGTGGCCCCAGCATTGCCGCTGCCCTGGGTGCGGATGTCCTCATGATAGAGGAAACGGGACAGGACGATGCCGGTGTTGACACTGCCCAGCAGATAGGGGAACACGATACTGGTCAGCACGCCCAGCACCATCAGCGTGGTGAACAGCGCATCCTGGCCATGGACATTTGCCAAGAGACAGCCGAAAAAGCCATCGTATAAAATATCTTGAAACATGACCGTTATACCTCTGCATCCTCACCCTTTTGCCGCACGACCAGACGGATCGGTGTTCCCCGGAAGCCAAAGGTGGTACGCAGACAGTTTTCGATATATCTTTGATAGGAGAAATGGAACAGCTCCGCA
>CAZLED010000140.1:0-4664 GCA_964558485.1 uncultured Ruminococcus sp. | reverse complement strand
GGCATGACCCTGATCGACGCACTGCACGGCCTGTACGAAAAGTATGGCTTCTACAGCGAAAACGCTGCGGAGATCTATATGGAAGGCCTGGACGGCAAGGCTGCCATCGCCGGTATGATGGACGGTCTGCGGCAGACGATGCCCACCGAGCTGGGTGGCAGTGCCGTGGTGAACTTCCGGGACTACAAGGCCGAGACCTCTCTGGACGTGCGCACCGGCAAAGTAGAACCCACAGGTCTGCCCAAGTCCAATGTGCTGTACTACGCCATGGAAAACGGCTGCGTAGTCGTGGCAAGACCCTCCGGTACCGAACCGAAGATCAAGTTCTATATCTTGGCGTGCGGTAAGAATGCCGAAGAAGCTGCTGCCAACACGGCCGCTTGCACCGCATCTTTGGAAGAAAAGCTGGGCCTGGAAAAGGGCAGTCTGAAAAAATGATCGGATCCTGGGAAATGGGATGGGGCGTGGCTCTGTCCCTTTTTCAGAGGCATTAGACATCATTCACTAACCACCCGGTTGTACCCGTTCTTCCCTTGTTTTATCTGCTGAAATTTGAAAATTGCCCCTGTGGGATGCAAATTTTCTGTAGAAAAACGGAGAAAGTTGTGGTATAATAATGGGTGATAGAAATCCAAATCACAGAGAAGGACAGAGTGCATTATGAAAAAATACTTAGTTCTGGAAAATGGTACTGTATTCACCGGAGAAGCCTTTGGCGCAGATCGGGATGTTACGGCAGAGATCGTGTTCACCACATCCATGGTCGGCTATGTGGAAGCCTTGACCGATACCTGCTATAAGGGGCAGGCGATCTGTCAGACGTTCCCTTTAGGCGGCAACTACGGCGTATGTCTGGAGGACGCAGAAACGGAAGGCGATGGACCGGTGGCGCTGATCGTGCGGGAATGTGCGGATATTCCGTCCAACTTCCGGGCAGAGCTTTCTCTGGAGGATTTCATGAAGCAGAAGGGCATCGTGGGTCTGAAGGGCATCGATACCCGTTCCCTGACCAAGATCCTGCGGGACGAAGGGACCATGAACGGCGCCATCGTGTCTGCCCCCGACAGCGTGGACAAAGACGCACTGAAAGCCTACAAGATCACCGCACCTGTGGCAGCGCTGAGCACCAAGGAAGAGGTCGTGGTCAACCCGGACGGCAAGTACACCATTGCGCTGTACGACTTTGGCCATAAGAACGGCATCGTGAAAGAGCTGGTGGACAGAGACTGTGCCGTACACATTTTGCCCTATGACACCGACGCAGCTGCCGTGTCTGCCCTGCAGCCGGATGGCATCGTGCTGTCTGCCGGCCCTGGGGATCCGAGAGAATGCACCGCCGCCATTGCCGCACTGCAGACCCTGGCTGACCAAAAGATCCCCACACTGGGCGTTGCGCTGGGTCACCAGATCCTGGCATTGGCAAACGGTTTTGCGATCGAAAAGCTGCCCTATGGTCACAGAGGTGGTAGCCAGCCTGTACGCAACCTGACCGCCGGCCATCTGCACATCACGGCACAGAACCATAGCTACGCCGTACAGAACGCCAGCATCGACGAGACCGTGGCAGTGCCCTACTTCGTGAACGTGAACGACGACTCCAACGAAGGCCTGATCTACCAGAACGCACCGGCCTTCTCCGTCCAGTTCCAGCCTGCCTACGCCAACGGCCCCACAGATACCTCCTACCTGTACGACCAGTTTCTGGATCTGGTACAGAACCGCAAATAATTTATAGGCAATACAAAAGTCCGATGGTCACCACGCCACCGGGCTTTTTTGTGTCGCATTCTGGGTGCAGAGAACAAAAAAATGCCCATCCCCAATCGAGGACGGGCAAAATGGTTATACTGTTTTATGCACCTTGCTTCGCTGTAACCTTCTTGATCACCAGCAGCACCACAAACATGATAGCAATGGACACCGGCAGAGAAACGAACCAAGTGTACGAGCCAAGGGCAAGCTGCATCAGAGCAGTCAGAATGTAACAGAAGAAGGATACCACAGCCACCGTCACCGCATAGGGGATCTGGGTGGAAACGTGGTTCAGGTGGTCACAACGGGCACCGGCAGAGGACATGATGGTGGTGTCGGAAATGGGAGAGCAGTGGTCACCGCAGACAGCACCAGCCAGGCAAGCGGACATACCAATGTACATCAGCTCAGAGTCTGCCGAGAAAATGGAAGTCACGATGGGGATCAGGATACCGAATGTACCCCAAGAAGTACCGGTAGAGAAGGAGATGAAGCAGCCAACCAAGAAGATGATGGCAGGCAGGAACAGCTCCAGTGCCGCCGCACCATTCATAATGGACTGTACGAATTCGCTGGAACCCAGGTTGTTGGTCATGTTCTTCAGAGAACCGGCGCAGGACAGGATCAGGATAGCAGGTACCATAGCCTTGAAGCCCTCAGGAATGCATTCCATCGCATCCTTGAAGGAGATGACCTTCCGACACAGCAGGAAAATGATGGTCACGACCAGCGCAATGATACCACCCCAAGGCAGACCTGCCGTAGCATCCGTATTTGCAAACGCATCGATGAAGGACAGCCCATCGAACATGCCACCGACATAGACCAGACCCAGCACACAGACTACGATGAGTACGCAGATCGGCACGACCAGATCGATCACACGACCGTTTTCGCTGCCCTTTTCCATTTCGAGAGCTTCATGCTCCGAGCCGGAGGTGAACAGGTCGCCTTTTTCAAGCGCATTCTTTTCGTGGATCGCCATGGGACCGTAGTCGAACTTCATCAGGGTGATCATGATGATGAACGCCAGGGTCAGCAGAGAATAATAGTTGTAGGGGATCGCACGGATGAACAGGGACAGACCATTGTAGCCGGTGCCCTCTGCATAGTCCGAAACCGCAGCCGCCCAAGAGGAGATGGGGGCGATCATACATACGGGAGCAGCCGTTGCGTCGATGAGGTAGGACAGCTTGGCACGAGAGATCTTGTGGGAGTCGGTGACCGGCAGCATAACGGAGCCAACGGTCAGACAGTTGAAATAGTCGTCGATGAAGATCAGCACGCCCAAAAGGAACGTCGCCAGCATCGCACCCACACGGGTCTTGATGTTCTTCTGGGCCCACTTCCCAAAGGCAGCCGATGCACCGGTCTTGTTCAGCAGCGCCACCAGAACACCCAGCAGCACCAGGAAGATGAAGATACCGGCAGAACCGGAAACCGATGCGATAAAGCCTTCGTTGACCACTTGGTCAATGGTGCCGGCCGGATTGAAGTTGGCAGCCAGAAGCCCACCGACCAGGATCCCAATGAACAGGGAAGAGTACACTTCCTTGGTGATCAGCGCCAGTCCGATGGCGATCACGGGTGGCAGCAGAGAAAGCGCTGTACCAAATACCATAGGCTGGTCTTCGTCGGGTTCTTCTTCCACAACTTCCTCAATGGCAGGCTCTGCAGCATCCTCAGCACTGCCATCAGCCACAGGTTCACCCTCGGCAAACACTGTGAGCCCCAGCAGTCCCAGGGTCAGCGCCAGCACCAGAAACAGAGAAAACAGTGTTCTGGAACCGGGAATGGAGAAAAATTTTCTCATAAAAATGTCCTTTCTGCCGCTTTTATACGGCACGGCTGCAAACACCCATGCTTCGAGCCTTCGCAGTCTATTCAACTTACGGTAATATGATATCATAAAATTGGCTGAATTTCAATCCATATCTCGGAAAATAATTGACAAAATTACCACGGTTCTCTCTGTGCAATCTGCCGAAAGTTGACGAAATACATAGGATTTCATACAAAATCGGTGCAAAAAACACGAACCGGGTACGACAAAAGACAGTCTGTACCCGGTTCGCAGTTATGTATTTTTATCCAGTCTTCGTCTTACGAGTTGGCCTTGATCATATCGTCGATGGTGGTCTGGATCTTGTTCTCGTTCTTTTCGATCTGGGACATCAGATCCCGGTTGTTGTTTGTGTACATGGAGCTGAAGAAGCCGTCACGCACATTGGGGCAGAAGATGGTGTCGCCCAGGTCCAGCACCCGGTTGGCAAAGATCAGATCCAGCATGGCTACGGATTCTTCGTCACGGGAATACTTACCCTTCAGAGAAATGTCGTAGTAAGCAGGCGTGATGTATTTCTTGGCCAGATAGTTGGTGGTCTCCAGCACAGCACCGGTCAATTCCAAATTGCCGTTGGTGATGGGCACAATGGGCGTCATGATGTAGCTTACACGTGCGTAGTAGGAGCCCTGGTCTTCGTCATACATGGGATAGGGAATGATACCAAAGTCGGTCTCCATGTCCCGCAGTGCCGTTACCCAGAACAGAGAGCAGTCCATGAAGAGGCCCTTGTTTTCCTGGAACATGGAAATGTTTTCTTGATTCACGTCCTCCGGCTCCTTGCTCAGATACCGGGCATTGTTGTCGTAGGTGATGGCAAAGACCTTGTCGATCACGTTGACGAACCGCTCATCCTTCATGGACATCTCCGGAATGCCTTCCTTGTTCAGACCAATGGTGATCTCACCGGCGCCGATCCAGAAGCTGGGCAGAACGTTTTTCTGCGTTCCCAGATAGCCATAGGTGTCATCGGCGGTGAACTTGCCGTCGCCGTTGGCATCTACCGTGACCACTTCCATCATTTCAGCCATTTTGTCCATGGTCCACTTGCCGTCATCCACCAGGTCAT
>CAZLED010000139.1:0-4968 GCA_964558485.1 uncultured Ruminococcus sp. | reverse complement strand
TCCATAGTCCCTATTATACCACATTTTGCTGAATTTGAAAATTGATTTCCGTGACCCTTTGCCAAGAGACTCGTTTTCGTATCAAATCCTGTGAGGTACATATGTTTTCACTGCTCATCGCTATCATTTATCTATCCTTTATCAGTTTAGGTCTGCCGGACTCTCTTTTGGGTTCAGCCTGGCCGGTCATGCGGATGGAGCTGGGTGCATCCCTGTCCATGGGCGGCATCATCACCATGCTCATCTCCGGCTGCACCATCGTATCCAGCCTGTCCTCCGACCGTGTCACCCATAAGCTGGGCGCCGGTCTGACCACTGCTGTCAGCGTAGCCATGACCGCTATTGCACTGTTCGGCTTCTCTGTTTCCGATGCATTCTGGCAGCTGTGTCTGTGGGCGATCCCCTATGGCCTGGGTGCCGGTGCCGTGGATGCTGCTCTGAACAACTACGTGGCATTGCACCTGGCCGCACGACATATGAGCTGGCTCCACTGCTGCTGGGGACTGGGCGCCTCTATCAGTCCGTACATCATGCAGTATTGCCTGACCAGCGACACACGCACCTGGTCGGACGGATACCGCATCGTCTCCTGCATCCAGATTGTGCTGACCATCTGCATCTTCCTGTCCCTGCCGCTCTGGAAACAAAAAAAGGGAAGCGATACCCACGAAACGGCCCCGGAGCGCACAGAACCGCTGGGTGTACGAAAAGCACTGCGCATCCCCGGCGTGCCCTATTTGCTGTGTGCCTTCTTCGGCTACTGCGCCATGGAAGCCACCGCTATGAACTGGGCCTCCAGCTACTTGGTGGAATACCACGGTCTGGCATCGGAGATCGCCGCTGGATATGGCTCCTTGGTGTACCTGGGTCTGACCGTCGGCCGCTTTCTCAATGGATTCATCGCCGATCGAGTGGGCGACAAACGGCTGATCCGGCTGGGCTCCATCGTTCTCCTGGGCGGCATCGTCCTCATCGCCATCCCCACCGGCACCTGGATCACAGCCATCATTGGTATGGCCATCGTGGGCTTTGGCTGCGCACCCATCTATCCCTGCATCATCCACAGCACCCCATCCAACTTTGGTGCCGAAAACTCCCAATCCATCGTGGGCATCCAAATGGCAAGCGCCTACGTGGGCAGTACCCTGTGTCCGCCGCTGTTCGGTTTCTTGGCACAGCACATCGCCATGGGCCTGTATCCACTGTATTTAGCAATATTTGGCATACTGATGTTCGCTATGTCAGAGCGATTGAATCGGCTTCTACAGGCGAAAAAGAGCGATATCCTTCGCGGGTAAAAGAAAAAACGCCAAAATTTCATTTATATCGGCAAAAAAATCAGCAAAAACGATTGACATTTGCAGAAAAGTGTGCTACAATATATCGTGTTTGATATGCAACATGAAGTAGAAATGAGGTGCTGACGTGCAAGGAAGAGCAAGAAGTGCAGAAGCGATCAAGCAGCGTAAAGAAGCAATCATGGAACGCTGCTTCGAATGCTATGCAGACAATGGATTTAGTGGTACCGGTATCAAGCTATTGGCGAAATACTGCGACTGCACATCCGGCAATTTATACGTGTATTTCGACAATCTGGATGATCTGATCATTCAATCAACCGAGTTTTGTATGGCAAAGGTCGAGGATGATTTTATGGCAAAGGCGCCACAGAGTCCGGAGGAATTGGAAGCGTTCATCGACGAGATCCCCTATTGGACCGCCAAAGAGCACGGGAAAAAGTATCGTCTGATGTATCAGATCTATACCCATCCCAAGTATATGGCATATGGGAAGACGTTCTTTGAGGGTGTGAACCAGCGCTATGCAGAGTACGCCAAGTCTTTGGAAGGCAAGCTGGGGATTCCCGCAGATGTGCTGACGCCCCTGATCTTCATCCTGATTCGTGCCTGCGTGCATTACGCTATGTTCGAGGACGAATACTACATGAAGTCCCAGATCCAGGTCCTGAAGCAGAGCATTAAGCTGTTCCAGGAAAAATACAAAGGCGAATAAGATCCCAAACCCATGCCGACTACTGTCGGTGTGGTTTTTTGCTTTGCCCACTTTCTTTTCCGGTTCTCGTATAATTTCCCGAAAAATGCAAACAATATCTCCGGCAGAAGAATTCGTTTTTTCAAAGGAGAACAAAATGAAAGCTACGGGCATAGTTAGAAGAATCGATGATTTAGGTCGTGTGGTGATACCCAAGGAAATACGCCGGACCATGCGGATCCGGGAAGGTGACCCCCTGGAGATCTTCACCGATCGAGAGGGTGAAGTCATCTTCAAAAAGTATTCACCCATCGGGGAGCTTGCCCAGTTTGCCGCACAATATGCGGAGACACTGTATAAGACCTGCGGACTGGCCTGCGTGATCTGCGACCGGGACGCCATCGTCGCCTGTGCCGGGATCCCACGAAAGGAATATACAGATCGCAAGCTGGCAGCCGAGGTGGAAAGCGTCATGGAGACCCGTCAGCTCTACACCTGCGAAGGCAAGGAACCCATGACATTGGTGGACGGCGCTGCGGCCCGGGTGTCCTGCCTGATGCCCATTTCCAGCGAAGGGGACATCACCGGCTGCGTGGCTTCGGTGTTTGCCGACGAAACAAGCACCAAAACGCCCACAGATCTGGAGACCAAGCTGGTCCAGACCGCCGCCGGATTCTTGGGACGACAGCTGGAAAGCTGAACCGCCTGGCGAGCTGAATCGCTTGGCGAGCTGAATCGCCTGTCGAAAGGGAGCTGTACGTTTGCAGTTCTCTTTTTAAGCTAAAATATGACCACAGCCGAAGACGAAAGTACAGCCCAGACCGATACACCTATGGCTGAAACGGAGATCGCCGAGGAGTTGACCGGAGCAGGGATCAATGACGCCATCGACAATAAGCTCATGAAAGCCGAATAAGCCCCATTGACAAATCTCTCCTGATATGGTATCATATTCCTGTAAGGTCACCATATCAGGAGGTTTTTTATGGAAAGAATCAAAAAGCGGTTGGCGTATGACTGGCATTTCCGGCTGTTCCCCGACGGCACGGCACCTGAGGAAGTGTTCGCACCGGACTATAACGATACCGATTGGGACACCGTTCGTGTACCCCACGACTGGGCCATCACCGGCGTATTCGACGAGCACAACGACTGCAGTTATTCTGCCATTGCCCAGGACGGCATCACCCGTCCCATAGAGCACAGCGGCCGTACAGGTGCACTGCCCATCGTAGGTCTGGGCGTATATCGACTGGCACTGGACATTCCGGCAGAAGCACAGGGCAATCGGCTTTCTCTGGAATTTGATGGCGTCATGTGGGACTCCGACGTGTACGTCAACGGCAAGCACGCCTTCTTCAACCATTTTGGCTACAAATCCTTCTCCGTGGATATCACCGATCTGGTAGCGTGTGGCAAGACCAACCACATTGCCGTGGCAGCCAGAGTGTACGAAGACTGCTCCCGTTGGTACCCCGGCGCCGGTATCTACAGAAACGTGTACCTGGTGCAGAAATCCCCCATCCACATGGACTACAACGGCGTATGGCTCCGGCAACTGGAGATCGCCGAAGGATCTGCTACGTTCCTGCTGCAGCTGGATTACACGGGACCGGAGACCGTGTCGTTCCGTGCCGATATCGTAGACCCCAGTGGTGCCACTGTGACACAGGTGCAGCACGGTACCTATTTAGGCGAGCTGTCGGATATTTTCCAGATCCCGAACGTGCAGCTGTGGGACATCGATACCCCCAACCTGTATACTGCCAAGATCGAACTATTAGATGAAGACGGCAATGTGCAGGACAATGTATCCGTAAAGTTTGGTGCGCGAAAGATCAAGTTCACCCCGGACGGTGGCTTCTTCCTGAACGACCGGCAGCAAAAGATGAACGGCGTGTGCAACCACCACGACTTAGGCTCTCTGGGTGCCGCCGTCAACGTAGCAGCTCTGCGGAGACAACTGCGCCTCATGAAGGAAATGGGTGTCAACGCCATCCGTACCAGTCACAATCCGCCGTCCCCGGAGCTGCTGGATCTGTGTGACGAGCTGGGCTTTCTGGTCATGGACGAATTCTTTGACGAATGGTATATCCCAAAGGTCAAAAGCGGCTATGCCAAGTATTACAGAGAACACGCCGCCGGCGATGTGGTGGATGTGATCCGCCGGGACAGAAACCATCCGTCCGTGGTGCTGTGGTCCATCGGCAACGAGATCAACGAACAAGGCGACAAGGAAGGCTGGCGTGCGGCCAAAATGCTGTCTGAAACGGCACACCACACCGACCCCACTCGTCCCGTTACTGCCGGCTTTGACCGTGGCTGGGCTTGCTTTGACAACCACCTTGCCAACTTCGTGGACGTAGTCGGCCTGAACTATAAACCGCATATGTACGCCGAAGCCCATCGGAGACATCCCGATATGGTGCTGGTAGGGACCGAGACTGCATCCTGTGTGTCCACCAGAGGGGTTTACAGCTTCCCGGCAGAGATCAACATTCCCGTGCGCCTGGAGGACGATCTGTCCGTGTCGGCCTACGATATGGCAGCACCGGGCTGGGCTTACTACGCCGAACGGGAATTTGCTGCCCAGGATGACTATCCCTACGTGGCAGGCGAATTTGTCTGGACGGGTATGGACTATTTAGGTGAGCCTACGCCGTACTACAACCAGTGGCCGTCCCGCAGCTCCTATTTTGGTGTCGTAGACCTGGCCGGCCTGCCGAAGAACCGGTTCTATGGCTACAAGGCCCATTGGACAAACGACGACGTGCTGCACATCTTCCCCCACTGGAACTGGGCAGGGAAGGAAGGCCAGGTGGTGCCGGTACACGTGTACAGCAGCTATCCCATGGTGGAGCTGTTCGTCAACGGCATCTCCCAGGGCAAGCGTACCTTCACCCGTACCGGCAACATTGCAGACAGTGCGCCCGGTACCGATATGCCCCGATACAGACTCATGTGGAACGACGTGGT
>CAZLED010000138.1:0-5021 GCA_964558485.1 uncultured Ruminococcus sp. | reverse complement strand
ACCTTATAACTCCTCATTTTGGATTGAAAACTGTGGACAATAATGGTAACATTGTGGAGGAGTTTGAATATGATGTAACGGAAAATGTGATAAGTAAAGAGACCTCAGATACTATGAAAGACTTTCTTGAAAAGGTAGTCAGTGAGGGCGGAGGAAGCAAGTGTATTATAGAAGGCTATTCCATTGGAGGAAAGACAGCTACATCTGAGAAGCTGCCACGAGGAAATGGAAAGTACATAGCGTCTTTTATAGGGTTTGCACCGGCTTATGACCCGGAAGTGATTGCTATGTGCATAATTGATGAGCCGGAGGGGATTTATTATGGTGGAACTATTGCCGCTCCGGTAATAAGAGAGATATTTGAAAACATATTACCATATTTGGGTGTTGATTATTCCACGGAAAAAGATTATACTGAAACTTAGGTTAAAGTTTTGAACAGGAGAATAAAAATGAGTACAGAAACAGTAATGTCAATATTAACATCTTTTTTTATCAGCGTTGTATTATGTCCGATAGTCATACCTTTTTTACATAAGCTGAAATTCGGACAATATATAAGAGAAGAGGGTCCAAAGGAACATCAGAAAAAGTCGGGAACACCTACAATGGGCGGTCTTGTAATATTATTTAGTGTTGTGGTTACTTCACTTATATTTATTAAGGATTACCCAAAGCTGCTTCCGGTGCTTTTTATGACACTTGGATTTGGACTTATAGGCTTTTTGGATGATTATATAAAGGTTGTGATGAAAAGAAATCTGGGACTTAAAGCATGGCAGAAAATGGCATTACAGATTTTGGTTACAGGTATTTTTATTTTTTATTTGTATAACTACACAGATTTAGGAACAAAGATAATTATACCGTTTATGTCGGGTAAGGTTGTAGATTTAGGCCGGCTGTTTATACCATTTGTATTTATTGTGGTAGTAGGCACGGTAAACGGCGCAAATTTCACAGACGGACTGGATGGTCTGGCATCAGGTGTCACAGTTATAATAGCAGTTTTCTTCACAGTTGTTGCTATTGCCACAAAGAGCGGAATAGAGCCTGTTACTGCAGCTGTGGTGGGAGCACTTATGGGATTTTTATTGTTTAATGTATATCCTGCCAAGGTGTTTATGGGGGATACGGGTTCCCTTGCCCTGGGAGGGTTCGTGGCGTCTACAGCCATTGTGTTAAAAATGCCGGTGTTTCTTCTGTTGGTGGCCTTTATATATTTTGTGGAGGTATTGTCGGTAATTATACAGGTTGGGTATTTTAAGATAACCCATGGAAAAAGATTTTTCAAGATGGCACCTATTCATCATCATTTTGAATTGTGTGGCTGGTCTGAAACCAGAGTGGTGGCAGCATTTACTATTGTTACAGCTCTGCTATGTCTGATTGCATATAAGTCATTATAATAAAACTGAAAGGATTAAATATTATGTTTCTCAAGGATAAAAAAGTGTTAGTTGCAGGCGCAGGAAAAAGTGGTATCGGTTCAGTAGGCCTTTTACAGGGAAAAGGTGCCAGAGTTGTGCTGTATGATGGAAATGAGAGCTTAGACAGGCAGGAGATAATTTCAAAGCTCACTGACAGTCAGAATGTAGATGCAAAAAAGGTGGATATAGTATTAGGCGAATTGACAGAAGAACTGGCTGAGAGTCTTGATTTGTGCGTAATAAGTCCCGGGATACCTTTAGATGTGCCTTTTGTGGAAATCTTAAAGAAAAAAAATGTGACAATCTGGGGTGAGATTGAACTGGCATACAGATGCTCCAAGGGTAAGCTTATTGGAATTACAGGAACCAATGGAAAAACCACCACAACAGCTCTTGTGGGTGAGATAATGAAAAATTATTTTGAAAGTGTATTTGTAGTGGGAAATATTGGTACACCATATGCCCTTATGGCAGATAAAACAAAGGATAATACGGTGACAGTGGCGGAGATGAGCAGCTTTCAGCTTGAAAGTACGATAGAGTGTGCTCCGGTGGTAACGGCGGTATTAAATATTACACCCGACCATTTAAACAGACATAAAACCATGAAAAACTATGGTGATATAAAGATTAGTATTACGAAAAATCAAAAGCCTTACGAAATATGTGTGCTTAATTATGAAGATGATATGCTTAGGGAGTATGCGAAAACTTTAAAATGTACTCCAATGTTTTTTTCAAGCGCAAGAAAGCTTGAAAAAGGTTTATATCTTGATGAAAATGGAGATATTTACTGCGCCTGGAACGGTGAGACAAAGAAATGCCTGAATGTTTCGGAAATGAAGCTGGTAGGTGTACACAATGCAGAAAATGTAATGGCGGCAATAGGTATAGCGGTGGCCATGGAAGTGCCTATGGACATTATAGTTAAGACGGTAAAGAAATTTAAGGCTATTGAGCATAGAATAGAATATGTTGCCACAAAAAATGGGGTAGTATACTACAATGATTCAAAGGGAACAAATACCGATGCTTCCATAAAAGCTCTGGAGGCTATGACAAAAAAGACGGTGCTTATAGCAGGAGGCTATGACAAAGGTTCGGAATTTGATGACTGGGTAGAGGCATTTGGGGACAAGATAAAGTGTCTGGTTCTTATTGGAGTTACTGCAGAAAAGATTGCAGAAACTGCAGAAAGGCATGGGTTTAAAAACATAATATTTGCCAAGACCCTTAAAGAAGCAGTAAATATCGCAGCAGAAAATGCGAAAGACGGTGAGGTTGTATTATTATCACCTGCCTGTGCCAGCTGGGATATGTTTAAGAGCTACGAACAGCGTGGAGATTTATTTAAGCAGTACGTCAACGAATTATAATTAGAATGGTGGGATTAAGTTGAAGGGTAGAGAAAAACAAAAAACACATATAGATTACACATTGCTTGTAACAGTTATATTTCTGCTTTGCTTTGGCCTTGTAATGCTATATAGCACCAGTGCCTATAATTCATTTCGAGAGCATGGATATTCAACCTGGTATCTTAAGAAGCAGATAAAAGCTACAATAATAGGTCTTGTAGTTATGGTATTTGTGACTATGATAGATTACCGTGTATGGAAGAGGTTTGCATTATATGGATATTTTGCAGCAGTTGCAAGCATATTTCTGGTGCTTACTCCCCTGGGAATATCAGCTAATGGTGCAAGAAGATGGCTGGGAGTTGGTGGTTTTTCCATTCAGCCTGCGGAGTTTGCAAAGCTTGCAATGATTGTATTTCTGGCCTTTATAGTGTCGGAAAATGCAAGGAATATCGGTAAATTTTCAAAGATATGTATTATCGGTGTTTTTGCGGCAGGCATAATAGTTCCGGTTGCTGTAGTAACCTCAAACTTAAGCACAGCCATAATAATCATGGGAATTGCATTTACCATGCTTTTTATATCAAGCCCGCAGTATAGGCAGTACATAATTATTGCTGCTATTGCAGTGGTGGGAATCATTGTATTCCTACAATTTGGCAGTGGCTTTAGAATGGAACGAATAGAGGTATGGAAGAATCCGGAGGCTTATCAGCAGGAAGGTGGTTATCAGGTGCTTCAGGCATTATATGCCATAGGCTCCGGCGGCCTTTTTGGAAAGGGATTTGGACAGAGCGTACAGAAATTAGGCTTTGTACCGGAAGCCCAGAATGATATGATTTTTACAATTATATGTGAAGAACTGGGACTGTTTGGGGGTATTGCCATAATTATTCTGTTTGGCTTTATGATATGGAGACTGTTTGTTATTGCCATGGAGGCAGAGGATTTGTTTGGTTCACTGCTGGCTATTGGTGTAATGGCACACATAGCCATTCAGGTGATTCTGAACATTGCCGTTGTTACAAACACTATACCCAATACAGGTATAACATTGCCGTTTATAAGCTATGGAGGTACTTCTGTATTGTTTCTGCTGGCAGAGATAGGCCTTGCCTTGTCTGTATCCAAAAAAAAGTGTGACTAAAATAGTAATCTCTGAATAATATAATATATATTTTATTATTCGGAGGCATTGATGAATTATTTTAAGATAGAAAAAACAGAGAAGCTTAGCGGTGAAATAGATATACAAGGTTCTAAAAACAGTGTGCTTCCAATTATGGCTGCGTCCATTATGGCAGATGATGTGGTGGCAATATATAACTGCCCTGAGATAAGTGATGTTTATAATATGATAGAGATTCTCAAAAAGCTTAACTGTACCGTGAGTTTTTTAAATAATGTTTTATATATAGATTCAACTTACTTGAAAAATGTCCATTTAGATAGCAGCATAATGTCAAAGACAAGGGGCGCGGTGGTGTTCTTAGGGGCTTTGATAAGCAGGTTTGGAGAGGCAAGTATCAGCTTCCCGGGAGGCTGTAATATAGGAAAGAGACCTATAGATATACATATTGAGGGAATTTCAAAACTAAATGTGGCCGTTTCGGATGATAAGGCGGTGGAGGCGTATACAGAGAAGGTAAAGGGTAATGTGGTTGAGCTTAGATTTCCAAGTGTGGGAGCTACTGAAAACATAATGATGGCAGCTGTAAAGTGTGAAGGAGTAACATATATAAGAGGTGCTGCCAGGGAACCCGAGATAATCGAACTTCAGGATTTCTTAAATGCAATGGGTGCCGATATAAGAGGAGCCGGAACTGATTGTATAGTAATAAAAGGAGTAAAGCATCTTCACAGCGCAGAATATCATGTTGTAGGTGACAGAATAGTTGCAGTCACTTATATGGCGGCAGTAGCAGCAGTGGGTGGAAAAGTAAAGCTTAAAAACATAATGGGTTCATATCTCAGAGAAGAAATAATGGTGTTTAGAAGGATGGGGTGCTACGTAAAGTGCAGAAGAAAGGAAATTATTATTTCCAGAGACGGTAAAAGACAACTGCGTGCCCAGAGCTGTCTTGAAACAAATCCTTTTCCTGCTCTGGCAACAGATGCAGGTCCCCTTTTCTTGGCAGCATTATTGAAGTCTGATGGAATATCGGTACTTAAAGAAAATATTTTTGATAACCGATTTAAAGTGTTTAAGGAGTTTGAAAAGATGGGTGCCTAT
>CAZLED010000137.1:0-5147 GCA_964558485.1 uncultured Ruminococcus sp. | reverse complement strand
ACGCATGGTATCATAACGCTGTGGTTTGGGCAAAGTCCATTGGCCTTGTCAACGGTATCTCGGCAACCGAATTTGCCCCGGAAGACGAACTGACAAGAGAACAGCTGGTAACCATCTTCTACCGCTACGCCACCTTCTTAGGCTATGACGTAAGCGAAGGCGAAGACACGAATATTCTCTCTTACGAAGATTTTGACGCCATCGCCGAATATGCCATTCCTGCCCTGCAGTGGGCCTGCGGTGCCGGTCTGATCGAATCCGTAGACGGCAACCTCCTGCCCCAGGACAACGCAACAAGAGCACTGGTGGCTGTGGTATTGATGGGAATGTTCGCAGCATGATGCAGTAAAAATAGTGTAACCAAAAGAGCAGTGGAACAAACCACTGTTCTTTTGTTGTGCAGTTCTGCGAACGAAAATAAATGCGCATAAACTATCCAACAGATTTTTCAAAGAAATTCCCAAAAAACTCTTGACAAACGAGAATGAATGTGGTATCATATACCTGCGCCTGAGAAATGCGGGTATGGCGGAATTGGCAGACGCACAGGATTTAGGATCCTGCGGGAAACCGTGCAGGTTCGACCCCTGTTACCCGCATCAAAATAGTGACCATATATGCAGATGTAGTTCAGTGGTAGAACATCAGCTTCCCAAGCTGAATATGCGGGTTCGATTCCCGTCATCTGCTTCTTTATGTTAGCAGACGGGAATCGAACCCGTTTGACATCCCGTCATCTGCTTTTTATCACCCATGGAGCCGGCGGCTTTGGCAACAAAGTTTGACCTGCAGTGCCATGGGTGATGTTTTTTGCAGAACCAATTGATGTCCCCACTACAATATCACCATAACCATCATGACCGGTTCAACAGGTATTTGGAAGCCTGCTTGTCCGAAGGAAACAGGTGGTTATCTTTTTTGCTATAATTCCAAAATTTCTCTCATAAAAATCCAAAAATCCTCTTGACAAACCCGAGCTGCTGTGCTATACTTTTCTATACATGCAATGATCGGAAACAAGTACGTTTTTCTTATATCCTACCAGAGAGCCGACGGTCGGTGCGAGTCGGTGAGGACAGAAGAACGGAATACATTCCAGAAGCAGCGCACCCAACAGTGCCGTGATAGGACGCACTCAGTAGGCTGCGACGGGCGTTCCCGTTATCGGACAGGGGCATTCGGATGTGCCCCATGAGGTCTTCTTCTGCAAAGAGGAGGACAAAATGAGGTGGTACCACGGTATTTTACCGTCCTCTGTATGGGATTGCAGGGGGCGTTTTTTTGTCCCTGCAGATCGATGTATGCGACTGCAATACGCATACAATAATTTCAGAATGCATGGAGAGAGAATATGGTTATTACCGATTTACTGGAAAAAAATGCAAAATTGTACCCCAACGAGGTCGCATTGGTGGAGGTCAATCCGGCGTCCGAACCCGACCCCAATCTGACCTGGCGGGAGTTTTCTCTGATCGAAGCAGGCAACGGCGGCAAGTACCGCAGAGAAATGACCTGGAAGGAATTTGACACCAAGGCCAATCGTTTCGCCAACCTGCTGCTGACCCGAAATATCAAAAAGGGTGACAAGGTCGCCATCCTGCTGATGAACTGCCTGGAATGGCTGCCCATCTACTTTGGTGTGCTGAAGACCGGTGCGCTGGCCGTGCCCATGAACTACCGCTACACCGGCGAAGAGATCCGGTACTGCGCCGACCTGGCCGAAGCGGATGTGCTGGTGTTTGGCGAAGAATTTATCGATCGTGTGGAGTCTGTCCACGATCAGCTTCCCGGCGTGAAGGATTATTTCTACGTGGGCGAAAACAAGCCCGACTTTGCTGACAGCTACGATACGCTGGTGAACTATTGCTCCTCCATCGCACCGGCTGTGGATCTGACCGAGGACGACGATGCCGCCATCTACTTCTCCTCCGGCACCACCGGCTTCCCCAAGGCCATCCTGCACGCCCACCGTTCCCTGATCAATTCCTGCCGCACCGAGCAGAATCACCATGGCCAGACCCACGACGACGTGTTCCTGTGCATTCCGCCGCTGTACCACACCGGTGCCAAGATGCATTGGTTCGGCTCCCTGCTGTCCGGCTCCAAGGCTGTGATCCTCCGTGGCGTGCGCCCCGATTGGATCCTTCGTGCCGTGTCCAGCGAGCATTGCACCATCGTGTGGCTGCTGGTGCCGTGGGCACAGGACATCCTGGACGCCATCGACCGTGGGGACATCCACCTGGAAGACTACCACCTGGACCAGTGGAGACTGATGCACATCGGTGCCCAGCCGGTGCCGCCGTCTCTGATCAAGCGTTGGGAAAAGGTCTTCCCCCATCACCAGTACGACACCAACTATGGCCTGTCGGAATCCATTGGCCCCGGCTGCGTCCATCTGGGCGTGGAGAATATCGTCAAGGTGGGTGCCATCGGTGTACCCGGCTACCTGTGGGAAGCCAAGATCGTCAAGCCCGACGGAACGCCTGTGGAAGGGGAAGATGTGGGTGAGCTGATCGTCAAGGGTCCCGGCGTTATGAAGTGCTACTACCGGAACCCCGAAGCTACGGCTGAAATTCTGAAGGATGGCTGGCTGTACACCGGCGACATGGCCAAGCGTGACGCAGACGGCTTCATCTACCTGGTGGACCGGAAGAAGGACGTGATCATCACCGGTGGCGAAAACCTGTACCCGGTGCAGATCGAAGATTTCCTGCGCAAGCACGACAAGATCAAGGACTGCGCTGTCATCGGTCTGCCGGACGATCGTCTGGGTGAGATCGCTGCTGCCATCATCGAGATCAAACCGGACATGACCTGCACGGAAGAAGAGATCGAAGCCTTCTGCCATGAGCTGCCCCGGTACAAGAGACCCCGGAAGATTATTTTCGCCGATGTGCCCCGGAACCCCACCGGCAAGATCGAGAAGCCGAAGCTGCGTGAGATCTACTGCGGCAAGCGGCTGGTAGAAGCACAGACCACAAAGTAAACGGATCGACCCCATGGGTGTACACGATCCCGAAACAATAGGAGTGACTATGGAAGATTTCCAACGGATCCTGCGCACCCATGCCAAACGGTATCGGCAAATGACATCCCAGGATGCGGTGAAGCTGGCATATCAAAGCGTGTTCGGCGGCGGACATATGATCCCGGACCGACAGGCAGCGTACAACCGGCTGGTAAGCGAATACGAAGCACTGCCACAGGAAACCAAACAAGCCGATACGCCCCTTATCGAGGAGATCGGCGGCGGTCTGGTGCGACTGCACCTGGCAGCACTGGATCCTGCTGTACTGCCCTTGGAAGCTGTGAACGCCCTGTTCTGCCGCTCGGCCGATATGGTACACGGCAGCAGGGACGATTTCTGCAAAACCTTGGAAGCACTGCGCAAAGGCTGCAAGGACGGATACCTGCCTTTTTCCGCTGCCGAACTGGAAGATTACCTGCGCACCTACGAAGCCGATGGTATGCCCATGGTCAGCCATAGCGAGACCTACCGACAGGCATATCACCCGGCGTACCGGATCGTTCGGCAGGCGTTCGTACCGTACCTGGCTCCCATCGGTGCCATCTACCGCTGCTTGGCGAAAAAGGGCAGTGTGGTGGTGGCCATCGATGGTATGGCAGGAGCTGGCAAAAGTACGCTGGCATCGCTTCTGGCCGACTTGACCGGTGGCAGTGTGATCTCCATGGACGACTTCTTTCTGCCACCGGAAAAGCGCACAGCTGCCCGTCTGGCAGAGCCGGGCGGCAACGTGGATTACGAACGGTTTGCGGCGGAGGTACTGCCGGGTCTGCGGACGGGAGAAGCGTTCTCCTATGGCGTGTTCGACTGCTCCCAGATGGCGGTCACCACGACCCAGGCGGTGCCCATGTGCCCGGTGCGGATCGTGGAAGGCTCCTATGCTATGCACCCACAGTTTGGTCGATATGCCGATGTGACCATATTTCTGCACGTGTCCCCGGCGGAGCAAATGCAGCGGATCACGGAGCGGAATGGCGTGAAAATGGCTGAGAAATTCCGCAATATCTGGATTCCTATGGAAAACCGGTATTTCCGGGAAAAGCACGTGGCAGAGCGTTGCCGATACGTGATCCAGAATGAATCGTAAATAGCAGCGTACAAAGGAGCGTCAAAGCCACAGGGATCTGTGTTGCCGGAAGACGCTCTTTTTTGTCGTAGAGAACAAAAGAATCTATGATTCTGTCACAGAGTATTTTCAGTCTGCCTATTGAAATTTCACAGTTTTTCCTGTATAATAGTATGTAAATACTGATCAAGGTGGATCAGCATGAACATACGTATCATTTCCCGTATTCTATTCTGCGGTATTTTCCGTTGCCAACTGGCCACTGCAGAAGTCACCGGGACAGGATGGGAGAGTACCCATGTTATCCGCATTCAAGAATTTTTTTATCACGCTGCTGATCGCGGCAACGATATTTGGTGTCATCGCCTATTTTGCGACCCAGTTCGTCACCGCTACCGTCGGCGATATTCTGGACGATGAAGACGCCGCACTGGAAAGCATCAAGACCCACGAAACGGTGGAGACCGACAGTGCCGGTGAAACGACAGAAACCGTCCAGCCCATAGAAGACGAGATCCAAGGAGACAGCTTTTCCTTTGTGGTGGTCGCATCCGGCTATCGTCCCGATCTGTTTGACGACTACACACCGGCCGTGGACACCCTGCGAAACCAGATCAACGCCTTCCAGACCGCATCGGATTCCTACGGCATTCTTTCCAAAGCCTATCGGGAGAAGCGTGCCACCTCCATCGTGCTGATCCGTATGGACAAGGAACGGCGGCAGGTCACCTACACCTACATCACCCCGGAGACCAGAGTGTTCACCTCCACCGGCTACCACACGCTTGGGGAAGTGTACGAATACTACGGCTACCAGCGTATCGGCGAATACGTCACGTCCCTGACCGGGATCGCCGTGGATTACACCTTCCTGCTGGACGGCTACAACTTTGACGAATTTCTGTCCCTGCTGGGCACCGTGTGGGTGAACAATCCCAAGGATATCTACGCCGAGGGCAATATCCACACCACCCGTTCGGAAAACACACGCAGTCGCACCAACGAGCAAGGCGAAGAAGTGGTGGATCACTACGAGAATTCCCTGGTGCTGTCTGC
>CAZLED010000136.1:0-5153 GCA_964558485.1 uncultured Ruminococcus sp. | reverse complement strand
GCCACCGACACCTATGCCAATGTAGTGGCAGCCTGCGCCGGGGAGATCGTCAGCGTCCGGGTTTACGAAGGCGAAGCGGTGGTGTCCCCGGGAGATGTGGTGCTGCCGGGTGAGCTGCTGCTCTCCGGTGTGGTATCCATGAAAAACGAGGGACAAAGCCGGTTGGAATATGCATCCGGTGCGGTGCTGGCCAAGGTGGCGTATCCCATCACGGTGGAGGTTACGCCCACGCAGGAAGCCTTGGTCTATACCGGTGCCACACGTACCCACAGGACCGTCACGATCTTGGGCAGGTCCTTCCGGCTATATAGAGAGGCGGATATTCCGTTCGCAAAATACGATACAACTGAAGTTGTCCGGCAGGTGCGTCTGTTCGGGCAGATCCGCATACCGGTGACCCTATCCACAGTTACCTACCGGGAGACCGGAACCATTTTGGAGCAGCGCACACCCGAGGAAGCCGTAGCCGATGCCATGCAAAAACTGCGTTGTGCCATGGATGCAGCCCTGCAAAATGGTGAACTGCTGGAGCGCACGATCACCACCGATATCGCCGAGGATGGCACGGTGCGGATCGATTGTCTGTTGTATCTGCTGCAGGACATCGCGGAAACAAAAGAATTCACCGTGACAGAAGCGGATCTGTCAAACCATTCCTGAAACGCAAAAAAGCACTGCACCGATCTGTGCTGTGGCGCCGCGCTTTCTTTATATATGACCGACTATATCGCTGTCGAATTGTGTATGTGCAGCTTACAGTACCCGGTCGCTGAGGGCAATAACTTCGTCGGCGTAGGCGTCCCGGCGATTCTGCAGGATATTCTTGTAGATAGGATAATTCACGATAGCGATCACCATGCCCACCAGACCCAATGCGATACCGGGCACCATGGTGTTCTGCAGTCCCAAGGTAGCGCCGATGTCGGTCATGACCAGACTCATGCCGGCTCCCATGATCAGTGCACCCAGGGAACCCAAGATCCAGCCGAACAGATTGGCCGGTCTCTTCACACGGCGATCCAGTGCCTTCAGCTCGTCCAGTGCGGTGTAGGTCTTCTCGGTGTATTGGGTGCGGATCTTCTGTACCAGGTATTCTTTGTCGTTGCGGTTCATTGTATTGTTCTCCTTTGTGTATGTCTTGTTGTTTTCTTGTGATCAGTGTGCATATAGTATACCCGATGGATGTTTGCGAATGTTTTGCGAGATGTTTATGTTTTGTTAAGGTGCATTGGATCCATAGAAAAATCGGGAATAGCTTGCGAAAAGCATCTTTGGAAAACGATCGTTTTTCTAAAAAGGAAAATTCCGCTCTTGACAAAGGGACTGGGATATGGTATAATGTACCGTGTGGATCGGCTTTCTGGGGACACGGGAAGCGGTTCTATCCTACACATACGGAGAGTTATCGAAGCGGTCATAACGAGGCGGTCTTGAAAACCGTTTGAGGGCAACCTCACGTGGGTTCGAATCCCACACTCTCCGGAACATGGGGCTCAAACACATTTGTGTTGGGCCTTTTTTGTTTTGCAAAATAGCTGTTTGATTTTGAATGGATCTGCCAACTGTACTGCATGGGACGATCTTGTCCTTCACCTGCTTCGCCACTCTGTAGGAGAGATGCCGGTGTTGCGGTGGAAGGCGTGGCTGAAGGTGTAGATGTCGGCGTAACCGCAGGCCTGGGCAATCTCGCTGATCGTGTTGGTCGAGTTCACCAGCAGCGATTTTGCCTCGCCGATCCGCTTTTCGTTGATATACCCATGGACGGTCGTGCCAAAAAATTCTTTGAACAACCGATTCAGGCTCACCATGCTCATTTCGGCAAACGTAGGCAGGCTCTCTTGGGTAAAGCCCGGCTCCAAGCAGTGCAGATTCAAATATTCGATCACGGGAGCAAGACGGCGGTAACGATAGCTGTCTCGGCTTTTTTCGAACGTGATATAGGCAAGTGCGTGCATTTTTCGTGGAAACGCAGGAATATATGGTTTGCCTGTGTACAGCGTGTCTGGATTGATAAAGCTGATGTCGCTGACGATCAGATCATTTTCTAACACATAATCACCTCCTATGGCTTTATGATAGCACATTCTTCGAAGCATTGCAAGCTTTCCGTGATACATTTACGTGAATTCACTTTTTATTAACAAATTTGATCGATCCAGACAAATGCGCACGTCTTCTGGCATTTACAAAGCGGTCTGGATGCGTTATAATGTGAAAAACAAACCATGGAGGTAAATTGCTATGCAGCTAAGAGGAAATAAGGCGATCGTGACCGGCGGCAGTCGTGGGATCGGTCTTGCCATCGCAAAGGAGCTGGTGCAGTCCGGCGCAATGGTCGTGATCAGCGGACGGAACAAAGAAACACTGGATGCAGCTGCCAAGGAGTCCGGTGCGATCCCGGTGGTGTGGGACGTTGGCGACATCTCGATCATGCAGACGAAGTTCGAGGAATGCGTGGCGCTGCTGGGTGGTTTTGACATTCTTGTGAACAATGCAGGCGTATTTGACAAGGTCGGCTGGGGCATGGGGATGCTGAACGTCACCGAAGACGACTGGGACAGAGTCATGGACATCAACCTGAAGGCAGCGTTTTTCATGATGCAGACCGCTGCCAAATATATGCTGGCCCATGGGATCAAGGGAAACATTCTCAACGTGTCCTCTGTGGCGGCAAATGAACCCCTGCAAGGTCCCTATGGAGCATCGAAGGCTGGGCTGTTTGGGCTGACCCGTGGCTGGGGCAAGGTGCTGGCACCGACGGGGATTGTGTTAAACGGCATTGCGCCCGGTTCGGTCAATACGGAAATGAACGACTGGCACGAAGGCGATTCGCTGGCACACGACCGGATCCCCACGGGCAGATTTATTTTGTCGGAAGAGATTGCCAAGCTGGCACGATATTATGCCGACATTTCGCTGGGCATGATCAAGTACATGATGTGCGTGTTCGAGAATATGGAGTTTGCGGACAAGCTGGGTGTAGAATCCCTGTATGACGTGGTACGTGCCGGAGATTGGACGCTGGACAAGATGAAGTCGCTGACCTCGGATGTGTACAGCGACCTGAACGGCAACGGGCAATACGACCGGGAAGACCTGTTTCTCTCGCCGGTACAAATGTCGTCTAAGCGGCTTGGCGAATATATGGCGAATCAAGTGCCGCTGCTCTTTGCGGAAAGCCGACTGCCCTGCTTTTTGACCTTCGATGGCACGGTGGAAGGAGACATTTTCACACGCTCCGGACACAAGAATTTCGGAGAAGCCAGCCGAAATTTCTACAACAAGCCGGTACACAATCTTCTGGTTTTTGAATGGCAGCATGCGGCTGGGGATTTTGAGAAGGTTTTGAACGGTGGGTTCGTGCAAATACAGAAAGAGATTGGGGATTCTCTTGCCGCACACGCCGGGGACACAAGAGCTGTCGAATACCTGAACGCACTCTCTGCATTCTGTGATGCGGCAGTACAATGGTCGCATAAATGCGCAGATGCGGCACTGGCCCTGGCAGAGACCACTGAAAATGCCGCATACCAGCGAAATCTGCGGCTGCTCTCCGAAACGCTGCACAAGGTCCCCGAACATCCTGCCGAAAATTTCTATGAAGCGATCCTTTCCCTTGCCATGGTCTATCCCTATCTGCCCGACAGCATTGGGCTGATCGACCGATATCTGTATCCGTTTTATCGGAAAGCGAAGGCCGATCCGGACAGCTATCGGAATCTGCGGGTGCGTGTATCTGGATTCTCAGAATATTTCGTCACGCTGAATACCGCTTTGCAGGACGAGATCCTTGCCCGCACGCCCCATGATCGATAATGCCATGAAAGCGATCGTATTTGACGTACAGCGCAGCTCCTATGTGGATGGACCGGGTGTACGGACGACGGTGTTTGTCAAGGGCTGCAATCTGCGCTGTGCCTGGTGTCACAATCCGGAGAGTCAGTCTGCAGGGCCGGAGCGGATGTGGTACGAGGATCTCTGCACCCGGTGTGGCAGCTGTGTGGTACGTTGTCCCGAACAGGCAATATCCTTTGATCCCGACTTGGGGAAGCCGATCCTGCACAGCGAAATGTGTACGCTATGTGGCAAATGTGCGGCGTTTTGTCTCCACGACGCCATCAAGCTCTGCGGCCAAGAAATGACGGTGGCGGAAATTTTCCGGGAGATCGGGAAGGATTGGTTGTTCTACGAAGCGACCGGTGGCGGCGTGACCATATCCGGCGGCGAATGTATGCTGCGACCGGATTGTGTAGTCGAACTCACCAAACGATGTCATGATGAAAATATCCACGTTGCAGTGGATACAGCTGGTGGCGTGCCGTGGGAAAGCTTTGCAAAAGTACTGCCCTACACAGACCTGTTTTTGTACGACATCAAGTGCATCACACCGGCGCTGCATCGGCAGTACACAGGGGTGGACAATGCGCTGATATTAGAGAATTACAAACGGCTGTTGGAACATGGCTGTGCTGTCCACGTGCGTGTGCCGATGATCCCGGAATGCAGTGCCAACGATGCGGAGTTTGCGAAGATCTGCGATTTCCTGCACCGGTATCCGCCGGACAAGGTCGAGCTGCTGCCCTATCATGCCATGGGAGAAGGCAAATATCGTGCGCTGGGACGTGGGGAGCCGATGGGGTTTGTGGCGCCAACGGATGCGGTGCTGCAACGGTATCGAGGAATGGTGGCAGATATAGAGCAGCGTATGTGATCCCGTGTGGTTCATGATGGGCAAACAGATACGCAACACCCATGGTCACCCCATCCTTTTTCCCCACATCCCTTACAAAATGCCAAAAAATATGCTATAGTAATACCATGCCAATTTTCGCAGCTAAGGAACATATCCATGGCAAAAAAATATGATGTTGCCGATTTTGCTCGCTTATACAGGAGATGAGCCCCGTACCCGGATGGATGCACTGCCGGCACCGCTGGTCACCATCAACAGCTGGAACGAATGGACCGAAGGCAGCTATCTCCAGCCGGATGCACTCTATGGCTACGGATACTTAGGAGCCGTCAAGCGGGTGTTCGTAGACGAGGACAGCACACAAGGCAAGTGACGAAAATATTACCAAGGCAAAAGAACAGTGGGATATGAACTGCCCCAAGCTGAACGGACAGCACAAAAGAACACCCCTACGGTATAA
>CAZLED010000135.1:0-5206 GCA_964558485.1 uncultured Ruminococcus sp. | reverse complement strand
GGCGCTTTCCAGGACCCGGCAGGACGTAGTGCCCACTGCGATGATCCTGCCGCCGTTTTTCTTACGCTGATTGATCGTGTTGGCGGCTTCTTCGGTGACGTGGATGTATTCGGCGTGCATTTCGTGGTCTTCAATCTTGTCTTCCTTCACGGGCCGAAATGTTCCCAGCCCCACATGGAGCAGCACCGGCACCACGGCACAGCCCTTGTCCCGAACCTTTTGGAGCAGCTCTGGTGTGAAGTGCAGGCCGGCAGTAGGGGCAGCGGCGGAGCCTTCTTCCCGAGCGTAGACGGTCTGGTAGCGTTCCTGGTCGTGGAGCTGCTCGGTGATGTACGGCGGCAGCGGCATGGTGCCCAAGGTATGCAAAGCTTCGTAGACGGTCTGGAAATCGCCTTTTGCCTCCAGGCGCACCCGTCTGCAACCACCTTCTCCCACAGATTCCACGTGACCCAGCAGCATTTCTCCTTCGCCAAAAGCCAATGTGTCCCCAGGTTTGGCACGTTTGCCGGGACCTGCCAGTGCTTCCCAGGTATCGTTTTCCAGTTGCTTCAGGAGCAGCAGCTCCACAGCGCCTGTTCCTTCGGCGTCCACTTCGCCGTCCGGGGTCATTTTGCGGATCCGTCTGCCAATGATGCGAGCCGGGATAACACGGGTATCGTTGATGACCAGCGTATCCTCCGGGTTCAGGTAATCCACGATATCTCGAAATATTTTATGCTCCACACCATCCTTTTGTCGATCGACGATCATGAGTCTGGACGAATCTCTTGGCTCCACGGGCGTTTGTGCGATATATTCCTGCGGCAGATCGTAATGGAATGCGGACAGTGTCAAATCTGTTTTGGGCAATGTATTTTTGATCATTCTTCTTTTTTCAGCCTTTCTTTTGGTTGTTTATTCATAGTAGTACAAGACGTTTGGGAAGAGTACGTGGCTTTCCCTACGACAACGTTTATCCTGTTATCTTCCCGTTCCAGCTTCACGTTATACATCATTCAAAATAGCGAAGCTATTTCCACCACACTTCTGACCTCTGACTTCTAACTTCTGCATTTGCCAAGTACGACCTTTAAATTTGTTGAAAAATTTTGTCGAAGGGAATTGACAAAAGCATCAAATCGTGATATGATATGGATGTACACGAAGGACGTTGGGAACATCCCGGTTCGATCGCACATAAAATAGGATAGAGGAGCATCTCCGATCAGTAGCCGTTTTCGGATGGGTCAGTCTGCCCGTTCCGGAAATACCCCGGAAATAGGAAAACGGGAAAAGGCGAGAGGTGCCGAAGGTCTGTCGGTGGGACTGCCGATGGGTCTGGGACGCTTGTCGAATAGACGACGTACTGTCACTCTGGCGCTTGCGGAGAGTGGAGAGCTATCTGTGTATGTGGTATCGCTTTTCGGCATACCTATATTATAGTACACAGTTAGCCGGTTTGCAAGCCGGTTTTTTATATTTTTTGAAATTTCACAGCAGACGTAGGAAAAAAGAAGTCGTGCTGGGCATATTCAGAAGTCAGAGGTCAAAAGGCAGAAGTCAGAAGTGTTGTAGAAATAGCTTCGCTATTTCAAATGATTTGTAACATTTGCGTACCCCAGCAACCCGACGCTGACACCGCTGGAACCAGATCGGGTACGCCCTGTCTGCAACCAACGTAATTGCTATAATCGGCAAAAGCTTTACGGAGCTTCCTCGAAAGCGATCGTCTCTTCGCCCGTTTGTCTTGTACTACCACATTGGTGAGCTGCCGCAGGAACGGTCAAGCGCACATAATGTGCTGTTCCCTACATGGTGACGGGAATGACAAGCGTAACCTCGTACTACTATAAACCAAACCCAAATACACAATCACGAAAAGGAGAATATATGCAATGGCTACATTTCAGAAGGATATCATTTTCACAGGTGCTGCAACGGCGCTGGTCACACCCTTTGGCAAGGACGGCGGCGTGGACTATGACGCATTCGGCAGACTTATCGATTGGCAAATAGACGGCGGCGTTGATGCCCTGGTCATTTGCGGTACCACCGGCGAAGGCTCCACCTTGACCGACGAGGAACACCGGCAGTGCATCCGCTTCGCTGTAGAAAAGATCGCCGGTCGTGTGCCCATGATCGCCGGTACCGGTTCCAACGACACCGAATACGCCTATTCCCTGTCCCAATATGCTTGCGATGTAGGCGCCGATGCCCTGCTGCTGGTCACGCCCTACTACAACAAAGCAACACCCAAGGGTCTCATCAAATCCTTCCTGGACACCGCAGACCGCACCAATAAGCCCATCATCCTCTACAACGTTCCGTCTCGTACCGGCGTCAATATCCCACTGTCCGTCTATCGGGAGCTGGCGAAGCACGAACGCATCGTCGCTACCAAAGAGGCTTCCGGTAACATGAGCCAGATCGCCGAGATCGCCGCCGAGCTTTCCGATTCTCTGACCGTCTACAGCGGCAACGATGACCAGATCGTACCCATCCTGTCCCTGGGCGGCCGTGGCGTCATCTCTGTGCTGTCCAACGTCCTGCCCAAGGAAACCCACGATATCTGCGCCAAATATTTCGAAGGCGACGTTGTTGGTTCCAGAGACCTGCAGCTGCAGCTTCTGAAGCTCATCAATGCCCTGTTCATCGAGGTCAACCCCATTCCGGTAAAGACTGCCTGCGGTCTCATGGGCCTGTGCAGCGATGCCATGCGTCTCCCTCTGTGCGAAATGGACGACAAAAACAAGGCCGTTCTGGTGGAAGCACTGCGGGAAGTGGGGATCTTGCACTAAGTCAGAGATCAGAATGCAGAGGTCAGATGAGAGAGGATGTTTTGAAGCTGGATAGTGGAGATAACCACCTCTCTCATGTGATACGCAAAATCTGAAGGCTGAGGTCACAGGTAAGATATTCAGAAAATCGACCGATATTGATGTGGGTATACATTTCTTTTGCATAGATCGTTTTTGTAGTGACACCCATGGCGCAAAACACACGTTCGCCTTGCACCCGACTTCTGCCATCTAACTTCTGACCTCTGCCTTACAAAAGGAAGGGATAAATTCAAATGTTACATATTTTATTATCCGGCGCATCCGGGCGGCTTTGTTCGACCATTGCACGGCTGGTGGGCGACCGGGACGACATGACCATCGTGGGCGGCGTGGACGTAAATCCCGTGGCTGGAGCGTCCTTCCCCATCTGGACAAGCTTTGCGGCCGTGGAAGCTGCGCCTGACGTGATCATCGACTGCTCCTACCATACGGTGGCCCCGGCACTGCTGGACTATGCTGCGGCAAACCACATTCCTACGGTCATCTGCACCACCGGCCACACCGACGAGGAAACCGCAAAGATCCACGATGCCGCTGAGACCATTCCGGTGCTCCACTCACGGAATATGTCACTGGGCATCAATTTGCTCTCCGAACTGGTGAAGAAGACCGCCGCCGTGTTGGGTGAAGATTACGACATCGAAGTGTTGGAAATGCACCACAATAAGAAGCTGGACGCTCCCAGTGGTACCGCACTCATGTTGGCCGAAGCAGCAGCCGAAGGTCGAGATGGAGACAGCACCTTTGTCTATGACCGGCACAGCGTTCGCCAGGCACGGGACAAGAAGGAAATTGGCATTGCCAGCATCCGTGGCGGCACCATTGTAGGCGAACACGAGGTGATCTTTGCCGGAACGGATGAGGTGATCAAGCTGTCTCACAGTGCCGGGAGCCGGGATCTGTTTGCCGTAGGTGCCATCAAGGCGGCATTGTATCTGGCCAAGCGGGAGCCGGGGTTCTACACCATGGCAGACGTGTGCCGGGATATGCTGTGAGGTGTGGCCTATGCTGACACCGGGACTGGTTTCGGTCACATTTCGTCCGCTTTCCAAAGAGGAGATCTGTGAACGAATGGAAACGTGTGGGCTGACCGTGATCGAATGGGGTGGGGATGTTCATGTGCCGTCCGATTCTCCCCAGGACATTGCGGATGCCTGTTCCCTTTCCGCTGCCCATGGGATCCGCACCGTGGCCTATGGTTCGTACTGGCGAGCGGGAGATCTTTCGGAAGCTTCTCACGAAAAATTCCGACAGGAGCTTGGATGTGCCCGTGCGCTGGGTGCGAAGACCGTCCGGGTCTGGGCGGGAACAAAGGGCAGCGGCGACTGTTCGGCTGACGAGCGGCAAGCGGTGGTGGCTACGCTGCAGGATGCGTGCCGCGGGGCTGCCAACAGTGGATTGACCGTGAGTCTGGAGTGCCATGGCGGTACGCTGACCGATGATTGTGACAGTGCGCTGCGGTTGGTGGACGAGGTGGCTATGGATGCCCTGCGTCTGTACTGGCAGCCCAACCAATACCGGGATCACCGATACAATGTAGACACGCTGCGGCGCACACTGCCCTATGTATCCAATGTACACGTGTTTTCCTGGGAAGGAGCGACCCACCATCCTTTGGTGACACATACGGATCGGTGGCAGGAATACATCGAGATTCTATCCGGTTCCGGACGGGATCACAATCTGTTGTTGGAATTCATGCACAACGATAGTCCGGCGCAGCTGCCCATCGACAGTGCTGTACTGCGGGACTGGGTCGAAGGAAAATGATGCAAACAAGAGGGAAAGCGGTTTTGGCCGGACTTTGCCTCTTGTTTTTTGCGTCGAAATCTGGTATACTATATAGAGATTACATGATAGGAGTTTTGGGGGACACATGGACAAGTTTGAAGCACTTTCGCAATATTTCGGGTATGATGCGTTTCGAGAAGGACAGGAAGCGGTGGTGGATGCCATACTGTCCGGTCGAGACGTTTTGTGCGTTATGCCCACCGGTGCAGGTAAGTCCATTTGCTACCAGGTGCCGGCACTTTCGCAGGACGGTGTGACATTGGTTATCTCGCCGCTGATCTCGCTGATGCAGGACCAAGTGGCTTCGCTTTGTGCGTCCGGCGTCCCGGCAGCCTATATCAACAGCTCCCTGACCTATCCGCAATACCTTCGTGCCGTCCGTAACGCTGCGGAAGGTCGCTACAAGCTCATCTACGTGGCACCCGAACGACTGCTGTCCGAGGAGTTTTGCGCCATCTGGAACACCTGTCCCCTGGCCTGCGTGGCGGTCGATGAAGCCCACTGCGTCTCCCAATGGGGTCAGGATTTCCGGCCCAGCTACCTCAAGATCACAGAATTCGTCCACAGACTGCAGCACCGTCCCACCATCGCCGCCT
>CAZLED010000134.1:0-5207 GCA_964558485.1 uncultured Ruminococcus sp. | reverse complement strand
GGCAATTTTTGGTCACGAAAAACGGTGAACGGATCCGGTTTCCCAAAGGCTGGCGACGGCTGCTCTGTCCCCGGTATGTGGCGAAAAAGGCCATCTCCATGCTGCTTGCCAATCTGATCATCACCTGCCTGACCCTGCCCACCTCCTGGCTGTATTTCGGAGACCTTTCCCTGGCGTCGCTGCCCGTCAATCTGCTGTACATTCCGGCCACCGGCGTGCTGCTGTTTTTGTCCGTGCTCTATCTGTTGACCTATCCTTTTGGTCTGCCGATCCTGGCACCGGTGCTGTCTGCCTTTTCCGAACTGCTTACGATCCCGGCTGCCGCTGTGTCGCAGATCCCCCACATCGTGGTATCGCTGCGGTATCCCTTTGTGCCCTTCTTTCTGGTGCCGTCTGTGCTGGCGGTGTTCTGTCTGCCCTACGTGAAGCACAAGCTGCGTGGTGTCGGTCGTGCGGTGCTGCTGCTGTGTTTGATGGTCGGCTGTATCTGGGTCACCGATGCCGTCCACGCCAATTATTCTACACTTGTGTATCAAAATTACAAGCTGCGTGACGGCTTCGTGCTCCAGTCCGACGGCAAGACCATGCTCATCGATATCTCCGATGGCTCCAAAAACTACACCAATATGCTGCTGAACCACGCAAAGGAGCACTACGCCACGGAGCTGGACGGCTATCTGCTGACCCATTATCACAACCGGCACCTGAGCACGCTGGTCTCGCTGGCCGACAACTGGATCCTGCGGAAGCTGTATCTGCCCACGCCCATGAACGAAACGGAGGAAGGCATCTATGGGGCCCTATGTCAGATCGCCAAGGAGCATCGCATACCCGTGGAGACCTTTGACACCCACACCACCTTCGGAAACGTGACCCTCTCCGTAGGCCCACGGACCTGGCTGAAGCGCTCGTCTCATCCCATCACCGGACTGCAGCTGACCTGCGGAGACGAATCGGTGGTGTACACGTCCTGCTCCTATGGACAGACGGATGCGGTGATCGTGGACTGGATGGAACACTGCACCGTGGGGATCTTTGGCGCCCACAGTCCGGTGCACAAAAAGGAATTCACACTGCACTTTGCCGACCCACCGGCCCTTGTCGTATGGAACGGCGGCGCACAGGCATATTGTGTAGGTGTCGAACCGGCGGCAAAACGGGAGTATGTGGATTGTGCGTCGTTTCAGCTGCAGTTTGCCGGAGAATAGGCGGATCGCACTGCCTATACGAATGTCCGGTTTTCTTGGCTGCAACACCTGCCAAATTTCCTCTTGACATTTCCTACCAACATGGTGTATAATACATCTGAACCATGGGGAACACTATTTGAGGATAGTATCCCACACGAATCTGATATTGGTACACCAAGGAACACCTATGAAAAATTATTGGTATATTTCCCACTCCCACGATGGCTGGCAGAATCTGGCGCTGGACGAATGGTTTCTGGACCATATGCAGCCGGACGATATGCTGCTCTACTTCTACATCAACGAAAACGCCGTCATCATTGGCCGCAACCAGAATCCCTGGAAGGAATGCGACCTGACCGCCATGGATCGTGACCATGTCCAGCTGGTGCGGCGGATCACCGGCGGCGGTGCAGTCTACCACGATCTGGGCAACCTGAACTTCTCCTTCATCGCCGGGGACAGCCGCTACGATCTGGACAAGCAGCTCCGGCTCATTTTGAATGCTGTGTCCTCCTTCGGCATTCCCTGTGCCTTCTCCGGTCGGAACGATCTGTTGGCGGACGGCAAAAAATTCTCCGGCAATGCTTTCTGCGCCCGGAACCACATTCGCCAGCACCACGGCACCCTGCTGCTGCACGCCGATCTGGGCAAGCTGCAAAACTATCTCCACGTGGACCCCAAAAAGATCCGCTCCAAGGGCATCGAATCCGTACGGGCCAGAGTCTGCAACCTGTCCGAATTCACGCCGGATGTCACCACAGACGCCATGCTTGCCGCCATTCGAGAGGCCTACACCAACCTGTACGGCCCGGTGGAGGACTACATTTTGACAGACGAGGATCTGGTCGGTGTGCAGGCCTACGTGGAAAAGCAAAACTCCTGGGAATGGAAAATGGGGAACACCATGCCCTTTGATGTGGAGCTGACCGAACGGTTCCCCTGGGGTGGCGTACAGCTGCTGTTGTCGCTGAAAAATGCCACCGTGGAACAGGCACAGGTGTACACCGACGCCATCGACACCACGCTGTCCGACGAACTGCAGACCCGGCTCCAGGGCTGTCGATTTGCCAGCGCTTCCCTGCATGAGGCCTTGATCGATTCGGAGAGCGAACACATCCGGGACGTTGCCCAGTTTCTGCTGACACAAAATCTGTGATACAAGAAAGACACCCACATCCGGTATGGATACAGGTGTCTTTTGTCTTTGTGAATATTTTTAGTTGTGTCTGGATGCCTTGGTGTCGCAGTAGATGCAGCGGTACACACCATCGTGGCGGTCTGCCAGACGGAACACCTGAGGCAGCTCCTGTTCGGTGGTGGTGATGCAGCGAGGGTTCTTGCAGTGGATCACGTTCACCAGTTCTTCCGGCAGCTCCACGTGCTTCTTTTCCACGCAGGCACCATTGCGGATCACGTTCACCGTGACCTCCGGGTCCACGTAGCCGATCACGTCCAGATCGATATCCACGTTGGCGTCACCGATCTTGATGATGTCCTTCTTCCCCATCTTGGCAGAGGGCACGTTTTTCAGGATCGCCACAGAGCAGTCTAAGTCTTCCAGGTGCAGCAGCTGGTACACACGCATGGCACGACCGGCCTTGATATGGTCCAGTACGATACCGTCCTTGATAGAATCGATCTTCATCACGCTTCCTCCTCTGCTTCTGCCGCATCGATCTCCACAGCAATGTTCAAAAGCTTCATGATCAGTGCCATCCGCATATACTTGGCGTACAGCACCTGCCGGAAATAAGCGGCTCTGGGATCCTTGTCCACGGCTACGGAAATTTCATTCACTCTGGGCAGCGGATGCAGCACTGCCATTTTTTCCTTCGCCAGCTTCATCTTGTCGGCGGTCAGGATGTAGCTGTCCTTCAGCCGCAGGTATTCTTCTTCATTGAAGAACCGCTCCTTCTGGATACGGGTCATGTACAGCACATCCAGTTCCGGCAGCACGGCTTCCAGATCGGTGGTCTCCATGTACGGCACCCGGTTGGTCACCAGGATGTCCCGGCGTACATAGTCGGGCAACCGCAGCTCCACCGGAGAGATCAGCACGAACTTGATCCCCGTATACCGGGACAGGGCAGCAATCAGCGAATGGACGGTGCGCCCAAACTTCAGGTCTCCGCAGAAACCAACGGTCATGTCGGACAGTCTGCCCAGCTCATGCCGGATGGTCTCCAGGTCGGCCAGGGTCTGGGTAGGATGGTTGTGGCCACCGTCTCCGGCGTTGATCACCGGCACAGAAGCATTGATGGATGCCACATAGGGTGCGCCTTCCTTGGGATGCCGCATGGCGATGATGTCCGCATAGCAGCTGACCACCTTGGCGGTATCAGCCACGCTTTCCCCTTTGGAGGCCGAGCTGCTGGCCGCTTCGGAGAATCCCAGCACATTGCCGCCCAGCTCGTACATCGCCGCTTCAAAGCTCAGGCGTGTCCGGGTAGAGGGCTCGAAAAACAGTGTCGCCAGCTTCTTGCCGTGGCAGACCTCGCTGTATTTGTCCGGATGGGCCATAATGTCGTCGGCGGTATCCATGAGCCCTTCCAGCTCCTCCACCGACAGCTCCAGAATATCGATCAGACTTCTCATGCTTTTGCTCCATTCACAGCCAGATAGTTTTTGATCCGTTCTACATTTTCCCGGTTCTTTTCGTCTTCTTCCAGATATTCGATGATGTCGTATACGTTGACCACAGAATATACCGGCAGACCGAATTCTTCGCCGACCTCAGCCATAGCGGACTTTTCGCCCTTGCCCTTTTCGCACCGGTCCACCATGACGAACACGGCAGATACCTTCACGTCCTGCAGAGAAGACAGGATCTCCATGCTTTCCCGGATGGCGGTACCGGCAGTGATCACGTCCTCGGTGATGACCACTTCTTCGCCGGCCTTGGGCGTGTAGCCGACGAAAATGCCGCCTTCGCCGTGGTCCTTGACTTCCTTCCGGTTGAAGAAATAGGGCACGTCCAAACCGTGGGCAGACAGGGCAATGGCGGTGGACACGGCGATAGAGATGCCCTTGTATGCCGGTCCGTACAGCACAGTGCGCTTGTTGCCGACCTTTTCCAGATAGCTTCTGGCGTAGAACTGCCCTAACTTTGCGATCTGTTCCCCGGTCTTGATGTCACCGGCGTTGATGAAATAGGGGATCTTGCGGCCGCTCTTGGCTGTGAAATCGCCGAACTTCAGCACCCCTGCGTTTTCCAGAAACTGGATAAATTCTCTCTTATATGCTTCCATTTTGTGTGTACTCCTTTGTTGAATCCATGAAATTTTGATAGATCCATGGAACGGTCAAGACCGTTCCCTACAGTCTTGTGGCAATGCACGGTTTCCCCATAGCTTTGTGGGCACGGCAATGTTCCGTTTCCCACAGCTTTGTGGAATCGGTATTTCTTAGCCCACGAATTCGGCTACGCAGCGTTCGTATGCAGCCAACGGGTCGGCAGCGGCGGTGATGGGTCTGCCCACAACGATGAAGTCAGAGCCGATCTCCTTGGCTCTCGCAGGGGTGGTGATCCGTACCTGGTCGCCTACGTCCCCGTCTGCAAACCGGATGCCGGGGGTCACGGTGCAGAAGTCCTTGCCGCACACGTCGTGTACCTTGCCGGCTTCCAGAGGAGAGCACACCACGCCATCCAGGCCGGCAGTCTTGGCGTTCTGTGCGTACTGCATGACCACTTCGTCCAGTGGCCGGTCGATGAGCAGCTCGTTTTTCATTCTTTCTTCACTGGTGGAGGTCAGCTGGGTCACGGCGATCAGCAGGGGTCTGGTGCCATCGGGTCTGGTCAGGCCTTCCAGTGCAGCTTCCATCATGGCGATAGTACCGGCGGCGTGGAGGTTGGTCATGTCCACACCCAGACGGGACAGCACACTCATGCTGCGCTTGACGGTGTTGGGGATGTCGTGGAGCTTCAGGTCGAGGAAAATCTTGTGCCCTCTCTCCTTCAGCTCCTGTACCATAGCGGGACCTTCCGCATAGTACAGCTCCATACCGATCTTCACA
>CAZLED010000133.1:0-5321 GCA_964558485.1 uncultured Ruminococcus sp. | reverse complement strand
ATAAACAACGGAAAGGATGTGCCTCTATGCCAACGATCCATATCGATCCTGCGAAAGCTGCCGGCAAGATCAAGCCCATGCACGCTGTCAACAACGGTGTGGTCATGGGACGGCAGAACAACTTTGCATCCTACAAGGCAGCCGGCTTCCCCTATGCCCGGAACCACGATGCCTCCTATAACGAGGAGTACGGCGTGGAGCATACCGTGGACATCACCGCCATCTTCCGGGATTTCTCTGCCGACCCCACCGACCCGGCTTCCTACGACTTCCCCGTCACCGATGCGTATCTGGCAAGCACCATCGAAACCGGTACGAAAATTTTCTACCGGCTGGGACAGCGCATCGAGCATACCGTCAAGAAATACAACGTGTATCCACCGGCAGACTACCGGAAGTGGGCGGTCATCTGTGAGCACATCATCCGGCACTACACCGAAGGCTGGGCAGATGGCTTCCACTACGACATCCCCTACTGGGAGATCTGGAACGAGCCGGATCTGTCGCCCCAATGCTGGATGGGCACCTGCGACCAGTTCTGCGACTTCTTCACCACCGCCTTTGCCCACCTGAAGAGCTGCTTCCCCCACTTGAAGATCGGCGGTCCGGCACTGGCTGGCAATCTGGATTTTCTCTCCGCTGTGCTCTCGGCCATGGGGCAAAAGAACCTGCGCCCCGATTTTGTGTCCTGGCACACCTACTGCACCGACCCCCACTGGATCGCCACCTTAGCCAAGGCTGTGGCAGAACGGATCGCCGCTGCCGGGTTTCCGGAAAGTGACACCATCGAGAGCATCTGCAACGAATGGAACTACGTGGAAGGCTGGGAGAACGAAGGCTTCACACGGTCTGTGGAAACCATGATCGGCATGAAGGGTGCGGCGTTCAATGCGGCGGTGCTGTGCGTGGGACAGAGGGCACCGGTGGATATGCTCATGTATTACGATGCCCGACCGGTGGTGTTCAACGGGATCTTCGATTTCTACACACTCCGTCCTCTGAAGGGCTACTATGCCTTCTACGACTGGAACACCCTGTATCGGCTGGGGACTGCGCTGCACACCGAGACGGACGATCCCGATCTGTATGCCGCTGCGGCCAAGGATGAAGCCGGTCACATGGCGGCACTGCTGGTGTATTATGCCAAGGAGTCCGGTGCCACCGCAAAAGAGGTACACCTGGACTTTGCCGGCACCTACACCGCATACACCACCGATGAGACAAGAACGGAGCAGGAAACCAAGCTCACCTGTCCCACCACGATCCCCATGGAACCAAACACCACCCTTCGACTGCAGTCCTGCGATGCGTGACCGATACATTTCTAATTAAAAAAACAAGCTTTTAAGCAAACCATAAAAATCCCCGTCTGGATAAAGGAGAACCCACTATGTTCAAGCTCACCTATGGAACACCGGAAAAGTTCGTGCCGTCCCGGTACTGCAAAAACTTTTCCTACCAAGAGACACCTGTGTCCTTCCCCACCGAGACCATCCGTTTTCGCACCAATGCCCGTGGCTGTGTGCTGTCCTTCCCTATTGAGAGCGACACCCAGTTCTACGGCTTTGGGCTGCAGCTGAAGCAGTTCAACCACAAGGGACGCAAGCTCAAGCTCTCCGTCAATGCCGACCCCGTGGTGCCGACCGGAGACAGCCATGCACCGGTGCCCTTCTTTGTGACAAACAAGGGCTGGGGTATGTACATCGACACAGCCCGGTATGCGGAATTCTACTGTGGCAACCAGATGAATCCTGCCTATGACGGCAAGGCGACTGCGACCACCATCGATGACGACAACACCAATATCCCGGCGGATAGCACCAATACACCGGCAGACAACACCACCGATCTGTACGCCATCCGGGACGTCTCCGGCCAGGTCATGACCATCCAGATCCCGTCCTGTGCCGGTGTGGACGTGTACCTCTTCGAAGGGGACACCATCACCGATATCGTTTCCCAGTACAATATGCTCTCCGGCGGCGGCTGTGATGTGCCGGACTGGGGGCTGGGCGTGCTGTACCGCTGCTACACCAAATACACCGCAGAAAAGGCGCTGGCCCTGGTGGACGAGTTCCGGGAAAAGCAGATCCCTCTGCACATCTTAGGTCTGGAACCCGGCTGGCAGACCCACACCTACTCCTGCTCCTATCGTTGGAGCGAGCTGTACCCGGATCCGGCCGCTTTCCTCAGTGAGATGCAAAAACGAAACGTCCACGTGAATCTGTGGCAGCACGCCTTCACCCATCCGACCGCACCCTTCCACGACGAGATCGCACCCTACAGTGGGGACACGCTGGTCTGGGGTGGCGTGGTACCGGACTTTACCACCACCGAAGCACGCTCGATCTTCCGGGACTACCAGAAGAAGACCCTGGTGGACGCCGGTGTAGACGGCTTCAAGCTGGACGAATGCGACTCCAGTGACAACACCGGCTCCTGGTCCTTCCCACTGTCTGCCCGTTTCCCCTCCGGCATGGACGGCGAACAATACCATTCCCTCTTTGGCACCCTGTATGCCCAGGTGATGATGGAAGCGCTGGGAGACAAAAAGACCTTATCCGAGGTACGCAACATGGGGGCATTGGCGGCATCGTATCCCTTCGTGCTGTACAGTGACCTATACGACCACAAGGATTTCATCCGTGGCGTGACCACCGCTCCCTTCTCCGGTCTGCTCTGGTCGCCGGAGGTACGGGACGCCCACTCCAAGGAAGAGCTGATCCGGCGGCTGCAGGTAGTGGTGTTCTCCGTCCAGTGCCTGATCAACGCCTGGTACTGTCCCGATGTGCCCTGGCGGGAGCTGGACTGCGAAAAGGAAGTGAAGGAGCTGCTTTGTCTGCGTGTGACCCTGATGCCCCGGCTCATCGAAGCGTTCCGGCAGTACAAGGAGACCGGCAAGCCGCCTGTTCGGGCGCTGGTCATGGACTGGACAAACGACCCGGAGGTGTGGAACCTGGACGACGAATACCTCTTCTGCGACGATCTGCTGGTGGCACCCATTGCAGCCGGTCAGGGCAACTGCCGCAAGGTCTATCTGCCTGCGGGAGAATGGGAAGACTTCTTCACCGGCGAGAGCGTTGCGGCCGGCTGGCATGAAGTGGAAACGGAAGGGATCCCGGTATATCGGAAGAAATAAACACCGAAACGTGGCGAAAACGTGTCCCTATGCGAGAAATCCGTAGGAGATACTTGACAAATCTGTGCGTATTCTGTATAATATAACAAACGGCGCTTGTTTACTTGATGAAGACGGCGCACAATACGAAAGGCAGGACAAACTATGTATACCATTGGTGTAGACCTTGGCGGTACCAACATTGCGATCGGTATCGTTAATGAAAAATTTGAAATCGTAAAGAAGGGCAGCGTGCCCACCAAGCCGGAACGTGGGGCTGATCCCATCATCGCCGACATGGCCGCTCTGTCCCGGCAGCTGCTGGACGAAGCCGGCATTTCCCTGGACGACGTGGCATTCGTAGGCGTGGCTACCCCCGGTACCGCCAACAACGAGACCGGCGTAGTGGAATATGCCAACAACATTCCCTTCCTGCGCTATCCCCTGGCCGACAACCTGTCTGCACTGCTGGATGGCAAGAAGGTATATATCGAAAACGACGCCAACGCTGCTGCAAAGGCTGAAGCTATGGCAGGTGTTGCCGCTGGTGCACCCATCTCCGTCATGATCACCCTGGGCACCGGTCTGGGCGGTGGCATCATCATCGACGGCAAGGTATATACCGGCTTCAACTTCGCCGGTGCCGAGCTGGGTCACATCGTCATCGAAAAGGATGGCAGACAGTGCTCCTGCGGCAGAAAGGGCTGCTGGGAAGCATACTCCTCCGCTACCGGTCTGGTGAACATCACGAAGGATTACATCGTGAAGGCCAGAGAAGAAGGCAAGGCAACCGCTATGGAAGAAATGATCGGCGGCGACCTGTCCAAGGTATCCGCTCGCACCGCATTCAACGCCATGAAGCAGGGTGACGAAGTGGGTGCTGCTGCGGTTGACGAATACATCAGCTACCTGGCTTGCGGTATCGTGAACATCATCAACATCTTCCAGCCCAACGTGCTGTCCATCGGTGGCGGCGTGTGCAACGAAGGGGACAACCTGATGAAGCCCTTGATGGAAAAGGTTTGGGGTGAGACTTACACCAGAGAAGGTACGCCTCGCACCGAGATCAAGATCGCCAAGCTGGGCAACGACGCTGGTATCATCGGCGCCGCTGTACTGGGTATGTGAGTTGCGAAGTAAAATAAGAAAAGCGTGGGAACGTGGCATATGCTGCGTTCTCACTTTTTTGGGTACATGAAAAAATCCCTTTGTCAGGAGCATTTGCTATTTTTCCAGAGTGTTTGCCCCCATTCTGCCCGATCTCTTTTGGTATGTATGCCCCACACGAAAATATAAAGGCAGAAATTATTTGTAGCTTTCCCCACCATTCCCTTGACAAATCCCGTATGATTTTGTATACTATAGGTACAATACGAACCAATTCACCTGCAATAGATTTGTTTGGCTGAAACTACCACTTTTTGATCAAGCTGACGTGTGGGAAAAGTGGAATTCCTTTATGGTGGTTTGCTGTGGTATCGGTTTGGTAAAACGAAAGCCGTCGAAGGTGTTTCGATGTACGGCATGGGTATTGAACCTCTTTATAACAAAAATAAAAACACCACACAATCGAGGAGGATCCTATGGAATTTTTGAAAAAGCTTGCCGCCAAGGATGCGGACAAATATGGAAAGCCGCCGGTGACGCTTGCGTTTTTGGGCGACAGCGTGACCCAGGGCTGCTTTGAAGTGTTCGAAGTCGGAAACGGCGGCATCGATACCGTCTATGAACCGGAGAACAATTATGCTTCCAAGGTGGCATCGATCCTGCGACAGCTCTGCCCCGGTGCCCAGCTCAATGTGATCGCCGCCGGGATCAGCGGAGACAACGCACCCAACGGCAACAGCCGCCTGGACAGAGATGTGCTGCCCTACAGACCCGACCTGACCGTGGTCTGCTATGGACTCAACGACTGCGGCGGCGGTGACAACGGGATCGGCCGGTACACCGATGCACTGGCAAGCATTTTCACCCGGCTGAAGGACGCTGGTTCTGAGGTGATCTTTATGACGCCCAACAGCATGAACTGGAACGTGAGCTGCCACCTGACTGCCGATTGGGCCAAAAATTTAGCGACCGCTTTTGCTGCACGGATGCAGGACGGCACCCTGGATCGGTACATCGATGCTGCCAAGGCTACGGCGGAGCGCTGCGGTGTGCCGGTGGTGGACTGCTATGCCAAATGGAAGGAAATGGAAGCGGC
>CAZLED010000132.1:0-5343 GCA_964558485.1 uncultured Ruminococcus sp. | reverse complement strand
GGAAAACCGGCCAGTCTGCCGTCGGGTGTAGCACCGGTGGAACGGCCGAACTGGTCGTGCATGATCCAGCAGAACAGCGACGGCACCAAATGGGCACCGGCAAAGGGCAGAGCGATGGTGGTGCATTCCGCTGCCAGAAACTGCGACAGCTGCTGCACATACCACTCCGGATTTTCTTCTGCGATCGCATTGTTGCCATATCCCGGCAATTCCCGGATCTGGGCAAGCAGGGCAGGCTCTGCGGCAAAGTTGTCGTCCAGCGCCGCTTTGTACCGGGCAAGGGTCACGGTGTGGTCACGGAACACCAGCTTGGCAATGGCGGCCAGTCCGTCGGCTGCGTTGGCAAGCCCCACAAAGGAAGGCATGATCCAGTTGTACCGGGCGCCGCCTTCTTCGATATCCAGTCCCAATTCCAGACAATCGTGGACAAAGCAGGACAAAAGCGGATCCAGGCAGGTCTTGGCACGCTCATACCGACAGAGCACCTGGTAGGCAGCATTGGCACGCATACGTTCCCGAATGTGGCTCGTGTAGGCTGTGTACAGCGCATCCATGGTGGGGTAGTCGCCGGCAGCCAGCACCGTCAGCAGCTCACCGGGCAGATTCATATAGGGACTGGCGACCCATACGTTGGAGGAACCAACGGGTGTGATCTCCACACAGGTGGAGTGGATGTAGGTACAGGCTTCCTCCGGGGACAGGCCATAGCGCTGCAGACCGGTGCGGATCACGTCGTCGTTGAAGATGGCAGGATGGGAATGCCCCTTGGCCAGTACGGTACTTGCCAGCGTTAGATCCGATTTCGGCGTATCGGCGCAGGTACACAGACCCAGCGACGGATAGACCAGATGCACCTGCTCCACGGCACGAATGCACATCTGGGTGATGGGATTGGAGACCACGGTACCGTCCGGCAGTCTGCCACCCACCATGAAGCCGCTGGAAAGACCATGGGGCACACGGCGGTTGATCTGGATGCACAGGCAGTCGATGAGAGTCTGCGCCATGTCGTCGGTCAGAATGCCCTTTTCCCGGTCTGCCTGATAATAGGGCAGCAGATACCGGTCCGGTCTGCCCAGCTGGTATTGCAGCGTAGACGGACGCAGGGGCTTGACGGAGATGGCATAGGTCACAAAGGCCACCGATTGTACCGCTTCGTGAAAGCTGCCAGCCGGTTCTCTGGGCACCTTGCGGCAGATGGCAGAAATGGTCTCGTATTCGCTTTTGCGTACCGGATCGGTCTCGTTCTCCGCCAGCTGGGCAGCATAGTCGGCATAGCGGTCACTGAACGCTTCCACGGCAGACAGGCACATCTGACAAGCCCGGTACCAATCGGCCTTGCGCACGCTGTCCGGATCTTCGATCGGGTCAGGCAGTGTGGCGATCTTTTCATCGATGTAGGCACGGACGCCGGAGGTCCCCAGGGTCAGGAGTCGGTCGTAGTCGATGGCCATATGGGATTCCTGCCCCACCGGACAGTGCATCTCTCCCACGGCATATTGGTCGATGGTCGCCCATTCGGCCTGTTCTTCTGCCGTCAACGGAACAGACGATGGCTTGCCCACGATCCATTCGCCGGGATCAATGGACACAGCCCAGCTCTGGTACGCCTCAGTAAGGGCAAGGGCATACCGCCGGGCACCACTGGACTCCCAGCGATGGCGCAGATAGGCTTTTTGAAAGTAGTAATAAAACGGTGTATAGTCGATGACCGGCTCCAAGGCAGAGATACGCAGCGCATCGATCCGGGCTTTATCGTACATAAGGCTCCTCCAATATGGCAAAGATTGCAAATATCCTCTGCTAAAGGATACCATGTTTAGACGGATTTGTCAAGAGAAACGAAAAAAACAACACAAAAAAAGTATGGAACCCATCGGAGACGAGCGGAGATGGCGTTCCATACGTTTCGTGCTTGACGTGAAAAATGCTTTAGAACAGGAACAAAAACGTTGCCGCAAAGGACAGGAGCAGACCGATGGCGGTTTTCTTTGCCGGAAATTCCCGGAAGAACACCATACCGGCTATGGCAGACAGCACCACCATGCCACCGGTCACCAGCGGATACAGCACCGACGCCGGTACATGGGCAGCGCCTACCAGCTGCAGCATATACGAGGTGCCATTGCAGGCAGCATTGACCACCACGATCCCGGCGATCAGTCCCATGGAGCGGTTCGTCAGCGGCTCCGGCAGCGGTGCGGTGTGCTTCGTTTGACACAGGATCAGCAACGCCACGGTGGACAGCAAGCCGTTGATACCGTTGGACAGGATCACAAAATCCATAGCGCCCACGGTGGGCATAGCGGAGACCTGGTGGATCTTGGAGGTGATGCTCACAAAACCATTCAGCGTGAACACCACAAAGCAAAGGGTGAAGAACAGCTTTCGTGTCTGGGCAGAGCCACCTTTTTCACCCAGTACCGGAAAGATCATGGAGAGGGCCAACAGCACCACGCCCAGGATCCGGCCGATGGTCAGCGATTCACTGAGCCAGAGCACGCCGTATAAATAGGGCAGCAGCATCCCACCCAGCATCAGAAACATGGAGTACACAGACAGACTGCCCAGGGCAAACATCCGAAACCCAATGAGGGTGTACGAGCAGCACAGCACCGCAATGATGGTCGCCATGCCCAGCGAAAACGCCGTGATCTGCACCGAGAATCCATTCAGGCAGAAGAACAGCAGAGCTGTCACCAGCCCACTGAGCGCCGTGAACAGCAGAGAAGTGGTCACAGCGTTGCCAAAGCGAAGCTGGTAGAATTTGTTGGTGGAAAACTGCAGCGCCAGCAACACCACAGCCACCAGGATCATGAGATAATACATAATGATTAGACTCCTGCTTTTTGGAAGCGATAGGTTTTCATGTGCAAATTGACGGTCAATGCAGACACACCCAAACCTTAGACTTCATGCGCAAATTGACGGTCAATGTGCAAATTGGCTGTTCCACAGACTTGCGTAAAAGCCGCCTTTTGCCAGTAGCGCATCGTGGGTGCCGGTCTCCACTACGGTACCGTCCCGCATGACTAAGATCAGGTCGGCTTCCTTGATGGTGGACAGCCGGTGGGCTACGATGAAGCTGGTGCGTCCTTTCATCATGTTGCCAAAGGCCTCCTGGATCTTCATTTCCGTGCGGGTGTCGATGGAGGACGTGGCTTCGTCCAGGATCAGCATGGGCGGCACCTTGACCATCACACGGGCAATGCTGATGAGCTGCCGTTGTCCCTGGGAAAGGCCACCTTTGTCCTCGCCGATGACGGTGTTGTAGCCCTCCGGCAGCCGCTTGATGAAGCTGTGGGCATGGGCAGCCTTGGCAGCGGCAATGATCTCCTCGTCCGATACCGTTCGACCCATGGCGATATTGTCCCGGACCGTGCCGTTCAGCAGCCACGTATCCTGCAGCACCATACCAATATTTTCCCGGAGAGAATGCCTTGTGGCATGATAGATGGACGTGCCATCCATGGCGATGTCACCGGCGTTCACATCGTAGAACCGCATGAGCAGATTGATCAGCGTGGTCTTGCCACAGCCGGTAGGTCCCACGATGGCCACACGCATACCCGGACGAACGTGCAGATCCAGGTGGCGGATCAAGGGCTTTTCCGGTACATAGGAGAAGGAGATATCCTCCATGGCTACCTCGCCGCGTACGTTCTGCAGCACCACCGCATCGTCGGCATCGGCGATTTCGCTGGGCTGCTCGATCAGCTCAAACACACGGGCAGCACAGGTCAGGGCATTTTGCAGCTCCGTCACCACACCGGAGATCTCATTAAAGGGCTTGGTGTACTGGTTGGCGTAGCTGAGGAAGCTGGTCAGTCCACCCACCGTCATGCCGCCGGAAAGCACCGTCAGAGCACCGGTCAGGCACACTGCCGCATATACCATGTTGTTCACAAAACGAGTGGACGGATTGGTGATGGACGAAAAGAACGTGGCACGCAGCGCATACTTCTCCAGCCGTTCATTGATATCGTCAAACTGCGCCACCATGGCATCCTCACGACCAAAGGCTGCAATGACCTTTTGCCCACCAACGGCTTCGTTGATAAAGGCCGTCTGCTCCCCACGGGTCTCCGATTGGAGCCGGAACATCTCATGGGTGCGCTTGGCAATGAAGCTGGCAACGAACAGAGACAGTGGTGTCAGGATCACTACCACCAGCGTGATCAGCGGATGGATGGTCAGCATGAATACGAGGGTACCCACAATGGTCACCACGCCGGTAAACAGGTTGGAGAAGCCCATGAGCAGTCCATCCCCAAAGGCATCTGCATCGGCGATCACCCGGCTGACGATCTCTCCATGGGAGTGGCTGTCGATGTAAGAAAGCGGCAGGGTGCTGATCTTGGCAAAGGCCTCTGCCCGAATGTCCCGGATCACCTGGAAGGTAATGCGGTTGTGGAAGGTGGTCATGCACCATTGGGACAGTGCGATCACCAGGGTGCAAACGGCGATCTGTATGAGCAGCGCCACGATGGCATCCATGTCCACCTGTCCTACGCCGATGGCACAGTCGATGGCACGGCCCACCAAAATGGGGATGTACAGCGACAGCACCGCCGAGACGAAGGCAAACAGCAGCGACAGTCCCAGCAGCACCCGATACCGGCGAATGTAGTGCAGCACCTGCCGTATGGTATTTGTATCCAGTTTCTTTTTGTTCTTTTGATTGTTCTTAGCCATCACTTGTCACCTCCTTCACGCTTGGCGCCGACCTGGGTCTCGTGGATCTCTCGATAGATCTCGCAGGTGGCAAGCAGCTCCTCATGGGTCCCCTTGCCCACCAGCACACCGTCGTCCAGCACTAAGATCTGGTCGGCGTGGAGCAGGGAAGAGGTACGCTGGGAAACGATGAACACGGTGGGATGATAGGGGATCTCCCGGAGCGAACGGCGCAGTGCCGCATCGGTGGCCAGGTCCAGGGCAGACGCAGAGTCGTCCAGGATCAAAATCTCAGGCTTACGCACCAGGGCACGGGCGATGGTCAGACGCTGCCGTTGTCCGCCGGAGAGGTTTCTGCCTTCCTGCTCGATCACGTGATCCAGCCCCTTGGCAGCCACGATCTCTCCGGCCTGGGCCAGTGCAGCTGCTTCGATCAGCTCGTCATCGGTAGCCGCTTCGTTGCCCCAGTGCAGATTGTCCCGGATCGTGCCGTGGAACAGCAGTGCCTTTTGGGGTACTACGCCGATCTTTTGCCGCAGCGTATCACAGGGATAGTCGTTCACATTCACGCCATTCATCAGCACCGTGCCCTCTGTGGCATCGTAAAACCGGGGGATCAGGTTCACCAGGGACGTTTTCCCGGAGCCGGTACCGCCGATGATACCCACC
>CAZLED010000131.1:0-5609 GCA_964558485.1 uncultured Ruminococcus sp. | reverse complement strand
CCATCCCCAATGCCGAATACGAGCAGCTGGCGCATATTTTCAATCCCATTTATTTTAATGCGGACGAATGGATCTCCCTGGCCAAGCGTGCCGGGATGCAGTATTTTGTGATCACTTCCAAGCATCACGAAGGCTTTGCCCTGTTCGATTCCGCCGTGGACAGCTTCAATATGAAGAAGGCCACGCCCTTTGGCAGAGACATCATTGCAGAGCTGGCAGAGGCTTGCTACAAGTACGGCATCAAGCTGGGGCTGTATTATTCCCAGGAGCTGGACTGGCATCATCCCCACGGCGGCGGCTATAACCACACCACCGGTTGTGCCGGTACCGGTTGGTACAACTGCTGGGACTTCCCTGGCAAGGAAGGCAAGGATTTCTCCATTTGCTTCGAAGAAAAGATCAAGCCACAGGTGCAGGAGATCCTGACGAACTATGGGGATCTGTGCCTGATCTGGTTCGATACGCCCGGTGTCATCACCAAGGAGCAGAGTCTGGAGCTGCACGGCATGATCAAAAAATACCAGCCGAACTGCCTGATCAATTCCCGGATCGGCAACGGTGCCTACGACTATGTTTCTCTGGGCGACAATGAGATCCCGAAAGCACTGCCGGATGCATCTTCTGCCCAGAACGACGGAGACATGAACAGTCTGGGTGGCTTCAAATATTCGCCGTACGGACTGTACGAAACGGCTGGCACCATGAACCATTCCTGGGGCTTCCGGTATTACGACCACAACTGGCTCACACCGGAACAGATCGCAGCCAACCGCAAGCACCTGAACGAGCTGGGCATCAACTACCTGCTCAACGTGGGACCGGATGGTCTGGGTCGGATCCCGTCCTTCTGTGAGGAGAATTTGCTGAAGGCCGCCGAGCTCTACAACCAATAAGGTTTCGTAAGCATTCGTTTACACAAAGGAGGTATGACCATGCAGCAGCTGAAAATGATGAAGCGGATGGGGGATGTAAAGCCGTATCCGCTGCACGAGGAGTATTTCATCCGCAACATTGACGAAAATACGCCCGGCGAGATCGACACCTGGGTGGACATTTGCAAAAACCAGCTCCTGGGCGAGGATGCGAATCGGGACGCTTACACCAATTGTATCACGAATATGCCACTTCTGGTGCCGGAGACGGATGTGTTTCTGGTCTGCGAAAAGGCCACGGGACGACCGGTGGCAACGCTGACGGCCCACATCCGGGACACCGGCGACGGCTGGATCCACATGGTGGGTTCGCTGCCGGAGGTGCGGGGCAAGAAGATCGGTCATGCCATGCTGGCCCACGGACTTGCCCGGCTTGCCAAGGCTGGAGTATCCCGTGTGTGGCTGACCACCGATGACTGGCGCCGTCCTGCCATCAAGAACTACCTGACCGCCGGGTTCTGTCCGGTGATCTTCGAAGACACCTCCGAGGATGCCGTACCATTGGAGGAACGCTGGGATGTGATCCTTTCCGAGATGGGCTGGGACAAGCGGGAATACTATTACGAAGGCAAAGATTGCTGAATTTAACAGGAAACACTGTGCAGGAATGTACGGTGTTTTTTGCTGCACGTATGAATCGGTGGCGCATACAATGATAGCAGGATACCAAATCCCTACACGAAAGGGGAACATATGCGTACCATAGATAAGATCTCGATATTGGGTGGTGACAAACGGACAGAAACCATTCTGGCTGGGCTCCATCGCAGGTTTCCGGAGGCTGGTCTTTCCGTTTGGGGCACCACGGATGTACAGCTGCCTGCCTATGCCCACGGTGCCAAAACCTGGCAGGAGGCCATGTCCGGGGCACAAGTGGGGATCCTGCCCATTCCGGTGACACGGGACGGCGAGAATCTGATTGCCGATCCCCACGCCAACCAGACCGTACCCCTGGATGCGCTGTGCCGTTTTTTGCGTCCGGGCAGTCTGCTGCTGGGTGGCCTGATCCCACCAATGGCCCGTCGGCTGGCCCAGGAGAATGCCGTTCACTTTTTGGATTATTATGAAAATGGCGTGGTTCAGACCCTCAATGCGGTGCCCACTGCCGAAGGTGCCATAGCCATTGCCATCCGGGAGCTGCCCATGATCCTGCCGGAGACCACCGCTGTGATCACAGGCTACGGACGCTGTGCCAAGGCGTTGGCGACGCGTCTGCATCTGTTGGGTGCCCACGTGATCGTAGCAGCCCGACGACCGGAAGCCCTGGCCGAAGCCGCCTGTGACGGGTGCGACACGGTACTGCTGTCACCCTTTCTGCACGCACCTTTGCCCTGTCAGATCCTGTTCAACACCATTCCGGCACCGGTATTCACAGACGCCTGCCTGGCCGGCCTGGAGGATGGATGCATCTTCGTGGAGCTGACCCATGGACTGCCGCCGACAATGGAGCTGCCCGGTCACATACGCCTGATCCGTGCGCCGGGACTGCCGGGAAAGATCGCACCCCACACCGCCGGTCGGATCCTTTGTGACGGGATCTTAGAGGCCATCGGACATTGGCAGACTGCGGACAGTTCTCCACTGCAGGAACGGAGGGATACACTATGAAGATCGGTTATGCCCTGTGCGGTTCCTTTTGTACCCATGCCAAAAGCATAGCGGTGCTGGAAAGCCTGGTGGAGACCTACACGGTGGTGCCCATTCTCAGCGAAAATGCGGCGCACACAGATACCCGGTTCGGGAAAGCGGCAGACCTTGTGCAGATCCTCACCACGCTGTGTGGTCGTGCACCCATTTGCACCATCGCCGATGCTGAACCGCTGGGGCCGGCGGAAGCGCTGGATCTGTTGGTGATCGCACCCTGTACGGGAAACACGCTGGCAAAGCTGGCCCATGGGATCACAGATACGGCGGTGACCATGGCAGCCAAGGCACAGCTGCGTTCCGACAGACCGCTGCTGCTGGCGCTGGCTACCAACGATGCCCTGTCTGCCAATCTGGGGAATATCGCCACGATGCGCAGTCGGAAGCACGTGCATTTTGTGCCGCTGGCCATGGACGATCCGGTGAAGAAGCCACACTCGTTGGTGGCGGATTTTTCGTCCATCCCAGGTGAGATCGAGAAGCTGCTGCAGGAATAGCGCCTGTCCCTTGTACGGAGAAGGAAGCAGGACACCCCTCTTTCTTCTCCGCACATTTTCCCGAAACTTCTACCTGAGACACCGTGGATGGGTACATTTTTCATTTTCCCCTTGACTTCTAACCGCAACCATGGTATAATGTGCCTGAACAAAATACAAATTTCGGAGGTATTCCTCATGCGTCTCAGACCCCCTTCTACGCCGCTGATCACCGTGGATCCCTATTTTTCCATCTGGTCTCCGGCAGACAAGCTCACCGACAAAGTGACCTGCCACTGGACCGGCAAACCCAACACCATCGTAGGCACCGCCACCATCGACGGACAGGCCTATCGGTTCATGGGCAAGCTCCATGCCAATGATGACACCCCTGTGCTGGAACAGGTCGCTTTCGATTACGATGCCCTTTCCACCTATTACACCTTCGTGGGTGCCGGTGTACAGCTGAAGCTGACCTTCACCACGCCCCTGCTCATGGATGACCTGGCTGTGATGACCCGTCCTGTCAGCTACCTGCTGATCGAGACTGCCTCTGCCGACGGTTGCTGCCACGATGTGACGGTCAAGCTGGCTGTCAGCGAAGAGGTCTGCCTGAACACCCGCTGCCAGTCTCCCGTGGTCACCGAGATCTTCGACGTAAACGGCAAGCCTACCGTAAAGATGGGCAACAGCGTGCAGAACGTGCTGAACTGCTCCGGTGACGACGTGCGTATCGACTGGGGTTACTTCTACCTGACCGCCTGCCATGGTACCGCTGCTGTGGAGACCATCAACGTTCCCTATTGTCCCCACAAGATCGGCTGGAACAAGTGGTCCGAGGCTCCGGAAGACTACAAGGAAGAAACCACCTTTGTGTCTATGACCATGCCCATGCACACCTGCCACGACAACAAGACTCTGGTGACCTTCGCTTACGACGACATCAAGTCTATCGAATACTTTGGTGAGCAGCTCAACTCCTACTGGAACAAGGATGGCATGACCATCACCGAAGCCATCGATGCAGCCTACACCGACTATGCGGCTCTGGTGGACCGTTGCCGTGCCTTTGCTGAAAAGCTGTTCCACGATGCTGTACGGGCCGGCGGCGAAAAGTATGCCGAGATCTGTGAGCTCAGCTATCGGCAGGCCATTGCTGCCCACAAGCTGGTACTGGATACCGAAGGCAAGATCCTGTTTGTGTCCAAGGAATGCTTCTCCAACGGCTGTGCCGCTACGGTTGACGTAAGCTATCCTTCCACGCCTCTGTTCCTGCTGTACAATCCGGAGCTGGTACGGGGCATGATGCGGCCGGTGTACAAGTACTCTCGCACCGATATGTGGAAGTTCGACTTTGCACCCCACGATGCCGGTCGGTATCCGCTGCTGAACGGCCAGTTCTACGGCGACAGACTGGAATCCCAGATGCCCGTGGAAGAATGCGGTAACCTGCTGGTAATGGCTGCGGCTGTTTCTCTGGCTGACAAGGAGACTGCCTTTGCCGAAGAAAATATGGATCTGCTGGAAGCATGGGTAAAGTACCTGATCGCCAACGGCTACGATCCGGAAAACCAGCTCTGCACCGACGACTTTGCCGGTCACCTGGCACACAACTGCAACCTGTCTCTGAAGGCCATCATGGGTATCGCAGGCCTGGCACTGATCTACCGGATGATGGGCAGAACCGAGGATGCCGATGGTCTCATGACCGAAGCCAAGAAGATGGCCGATTCCTTTGTGACAAGAGCGTCCAATGGCGACGGCAGCTTCCGTCTGGCCTACGACCGTCCCGGCACCTGGTCCATGAAGTACAATGCCGTTTGGGACAAGCTGTGGGGCACCGGTCTGTTCGATCCCATGGTGATGCAGTTTGAATTCGCTTCCTACCGCAAGCACGTGAATCCCTATGGTATGCCTCTGGACAACCGCTCCGACTACACCAAGAGCGACTGGCTGATCTGGACTGCCACCCTGGCCCAGGAAAAGGACGATTTCATCGACTTTGTCACACCGCTGTGGAAGAGCTACCACCACTCCGAGAGCCGTGTTCCTGCCACCGACTGGTATTTCACCACCACGTCTCTCCAGCGTGGATTCCAGCACCGTTCCGTTGTGGGCGGTCACTTCATGAAGCTGCTGGAAGCAAGCGGCAAGATGAAGACCAAATAAGAATATCCGCTGACCAAGCGACTATGCCTGTCATTTGCATCTGGCGTTGACAACACAAAAAATCCTCTGCACATTAACTATGCGGAGGATTTTTTGTTTGCTTTATTTCTGGATCAGCTTCACCTTGTCCAGCGGCACCTTGTGGTAGTACAGCAGCGTCAGTGCGGAGCATACCAACCAGCCGGCCGGGTACCCCATGGCGATGGGCAGAATGGTGTTGGAGATGAAGTTTGCCATTACAAACAAGTAGATCTGCCGGAAGCACACGAAGGACGCCAGCATGATGACCATGGGCACCTTGGAGTTGCCTGCTCCACGGAGAGCACCGGAGTACACCTGGTTCACGCAGCACAGCACATAGAACGGTGTGATATGCCGCAGGAACAGG
>CAZLED010000130.1:0-5684 GCA_964558485.1 uncultured Ruminococcus sp. | reverse complement strand
GTCGGCGAGATCCGGAAGGCCGCACAGTACCCGGTATCCCGGGAGACCCCTGTGGGTGAAGCCGATGAATCGCACCTGGGTGACTTTATTCCGGACGACGACTCTGCAACGCCGGCCGATGCTGCCGCATACGAAATGCTGCGGGAACAGCTGTCCGAGGTACTGCAGACACTGACACCCCGTGAGGAAAAGGTGATCCGGTTGCGGTATGGCCTGGATGACGGTCGTCCACGCACATTGGAGGAGGTGGGACAGCAGTTTCAGATCACCCGGGAACGGATCCGGCAGATCGAAGCCAAGGCGCTTCGGAAGATCCGTCACCCCAGTCGATCCCGGTATCTGAAGGATTACCTGGAATAAAAGCACAAAGACCACAAGGACGGCGGAGAAATACCAAAAATCCGACAAATCGCAAAAATTGGCTGTATTGCATAGGAAGAGCCCATGAATTTTGTTGCTATTCCCCAACAGATTCGTGGATTCCACCAAATGCCATACGCAGAATTTGGCGAAAGTGCTGTAAAAAAATCCGTTGTCCATTCAAAGTATTCCAGGTGAATAAAGAAAAAAATGCGTCTTTACCCAAAAAACAGCTTGACATATTGGCGGTTTTCGTGTACAATACTGTAAGAATTATATTGCAGCCTGCAGGTTTGCCACAGGTGAGTTTGTAGTATGCAAAGCGCGAACGACCCACATTCTATGAGGAGGATTCCTAAATGAACAAGAAGTTAACCAGCCTTTTTCTGGCCATGATGATGGTGCTTTCCATGATGGCCGGATGCTCTTCCAGCTCCGGTGAGGATGAGACCGTGGAAGCCAGTGCCGACACAGAAGAAGCATCCCGTATCTCTATGACCCTGACCCTGTGGATCCCGACATCCAAGAATACCACAGAAGAAGCCATTCTGGCTACCCAGGATGCCATCAACTCCCTGACCCAGTCCAAGTACGATACCGCCATCGAGCTCCACGCTATCCCGGAGGATGAATACCAGGATGCCATCGACGCTCGTATGGAAGAGATCGCTGCCAAGAAAGAAGAGGAAGCTCTGGCTGAAGAAGCTGCCCGTGAAGCTGCTAAGGCGCTGAAGGAACAGGGTGGTGAAGCTGCCGAGGAAACCGAAGCAGAAAGCGAATCCGAGACCGAACTCGACGAAGAGACCTACGTCAATGACCTGGGTATCACCGTTGTGAAGTATCCCGAAGTGGAAGAGACCCAGATGGATATCTTCCTGGTTCGCGGCTATGACAACTACGAACGGTACATCGAAGAGGAAGCCATCCAGCAGCTGGATTCCGAGCTGAGTGGCACCTCCAAGATCCTGAAGACCTACATTTACCCCACCTTCCTGACCCTGGCCAAGAAGGGTGGTACCTATGCGATCCCCAACAACCGTCCCGTTGGCGAGTATGAATATCTGCTCATCAATAAGGAGCTGGTGGATGCATACGACTATGATATCGATAATCTGAGCTCTCTGATCAAGTGCGAAGACTTCATCACCGATATCGGCTTCCAGAACCTGGACGGCGTGGTTCCGCTGCTGGATACCTACGACGCTTCCAACATGGTATACTGGTCTGAGGACGGTTCCTGGTCTCTGCTGGGCTCCCAGATCACCGCTACCATGGACTACAACGTAAAATGTATGCCCAAGAGCGTGATCAGCAACTCCGTGTACACGAACACACTGCTGATGATGAAGAGACTGCAGGAAGCCGGTTACGTTGGTGACGGTACCCTGAAGGAAGGCGAAAAGTTCGCTGTTGGTATCGTCAAGGGCGACGCCAATACCCTGGCTCAGTACGAGGACGAATACTACGCCTCCATCTACTCCAAGCCCATGGCAGACGAAGAGGACATCTACGGCAATATGTTTGCTGTCAGCACCTACTCTAAGAACCTGGCTCGTTCCATGGAGATCATCACCTACCTGAACACCGATACCGAGCTGCGTACTGTTCTGCAGTATGGTGCAGAAGGCGTTCATTGGCAGATCGACCCCGATAACGAAGACACCATCGTGAAGCTCAGCGACGACTACCAGATGGATCTGTACTCCACCGGTAACGTCTACATGACCTACCCCGATTACGGTATGACTCTGGCCGACTGGGATGCCGGTAAGCAGCAGAACCTGGATTCCATGGTTTCTCCTTACCTGACCTTCGACTTCTCCACCATTTATGAGATGGAAGGCGCTGACCCGGATCTGAAGGACGACCTGGCTGCTCTGTCCAAGACCTATAAGGATCAGATCGACGTTATGACCGCTGAAGAGCTGAAGGCTTCTATCAACCAGTTCAAGAAGGACCTGAAGAAGGACGAAGTTCTGGCAGCTGCTACGAACGTTACCGAAGAAGGTACCGGTCCCTGCGCTGTGTATAACGCATACTACACCGAGAACTATCCGAGCTGATCGGACTATAAGACAAATGCAAAAAGCTCCGTATGAAACGTACGGGGCTTTTTTTCTGTGTAACACTACACGATGTGTAACACTACATGACTGGATGGCATATACTGAGAAAAAACTTTGTGGGAGATACGCCATGCTGTATACGCTGCGAGAACTGGAGTGCAAGGATGTGGTGAGCTTGTGTGACGGTCGCTTCTTGGGTCACATCACGGATATCGAGCTGGACACCGACTGCGGAAAACCAACGGCGGTGTTCCTGTCACCCGGTGGTTTTTGGTCAGCCGGAAAGGACGAGGTCCGCATACCATGGGAAGATATCCGCTGCATCGGTGAGGACGCTGTGCTGGTGGAATATCGCAAAGAATGCAGCTGCACCGGCCGGCGGCCACGGAAACCGGGATGGTTTTGCTGGTGAGAATTCACAATAAATTAACAGAAACTTCAAATCAAACAAATATGAACTGTGGTATAATATCGGTGATATATAAAACAAAAGAGAGGGATCTACCATGAAAAGAACGATCACCATTTTGCTCCTTGCCAGCTTGCTGCTCAGTGCTTGTGGCAGTGCAGAGGTGGAAACCGAATCCACATCCACCTCGGATATCACGGCTACTGTAACCGAAACGGAGACCGAGCTGACCGATGGCTTGCCGGACACCGATATGGCAGGCTTCACCATGTCCATGCTCCATTTCGATGAAAGCTGGCTGTCCTGGGCCGAGACCCAGATGGATGCCGAAGAAGAGACCGGTGACCGTCTCAACGATGCCATCTACCAGAGAAATATGCGGATCGAAGACCGATTCAACGCCAAGCTGGACATCCAAGCACAGAATATGGTCTCCAACGACAATATCAAAAGTGCTGCCATGGCAGGCGACACCACCTATGACGTGTGGTTCTGCTACGACCTGTGGGTATTCTACAGCGGCGATTGTCTCCTGTCCTGGGAGAATATGCCCTACATCAAGCTGGATGCCGAATGGTGGAACCCCATGGCAACAAGCGTGTTCAACGTGGGTGGTAAGACCTACGCCGCCGCCGGGAACTATAGCCTGTCTGTCCTGTCCCGTGCTTCCGGATTTGTCTTCAATAAAGATATGTACACCAACCTGGGCAGCGACATCGACCTGTATGGTTCGGTGGAAGAAGGCACCTGGACCCTGGACAAAATGCACACCCTCTGTGAAATGGCGACCAGGGACCTGAACGGCGACGGCACGCTGGACGACAAAGACCAGTTTGGTGTAGGCGGTTCGTGGAAGGAGACCTTCTGGCGGTTCATCGAAGGCTCCGGTATCAAAATGGTCAGCACAGGCGAAGACGGCTATCCGGTGTTCGATCTGGTGCAGAACGAAAATGCTGTCAACAAAATGATGCATATTTTCGACCTGTTCGGCAACAACAAGCTGTATTTCAATATGCAGAACACCAATAAGGATAACGCCAGCACCGGTGAAGCGACCTTCAAAAACGGCAAGCTGCTGTTCGACGTGACCCCGTTCTATAGCTTGGAAAGTATGCGTGACTACGATATGGAGATCGGTATCCTGCCGTGTCCCAAGTATGACGAAGAGCAGAGCAGCTACTACTCTCCTTCCTTTGGCGCCGAGATCTCCATCCTGCTGAAGACCCTGCCGGATGACCGCAAGGAAAACGTAGGTATGCTGCTGGAAGCGATGGCATTCGATACCAATAAGTATCTGATCCCCGAATATAAGGAAGTGCTGCTGAAGACCAAGTATTCCCGTGACGAAGAATCCGCCGTATCCGTGGACATCATCATCGACACCATCTGCTTCGACTTCGGGATCAACGCATGGCAGCAGGTCGTAGGCGGCCCCATCATCGACCAGATCTACATGGCCGGCAACAACAACGTGGTCTCCACACTGACCAAGCTGCAAAACCCCGTGGACAACGAGATCAAGAATCTGAAAAAGCTGCTGGGCGACGCCGAATAAATCCATAGGACAGAGAAGGGGAAAGCTCCCCTTTTTCTGTTGCGGCGATATATGAACAAAATGTAAATTCTGCATACCCTATTGCCTTTTAGTAAAAACTGTGCTATAATATCAAGGTACGTGAGCCGGACGCTTTTTTGTGTGTCTGTGGATGCCGCGTAACATATCTATCATTACACACATCGGACTGAGGTTCTGTCGGTCCCTGCTTCTATAGAGGTGGGGTGCAGAATATGTCGGATGGTGGAAAAACCGAAGGAGGACATTACAATGTCTATTGTTTCTATTAAGCAGCTCCTGGAAGCTGGTGTACATTTTGGTCACCACACCAGACGTTGGAACCCCAAGATGGCCGAATACATCTTCACCGAAAGAAACGGCATCTACATCATCGACCTGCAGAAGACCATCAAGAAGTTTGAAGAAGCCTATATGTTCGTTCGTGACACCGCACAGGAAGGCGGTTCCATCCTGTTCGTAGGCACCAAGAAGCAGGCTGCTGATGCCATCCGTGAAGAAGCTGAACGTTGCGGTATGTACTTCGTAAACGTACGTTGGCTGGGTGGTATGCTGACCAACTACAAGACCATCAAGATGTCTATCGAAAGACTGCGCTCCCTGGAAAAGATGCAGGAAGACGGCACCTTCGATATGCTGCCCAAGAAGGAAGTTGCTGCTCTGCAGAAGGAAATGTTCAACCTGGAAAAGAACCTGGGTGGTATCAAGAACATGAACGGTCTGCCGGCTGCTGTGTTCATCGTTGACCCTCGCAAGGAACACAACGCTGTTCTGGAAGCCAAGAAGCTGGGTATCCCGGTAGTGGCTATCGTGGACACCAACTGCGACCCGGACGATGCTGACTATATCATCCCTGGTAACGACGACGCCATCCGTGCCATCCGTCTGATCTCTTCCGTGATCGCTGATGCTGTTCTGGAAGGCAAGCAGGGCGAACAGCTGAACGACGCCGAAGCAGAGATCACCGCTGCTGAAGCCGAAGAAGACGCTGAACCCGCAAAGTTCTAATCAGAAAAAATACGGATATAAAAATCGAGTAACGGAGGATATAACAATGGCAGCTATTACTGCAAAAATGGTAAATGACCTGAGAGCCAAGACCGGCGTTGGTATGATGGACTGCAAGAAGGCTCTGGTAGAGACCGATGGTAACTTTGACGAAGCCATCAAGATCCTGAGAGAAAAGGGTCTGGGCAAGGCCGACAAGAAGGCTGGCCGTATCGCCGCTGAAGGTGTTGTAGACATCATGGTCAAGGACGATGTCGCTGCGATCATC
>CAZLED010000129.1:0-5792 GCA_964558485.1 uncultured Ruminococcus sp. | reverse complement strand
ATGAGTGCCGCCGGTGTGGTGTGCCGTTCGTCTGCCGGTGCCTCGGAGCTGTTGCCGCTGTACACCAGCGATGGGGTTACGGCAGCTGGGCTATTTCGCAGTTGTGGCTACAAGATCTGCTGCGCCGGGATCCGGGATTCGGTGTCGTCCTTTGAAGCGGACTTGACCTGCCCCCTGTTTCTGGTCGTCGGTGGGGAAAAGCGTGGCATCTCCAGAGCCTTGCTGGACGAGGCGGATACCATCGTGCGGATCGAGTACGGCAGAGAATTTGCAGGCTCCCTGTCGGCGGCATCGGCTACGGCTATGCTGGCCTATGAGGTATTGCGGCAGAGACGGAAATAAGCATATAGACTGGATAGCATTCGTGCCGGATCGGTACGGGTGCTATTTTTTATTTTCTGCCAGACAGCCTTTTTCTCCATACATATCTCTTTTTTACATTTTCTCGGTTGCATCGGTGGCGATCCTATGGTATAATAAAATGTGTTATTTTGCAGAAAAGAGAACGAGCATGAAAAAACAGGTCATTGGGGTGCTGGCCCATGTGGATGCCGGAAAGACCACCCTATCGGAAGCCATGCTGTATGCGGCAGGGAAGATCAAAACGCCGGGTCGAGTGGACCAGCGCAATACCTATTTAGATACCCACGTGCTGGAACGGGAACGGGGCATCACCATTTTCTCCAAGCAGGCGCTGTTCACCTATGGGAATCTGTCGGTGACTTTGCTGGATACACCGGGACACGTGGACTTTTCTGCCGAAGCGGAACGGACCTTGGCGGTGCTGGACTATGCCATCTTGGTCATCAGCGGCTCCGAAGGCGTGCAGGCCCATACCCAGACCCTGTGGCAGCTGCTGGAACGCTACCATGTGCCTACGTTTATTTTTATCACCAAAATGGATCTGGCCCACAGCGAACCGGCGGACGTGCTCCATGGGTTATGCACCGACCTGCACAGCGGCTGTGTGGATTTTACAAATCTCGAAGACGAACCCGTTGATGACATCGCCGAGCGTGTCGCTCTGTGTGATGAAGCACTGTTTGAGCGGTACATGAACGGCGAGACGATCACGGCGGACGACATAGCGGCGCTGGTGGCAGAACGAAAGCTGTTCCCCTGCTACTTCGGCAGTGGGCTAAAAAACACCGGCATCACCGCACTGCTGGACGGACTGACGAAATATACCATGGAGACGGAATATCCGGCTGCCTTTGGGGCCCAGGTGTACAAGATCGCCCATGACCCCAGCGGTGTGCGGTTGACCTACCTCAAGCTCACCGGCGGCACCCTGACCGTGCGACAGCAGCTCACCTATACCAGCGCAAGCGGCGAGAAGAAGGAAGAAAAGGTCACGGGTCTGCGACTCTATTCCGGTGCCAAATATACCAACGTGGACAGTGTTTCGGCTGGAGACGTGTGCGCCGTGGCTGGACTGTCCGACACCTATGTGGGGCAGGGGCTTGGTGACGAGGAGACTGCGCTGCCGCCGGCCCTGGAACCGGTGCTGCACTATCGAATTGCGCTGCCCAAGGAGGTAGATCCCCGGCTGTTTTTGCCCAAGCTGAAGGAACTGGAGGAAGAAGAACCGCTTTTGCATATTCTCTGGAACGAACGGTTTGGCGAGATACAGGCGCAGGTCATGGGAGAGGTGCAGACGGAGGTGCTGGTGCGGTTGGTGGACGAGCGATACGGCGTGCCCATCACCTTCACGGATGGCCATATTTTGTACCGGGAGACCCTCACAGCCCCTGTGGAAGGCGTGGGGCACTTTGAACCCCTGCGGCACTATGCGGAGGTGCACCTGGTGCTGGAGCCGTTGCCGGTTGGATCGGGACTGGTCATCGACAGCGTGGTGCGAGAGAACGACTTAGACCGGAACTGGCAGCGGCTGATCCTGACCCATCTGGAAGAAAAGACCCACCTGGGCACCCTGACCGGTTCACCCATCACGGACATGAAGCTCACCCTGACGGCAGGTCGGGCCCACCTGAAGCACACCCAAGGCGGAGACTTTCGGGAAGCCACCTATCGTGCGGTACGAGAGGGACTGATGCAGGCACGGGCGGCAGGACATATGGTGCTGCTGGAACCCTGGTACGCCTTTCGGCTGGAAGTGCCGGGAGAATGTGTGGGTCGGGCCATTGCGGATATTCTGACACGGGACGGCACCTATGACGAGCACGAAGCCACGCCGGGTGTGTCGGTGCTGCAGGGACGTGCGCCGGTGTCTACCATGGGAGAATACGCCAAAGAGGTGGCAGCCTACACCCACGGCAAGGGCAAGCTCTCCTGTCGCATGGACGGCTACTATCCCTGCCACAACGCTGCGGCGGTGATCGAGGAAGTTGCCTACGTGCCGGAAGCCGATCTGGACAACACGCCGGATTCGGTGTTCTGTGCCCATGGCGCCGGGTTCGTGGTACCTTGGCAAGAGGTACGCTCCCATATGCACTTGGAATCTACACTTATCAAAGACAAAGAGCAGGCAGCGGTGGTGGAGGCGCCCAAGGTCATCCGGCGCAATCTGGATCTGGACGAAAAAGAGCTGGAAGCCATCATGGAACGGGAGTTTGGTCCCATCCGACGCAAGGTCTACGGCGAGGGCAAAAAGCTGGTGACAGCAGAACCCAAGCTCCACCGGAATCGGCGTTCTCTGTACATCATCGATGGCTACAACGTGATCTTCGCCTGGGACGAGCTGTCTGCCATTGCCCAGACCGACCTGGAAAACGCCCGGCGGCAGCTGTGTGACCTTTTGGCAAACTACCAGGCCTTCACGAAACGGGACATGATCGTAGTGTTCGATGCGTACAATGTGAAAGGTTCTGTGGAGCGAAAGTTCGATTATCAGGGACTGCACGTGGTATACACAAAGGAAAACGAGCTGGGCGACACATATATCGAAAAGCTGGTGAACCAGATTGGCAAGGATCACACGGTGCGTGTGGTGACTTCAGACGGACTGATCCAGCTGCAGGCGGTGCGCTCCGGTGTGCTGCGGATGTCGGCACGGGAATTCCGGGAAGAGATCCTTTCGGTGGACAAAGAAATTGCCGAAATATTGGCAAACCTCAGGCAAAAGTGACAAAACAAAAAAACGGGGTACCATGGCGTGAGGAGCCCCTAAAAAAGCAAAAGATCGGAGTGAGACCATGGAAACCACAGCAAGAACCAAAGAACAGATCCGTGCTTCTCTGGAAACCATGCGGAAGGACAATCTGGCAGCGGCAGAAACATTGATCGACAGCGTCACCGACTGTGTCGTATTGACGGAGTATCGTTCGCTTGCGGAAGAAAAGGACGGACGGATCCTTTGGACGACCCCATTGCAGCGAGCACTGCAGGAACACAGCGTGGTGGTGATCCCGGCGTCTGCGGACATTTACTGGATCGACGACACGGTGGTGATCCCATCGAACAGACACATCGAAGCCACCGGTGCCATCATACGCCTGACGCCGGACTGCGAGGTGCTGCTGCTGCGAAACGAACACACAGCGGACGGCACCTATTTCCCCATCCAAACGGGTAGGGAAGACCGCAACATCTCCATCCACGGTGGCAGCTGGGAAGAGAGCCACACCAAGCGTGGGGGCTACGGACAAAGCGGTCGGTACACCCATTTTGCCCAGGACGTGCCTGGGGAGCGCAGACCCTTCTATGGAGTGTCCACCTGTATGCTGTTCAACAACATCATCGGTCTGACCATTCGAGATGCCAACTTTGCCCATGCGGCCGGGTTTGGCGTGCAGGTAGGGAACCTGACCAATGGGGTCTTCGAGAACATCACCTTTGAGAGCTGCTATGCAGACGGCCTGCACATCAATGGGAATAGTGAAAATCTTTACGTAAAAAATATTCGCGGAGAAGTGGGCGACGATCTGGTGGCACTGAATATGTACGACTGGCAGAATTCCTCGGTGACCTTTGGCAACACAAAAAATGTGCTGTGCGAAGAACTGCATCTGGCGCCGGAAAGCCGCTACAAAGCCCTGCGGATCGAGCCGGGTGTATATACCTACCAAGACGATACCGAAGTGGACTGTGGCCTGTACGATGCCATCATCAGCCACGTGACGGGGATCATGACCTTCAAGATGTACTTCCAGACGCCGGTCTACCGCATCGGAGAAGCGCCGGAGCGTGGTGGTGTTGGTTCGTCGGACAACCTGTTCTTCGAGCACATCACCATCGATCTGGCAGGTCCCATCGATGCCTTTCCGGCTTACGAGAACAGCGACCCGATCAGAGGTCATTTTGCTGCCTTCGAGCTGGGTTCCCACATCGGACACGTGACCTTTGAGCACATCGACCTGACCCTGCACTGGGACAAATATCCGCTATCGCACCTGGTGACCATCGGCCCCAAATCCATCCGCAGCGGCGACCGAGAAGTTTTCGACCCATACCTGACCTCCCACGTAGGTACCGTGACCCTGTCGGACGTGCGTGTGTGCGGCGAAGCGGTGCAGGACGACAGCCTGGTGTACGTGACGTCCTTTGACGATATCAACAGCGACGGCAACAGCACCGGACGTGGCACCGTGGACAACGTGGTGTGGAGATGAAGGGAAGTCAGAAGTAAGAGATAAGAAGTCAGAAGTCACGATGGGTAACAAAATCGATTCTATAGCGACACCCATATAGAAAGAACAAAACAAACCGGGGACGTATTCGTTTCATTGTCACCTGTAGGGGCGATTCATGAATCGTCCCGACGCATGTTTTGGTGTTTAATATGGGAGAAGAACAAAACGTACGATTTATTTACATCAACTTGTGATACCAAATTGTTAGACGGGACGATTCGTGAATCGCCCCTACAGTTGAACGGGAGAGGTATTGTGTCCCCATTACATAAAAGCAAAAATGGGTCACAAGCCAGACTTTGCGTAGCACGACTTCTAACTTCTGGTATCCGAATTATAAAAAAGGAGTATAAAATTATGTCTATTGTAACGATCATTGGTTCTGGTATGATGGGGTCGGCACTGGCGTTTCCGGCCAGAGAGAACGGACACACCGTTCGCCTGGTGGGGACGCACCTGGACAGAGACATCATCGACACCTGTAGAAAAACCGGCAGACATCCCAAGTTTACCAAGGATTTTCCTGCCGGTGTAGCGTATTATCAGATCGAAGAAATGGAAGAGGCCATTGCCGGTGCCGACATGATCATCGGTGGCGTCAGCAGCTTTGGCGTGGATTGGTTTGGCGACTATGTGCTGCCCAGGATCCCGGACGAGATACCGGTACTGACCGTCACCAAGGGTCTGTGGAACACGCCGGATGGGGAACTGCTGCCGTATCCCATGGTGTGGCAGAAGAAGCTGGACGAGCTGGGCAAGAAGGTCTCTCTGAACGCTGTGGGTGGTCCCTGCACCAGCTATGAGCTTGTGGCCCACGACCAGACCGAGGTGGCGTTCTGCGGCAAGGATATGACGATCCTGCAGAAGCTGAAGACCATCATGCAGACGAAATATTATCATATCAGCCTGACCACCGATGTGATGGGTATCGAAAGTGCGGTGGCACTGAAGAACGGCTACGCATTGGGCATTGCACTGACCATTGGCCTGAACCAGAAGGAAATGGGCGACGACACGCTGCACTTCAATTCCCAGGCGGCAGTGTTCGGGCAGAGTGTCCGGGAAATGGCAAAGCTGCTGTCCATGCAGGGCGCCGGAACGCTGGACAACCTGTGCGTTGGTGCCGGTGACCTGTACGTGACCGTGTACGGCGGCAGAACAAGACAGGTCGGTATCCTTCTGGGGCGAGGCCTGGACATC
>CAZLED010000128.1:0-5940 GCA_964558485.1 uncultured Ruminococcus sp. | reverse complement strand
CCATGTAGTCCAGTGCAGCTTTCACCCGGTCTGCCCCATAATTGGAAAAACCAAACCGCAGCACGTGTCCGCTCTCCACCTGGGATACACAAAAATCCACAATGTTGCGGATGTCCACGTCCCGGTTGTCCCGGTGCAGCAGGCATATGGGCAGCTCGTCCAGACCCAGCGAACGGCGGCTCTCCTCTACGTCTCTTGCCATGTCGTCTGCCGTCACACGGGATACCGCAGGCGCTTCCGGCATATAGTGGCAGGCTTTTGTGGTGATGACCATATCGGTGATCTGCCGCTCTTTCAGCCAGCGACCAATGACGATCTCCGACGCATTGACGTGATCCACGCCCCAGCGGCCGTACACATTGGCAGTGTCCAGAAACCGACCGCCCATGGCATAATAGGCATCCAAGATCGCATAGGCCGCCTGTAGTGGTTCTCCGGTCAGTCCGGCACTGCCATAGGAAGCCGTGCCCAGACAAAGCGCCGACAAGGGCTTCGGAAAACTTGTAACCGTAATTGTATGCATAAAGTAACCTCCAATTGTTTATAAGGTAGAATACCGGAGCTTGCCGCCAGCCTGCACCGACACCACCTGCAAATCCGCATCCAGCACCACCACATCTGCTATGTATCCCGGTGCCAGCTTGCCTCTGTCCGAAAGTCCCAGCACCCTTGCCGGATTCAGGGACGCCATCTTGACCGCATCACACAGTGGTACCTCTGCCAGTGTTACCATGTTGCGTACCAGCCGATCCATGGTGGCCACGCTGCCGGCAAAGGCAGAACGGTCGGGCAGCTTGGCAACGCCGTCCTCGATGATCGCCGGTTGTCCCCGGGTGAGACTGCCTAAAATCGTGTCCCCATCGGGCATACCGGCACCACGCATGGAATCCGTCACCAGGCAGATCCGGTCGGTGGTTTTACATTTGACGATGAATTTCAGCAGCGCCGGTGGCAGGTGGCAGCCGTCTGCGATGATCTCCACGGTGAAGTCGTCGTAGTACAGCGCCGCTTCGATGGTCCCGGCAATGCGCCAGGCGTTCTTTCGATGAACCCCCGGCATACAGGAATACAAATGGGTGATCAGGCTGTAGCCGTTGTGCAAAGCTTCGGCGGCGGTGTCAAAATCCGCATCGGTGTGGCCTATGGAAGCGATGACCCCACGACCGGACAGCACACGACCGAACGCCATGCCGCCGTCCAGCTCCGGTGCCGCACTCCAACGTACCACATCGGGACAGGCATCCAGCAGTGCCTCGTACTCTTGGCGCACCGGCGGACGGATGTATTTTTCGTCCTGGGCACCCTTCTGGCTGATGGCAAAGTAAGGTCCTTCCAGATGGATCCCCAAAAAGGCGCAGTCTGCCTTCCCTTTGGCTTCTCGATACACCGCACAGACCTGCTCGGTCTCCCGGGGATCGCCGGACAATGTGGTGGGACACATGGCAGTGGTGCCGTGCCGGACGTGCATTTTCGCCGCACCCACAAAGGCCTCCACCGTGCCGTCCATGAAGTCGTGCCCGCCACCGCCGTGGGTATGCAGATCGATAAAGCCGGGCGTGATATATTTGCCGGTGCAGTCCCAAATCGACCAGCCATCCTCCGTTGGCAACGCACCTGTGGGGCAAACCGCCACGATCCGGTCGTCCACTGTAGCCACGTCCCAGCCGGTACAAATCTGATCCGGCAGCACTACAGTACCGTTTTGATATAGGATCTTCTGCATATCACACGATCGCTTTCACAGGCACTTCCCGTTCGGTGGAGAAGGACAGATACAAGGCGTGCAGCAGTGCCACGGGAGCGGTCAGATCGGCATAGCTGTGTTCCATTTTGCCGTTTCGCAGCATATTGCAGAATTCGTCCAGCTCCGCTTCGTACAGGTCGGTGATATTTTCACAGGTGATATACTTCGTTGCCTTTTCGCCATGTACCGTGACGCTGTAGGTGTAGTTAGCATAGTGCAAAGACACCTCGAAATTGGCGTAGCGGCACAGGGCAGTGACGGCCTTTTCTCGTGCCACAGCGAACACCGACTGGGGCAGACCAAACAGGGTCAGCAGCATTTCGGCCAGATGCCCGGCATAGAAGTAGAAGTTGCCATAGGGGTTTGTCATATGGATGGGTGCGCCCAAAGAAGCGGAGAGCACGTTGCCCAGCTTTCCCGCACGTATCTCACTTTGCAATGCCGCCAGCTCCGGTGCAAACTTCAGACAGGAGCCACCGCACAGCAATGTCCCCTGTTTTTCCGCAGTCGTGATCATTTCCCGTGCGTTGTGGGGTTCGATGCAGAAGGGCTTGTCGATGAACATGGGCACACCGGCTTGGATGTAGGGCATGGAATATTCGTAGTGGTTGTCCCCATGTCTGGCGGTATTGATCACGCCATCGATCGATCCGACAAAATAGGAAGACGTATCCACCGCCATGGGTGCCAGTCCATCGTCCACCATCTTCCGTGCGGCAGCCCCGTCGTAGCTGTACACGCCCACGATCTCCATATCCCCATATTTTTCCGGTTTTTCCTTTATCAGCTTAGCAAACGCCGGCGCATGGGAATTTTCTACGCCCAGCAGTGCGATTCTTTTCATGGCATATCTCCTTAGCTCCCCAACTTGTTGGGTTGTCTGATCTCTGACCTCTTACCCCAAACTTGTTTGGTTGTCTGCCCTCTGCCCCCAACTTGTTGGGTTGTCTTACTTCTTACTTTCCAAAAACTTGTCCATCCGCTCGTTGACGGCATTGCCGGTGGTAAAGGCATCCTTGGGCAGTGCGGCCAGCTCCCGCTTGAGACCATCGTAGACCGTGGTCAGTTCGGACTGCTGCATACCGGTGACCGTCAGGATCTTTTGGTTGTCGATGATCCGGTCAAAGAGGCGGTCGTATTCCAGCTGCCAACGGGACCAGCGATTGCCATAGGTCTCTGTCGGCTGGATGATGGACAGATATTCGTCCTCCGGCACCGGATAGATTTCCAGCCCGATCAGCTCCTTATAGTATCCGGCAATGGTGCTCCAGGGGTTGTGCTCTGCCGTAGCCACGGTGAAGATCTCGCCATAGGCGGCATCGTTGAACAGCAGTCGGGCGATCATCTGCGCCACATCTCCGGCCCAGGACATGGTGGCCTGTACGGGCAGCGCTTCTTCGGGCAGCACCAGCTTCTTGCCGGCCTTGGCACGGTACACCACCAGATCGGCCTCTGCCGTCACTAGCTGGAACCGGCGCTTGGAGAAGGTGATGGCAGGACGGATGGCAGTCCAGTTCCGCTTGCCGGTCTCCTTGGTGTAGGCGTGGAGCGTGTCTTCCCCTCTTGCCTTGTGCAGGGAATAGTCGTCGGTTGCCAGAAATTCTGCGTCGTCAGAGGCATCTACCAGCCGAGGCGAGGTCTCCTTGATGGGGTGCTCCTTGTTGTCGTAGATCCGGTAGGAGGACAGGTAGATGTAGTGATCCGTATTGTCCAGCAGCTGCCGGTGCTTTGCCTTGAATTCTGCCGTGCCGTAGATCATAAAGTCCACGATCCCATCGTATTCGTTTTTCAGCACCTCAGCCATATAGGCCGGATCCTTGGCATCCTTCGCCTGGATATACCGCAGATCGGGGTCCCCGGATTCGATGGCGTCAAAGGAGATCACATCCACCGCATAGCCCATCTTTCGCAGCAGGGGCACCAGATACACGCCCATAGCGCCGGTCCCACCCAAAACAAGAATCTTTTTCATATCGTTATGTCCTTTCCGATTTTATAACTATGCGGAACGGTCAAGACCGTTCCCTACAAATTATGCGTTACGCGTGTCCCTACAAATTATGCGTGTTTCTTTCACACCTGCATGGTCAACGGATTCTGTGCATGGATCAGCTCATCTACCCGGATCTGCCGACGCACCTGTTCCAGCGTGATCGTCAGCGGCTTGCCGTATACCAAATGGTCGTAGATCATGGTGTAGTACATATGCACCGCCGAAGTGAAGGCGTCTCCGGTCAGATCGGCGCTTTCCTTGTGCCAGGGCAGCGTTTCGCCGCAGTACATGGGGTAGCCTGTCTCCGGATGGCACAGGGGTGTCAGCTGCAGGGACGGCATGGGCACTTCCGCCGGGTCGAACCACTGCCATTCCACCACCTTGTGATTGGCACGGAGCGAACCGTTCCTGGCATAGATGGTGTACAGCCAGTTGGCATAGGCATCCTGCTTGGACAGCTCAATGTCGATCAGCGGCTTGCCGGGTGCGGTCAGAAGGATCTTGGCATAGTCCTCTGCATCTCCGGCCACGTTGATGCTGCCCAGCTTGGAGAACACCTGGGGCATTTCCACATCGTAGCCCAGCAGATCCAGCGCCTGGTCCATGGGGTGCGGACCGGTGTTCATCACTTCCCCGCCACCCATGCGCAGAGAGGTCTGCCAGTCCCAACGCCGGGAGAATCCGTTGAACCGGATGGAGATCTGCGTCAGTTCCCCCAATACGCCGCTTGCTAAGATCTCTTTGATCTTGAGAAAATACGGCGCATACCGGGACTGCTGGAAGGCTGTGACCATGACACCCTGTTGTGCGGCGGCAGTCATGATCTGATCCACATCATAGGCACGCTGGGCAAAGGGCTTTTCGCAGACCACATGGAAGCCGTGATGCACCAGCTCCAGCGTGATGGGCGCATGAAGGTAGCTGAAGGTGGAATTGACCACCAGATCGATGGCATCCTGCAGCGGAAACAGCTCGGTGTAGTCGGCAAAGACCGGACAGCCGAATTCCCGGGCAGCACGTTCCCGGCGATCCTCTAAGGCATCCACCACGGCAACGACTTCGTATTGGGTATTGGCTTCGGACAGAAAATAGCTGCCATGGATGTCTCGTCCACTGCGTCCTTGTCCGATGATGGCAACACGGATCTTTTTCATGTTGTATACTCCTTCTCTCGTCTTTGGCTATTGCCTTTTTTCAAGCTACTTTCCCAGAAGCTTCGTTCCGCTGTCCCCGTCGCAGTACAGCACCGCATGGCTGTGTGTCCGCATAATGGTGGCAGGACAAGCCTCGTCGATGGGATCGTGGCAGGTGCGCCAGACGGCCTCGGCTTTGGTGGCAGCAGGCACGGTACAAAACAGGTGTCCGGCTTTGGTCAGGCTGGGAATGGTCAGGGTGTACGCATGGGTAGGCACGTCATTGATGGCAGCAAAGCAGCCGTCGTGGACCTGCTGCATCCGGCAAACGGGATCCAGCTTTGCCAGCTTGATGGGCAGCGGATCGTGGAAGTCTGCCACACGGGGATTTTGCTCGTCACCGGGATCGTTGAAGGCGATGTGTCCGTTCTCCCCAATGCCCAGACACACGATGTCCACCGGATGCTCGGCCAAAAGCTTGCCATACCGGGCACATTCCACCGCCGGATCGGGTGCGTCTCCCTGGATATAGTACACTTCCCGGAAGGGCAGCTTTGCAAAGATATGCTCCCGCAGGTAGGTACCAAAGGACTGGGGATGATCTGTGGGCAGTCCCACGTATTCATCCATGTGGAAAGCGATGACCCTGGTCCAGTCGATGTCGGGCTCGGCACACAGAGACGCCAGGGTCTCGTTCTGGGAAGGGGCGGCGGCAAAGATCATGGACACGGTGTCCTGGATGGAGAGCAGGTACCGCAAAGTCTTGGCGCAGTCCATAGCAGCCAACGCTCCCATATTCTGCCGGTTCTCCGTGATATATACTTTCAGTTTGTCGTAGGTATTCAGCTGCACGTGCATTTCGGTCATACCAAAAGACCTCCGTTGTGTTTTCATCATGATAGCACAAAATGCACGAAAATGCAAGGGGGTGCAGAGATTTTTTTGTACTGGCGTACGGCGTGTGGACGGATTCATATATGGGGATTGGATATGGTGAGAATTTGGTAAAACGAATGTAGGGCGGGATGACAACTACTCAGCTGCATTAACGATTTGGTATTCAACATCCC
>CAZLED010000127.1:0-6072 GCA_964558485.1 uncultured Ruminococcus sp. | reverse complement strand
GCCTATTCGCTGATCCATGACGACCTGCCCTGCATGGACGACGACGATCTGCGTCGGGGCAAGCCATCCTGCCATAAGCAGTTCGACGAAGCGGTGGCACTGCTGGCCGGAGATACGCTCCTGACCATGGCCTTTGAAGTGGCAGCGTCCAATCCCCATGTGTCGGCCAAGTCTGTGCAGCTGGCTGTGAAGACCCTGGCAAAGGAAGCCGGTGCTTTGGGTATGGCTGGCGGTCAGGTACTGGATCTGGCCAATCATGTGTCCGGCTACAAGGCACTGCGGCAGATCTATATGATGAAGACCAGCGCACTGATCAAGGCGGCCTGCCTGCTGGGCTACTATGCGGCCTGTGACAAACCGGTGCAGCGGGACATCGACAACCTGGCCCTGTACGCCGAAGCCATTGGCCTGGCCTTCCAGATCCACGATGACATTCTGGATGTCAAGAGCGATACGGCAACCTTGGGCAAACGGGTCGGCAGCGATGCCAAAAACCAGAAAAAGACGGTGCTGGCCTTCATGACCATGCCGGAAGCCGAGGACGAGGAAGCACTGCTGACCCTGCTTTCCGTAGAGGCCGTTTCCGATTACGTCGATAGCGATACCTTATGCAAGCTGGCCATTTGGCTCCTGTCCCGGAAAAAATGAGACTGGATACCTATTTGGCAGAAAAAGGCCATGCACGCAGCCGCACCCACGCCGTCAGCCTGATCAAAGACGGCTATATCACAGTCGGCGGCAAAACGGCCACCAAACCGGCTATGGATGTTACCGAGAACGATATCGTCACCGTGACACAACCCGAGGTCGCTTTCGTCAGCCGTGGTGGCCTGAAGCTGCACGGGATCCTGGAAGCCCTGCAGATGGACGTGACCGGTCTGTATTGTGCGGACATCGGTGCATCCACCGGCGGCTTTACGGATTGTCTTCTCAAGCGTGGCGCCGCACAGGTAGCAGCAGTGGACACGGGCAGTGGGCAGCTGGCAGAGAGCTTGCGTGCCGATCCCCGTGTGGTCAACATCGAAAACTGCAACGCCCGGTATATGACTGCGGAGACGGTCGGCGGCAAAAAGGATCTGGTGGTGGCAGATGTGTCCTTTATCTCCCAGACCCTTCTGATCCCTGCTGTTGCCGGAATCCTGAAGCCCAGTGGACAGTACATATGCCTTGTGAAGCCACAGTTTGAATGCGGCAGAGAAGCGCTGAACAAAAACGGCATCGTCCGGGATAAAAAGTTCCACCTGTATGCGCTGCGCCGGGTGTATGCCAGCCTGCTGGAAGCCGGACTGATACCGACAGCCGTTATGCCATCCTCGATCCAGGGCGGCGACGGCAACACGGAATTTTTGATATTATCCCAAAATGGTTGCGCCGACAGACCATGCGCCATCACCGATCGGGAATTGCAGGAGGCAGCCTATGGGAAGGATACATAATGTCCTGCTGGTGCCCAACACCACAAAGAGGATCCCAAAAGAAAAGATCGCACGGATCATCGACTGCTGGACAGACAACGGCTGTCATTTGGTCACGCTGCCGGAATGCGCAGCATATTTAGGTGGCAGAGTCCCTGTGATATCGCCGGAAGCCAACGAAAGCTGGGATGTGGCCTGCGTGCTGGGTGGAGACGGCTCCATCATCGATGCGGCCCATCGGCTGTACGGCATGGGCATTCCCCTTGTGGGCATCAATTTTGGCCACCTGGGATACTTGGCAGAGTTAGAGGAAAGCGAGATCGGTTGGGTCGATCGGATCGTGTTGGGCGAATATACACTGGATCGCCGCATGATGCTGAACATCGAGATCCTGGACCAAAGTGGCCACACACGCCAGAGAAGCGTGGCACTCAACGATGTGGTGCTGACCAACGGACCGGTGGCCAGGCTCTTGTCCTTCGATCTGTTTTGCAGCGGCATCCGTATGCAGACCTGTCGGGCAGACGGCATTATCGTCGCCACACCCACCGGTTCCACAGCCTATTCCATGTCGGCCGGCGGTCCCATCTTAGACCCGGCACTGGAATGCATTTGCCTGACCCCCATTTGTCCCCACACCATGAGCAGCCGTCCCGTGATCGTCCAAAGCAGCGCCCAGATCCTGCTGACGGAGATCCACGCGCGCAGTACCTCGGTGTACCTGACCAGCGACGGCAGAGAAGCGGTAGAACTGGCACCCGGCGAATCGGTGCGCATCACCCGTTCTCCGTATACCACCGACCTGATCCGGATACGGGACGATGGTTTTCTCATGGCACTGCACCGGAAGCTGGCCGATTGAAGCCGTATACCAAGCCGATTTGGCTCGTTTTCCAAATGTATATCTCATAGAAAATAAGGCGACACCACACAGTTCTGATGGTGCAGATGTGCTATCAGGGTGTTAGCTGTGAATTGTGTGGTGGTGCCGTGATTCCATCCGCAGAAAGGGAAGGAAATGAAGATCAAAAGACACAACAAGATCCTGGAGATCATTGAGAACTACAACATCGAGACCCAGGAAGAGCTGATCGAAAAGCTCAAGCTGGCAGGATTTGACGTGACCCAGGCGACGGTATCCAGAGACATTCGGGAGCTGAAGCTGCTCAAGCAAATGTCCGATATGGGCACCTACAAATATGTCCAACCCAAGAGCACGACCAGCGAGAACCAGCACGTGTACAGCCGTGCGCTGGCGGTGAACATCAAATCGGTGGAAGCGTCCTTCAACAACATCGTGATCCGCACCTATTCCGGTATGGCCCAGGGCGTGGCTGCCGGGATCGATGCCTTGCACGAAGCGGATATTTTGGGCTGCGTGGCAGGGGACGACTGCATCATCATCGTGACCCGGGATCCGGAAGCCTCAGAGGACATCGCTTCCCGTTTGCGCAAATTGATCGAATCCTGAACGAACGCATTTGCAAGGATCGTAGGGTACGGCCAGGTAGGAGGGACGCCATGCTGAAAAATCTGTCTATCACCAATATAGCCGTGGCAAAGGCATTGGACATGGAGCTGGACGAAGGCTTTTCCGTGATCACGGGAGAAACCGGTGCCGGGAAGTCCATCGTGATCGATTGCCTGGGACTGCTGTGCGGCGACAAGGCCGGCAGAGAAATGATCCGCACCGGTGAAACAAAAGCCATGGTCAGCGGCATTTTTGACGACCTGTCGCCGGAAGCCATGGCCGCACTGGAAAGCGAAGGCGTCACACCCGATGAAAACGGCGAGTTGGAGATCACCCGGATCCTGTCTGCCGATGGACGGGGCAGCGTCAAGATCAATCGCCGACCCTGTCCTCTGTCGGTGCTGAAGGCGATCGGGCCGTGGCTCATCCAGATCCAGACCCAGGACGAGCGTACCCAGCTGGCCGACAAAAGCAGCTACACCGCCATGCTGGACAGCTACGCCGAAGCCGATGCACTGCTTGTGACCTATCGGGCCACGTACACCACGCTCACTGCCAAACGCCAGGAGATCCGGGAACTGACCGAGGCTATGCGGGAACGGAATATGCTGCTGGACATTTACAAATACCAGCTGCAGGAGATCGACGGTGCCAAGCTGGGTGCAGACGACGAGGAAGAAAAGCTGCTGCGTCTGCGTACCAAATGCAAAAACGCCGAACGGGTCCGCCGTCACGCAGCGCTGATCTACAAAGCACTGGAGCAAAACGAAAAGGGTATGGCCGCTGCCGATCTGTTGGAAAAAGCGGAAGGGGCACTGGAACAGCTGTCAGATGTGCTGGACGAGGCGGCAGAGATGGCAAAGCAGCTGGAGGGCTATCGCTACGAGATCATCGATATCGCAGACCGGGTAAAACGGCTGCTGAACGACGACGAGCTGAACAGTCCCGAAAACAAACTGACCTCCATCGAAAGCCGGCTGTATACCATCGACAAACTGAAACGCAAATACGGCGCCACCATTCCGGAGATCAAAGCCTTCCGAAAGTCGGTGGCTGCCAAGATAGACGACATGGAGTCCGGAGACGTGCGCCTGCGTGAACTGGAAAAAGAGGAATCCATTTTGGTAAACGAAGCCGCAGAAGCTGCCGAGGTGCTCCACGACCGCCGGGTAGAAGCGGCAGAACGGCTGACCAAGGGGATCCTTTGTGATCTGCAGTTTCTGGAAATGCCCAAGGTGCGCTTCTCCATCCAGGTGGTCAAGCGACCGGAGAAGGAGAACCTGTTTGGCGCAGACGGCTGGGACGACGTGGATTTCCTGTTGTCCGTGAATCCGGGAGAAGCCATGCAGTCCCTGGGCAAGGTGGCATCCGGCGGCGAGCTGTCCCGTGTCATGCTGGCCCTGAAAGCCTCCGTCAGCGACAAGACCGGCACGGTGGTCTTTGACGAGATCGACACCGGCGTATCCGGCAGCACCGCAGAACGGATCGGGATCCTGCTGCAAAAGCTGTCCACCCGGAATCAGGTGCTGGCGGTGACCCATTCCCCACAGGTAGCCGCCAGAGCCGACACCCATTATCGCATCTATAAGCAGGTGATCGAAGACCGTGCCGAAAGCAGCATCGCCACACTGGATCCGACCGAACGGGTAGAAGAGCTGGCCCGGATCATCGGCGGTATCGATGTGACCGAGACCCAAAGACGGACTGCCCAAGAAATGTTAAACATTTCTTGAAGAAATAGCTTCGCATATCTTGAGAAATGTTACACAGCTCCTGAAGGAATCGCTACGCATATCCTGCCCGTGCAAGGGGAAGTACCGGCTTGCCTGCACAAATCTATGGTGTAAAATTTTCGGTATGCCCCTTGACAAAATGCGTCCCCTGTGTTATACTGTATGGTACAATGCGATGATCGGAAACAAGTATGTTTTTTGGGGTCATGTCCCTGTGTTCTCCTGCCAGAGAGCCGACGGTCGGTGCGAGTCGGTGGAGACAAAAAACAGAATACCTTCCAGAAGCAGCGCACCGAACTGTGACGCAACAGGCGCACGAAGTAGGCTGCGACGGTCGTTCCCGTTACAGAACAGGGGCATATCTATGTGTCCCGTGAGGTCTTCTCTCGTTTTGTAGAGAGAGGGCAAATTGAGGTGGTACCACGGTTTTTGCCGTCCTCTGTCGTTTAAGCAGAACGCAGGGGGCTTTTTTCTTTCCCATCTTCACCAAAACCACGCCACAGAATACAAAAACAAATCCAAATCTGATAGAGTAAAGGAGTCAAAGTACCCATGACGATTTTTGACGAGCTGAAAGCCAGAGGGCTCATTGCCCAGATGACCAACGAAGAAGAGATCAAGGAACTGATCAACAACGGAAAAGCTACCTTCTATATCGGTTTCGACTGCACCGCAGACAGCCTGACCGCCGGCCACTTTATGGCGCTGACCCTGATGAAGCGTCTGCAAATGGCGGGCAACAAGCCCATCGCACTGATCGGCGGCGGCACCACCATGATCGGTGACCCCTCCGGCCGTACCGATATGCGGAAGATGCTGACCAAGGAAGACATCGACCACAACGCCGAGTGCTTCAAGCGCCAGATGGAAAAGTTCATCGATTTCGGCGAAGGCAAGGCCCAGATGATCAACAACGCCGATTGGCTGCTGAAGCTGAACTACGTAGACCTGCTCCGGGAAGTGGGCGCCTGCTTCTCCGTCAACAATATGCTGCGTGCCGAATGCTACAAGCAGAGAATGGAAAAAGGTCTGTCCTTCCTGGAATTCAACTACATGATCATGCAGTCCTACGACTTCTACTACCTGTTCCAGAACTACGGCTGTAACCTCCAGTTCGGCGGTGACGACCAGTGGTCCAATATGCTGGGCGGTACCGAGCTGATCCGTCGGAAGCTGGGCAAGGACGCAGGTGCCATGACCATTACACTGCTGACCGACTCCCAGGGCAAGAAGATGGGCAAGACCGCCGGCAACGCCGTATGGCTGGATCCCAACAAGACCTCTCCCTTCGACTTCTACCAGTACTGGCGGAACGTGGCCGATGCAGACGTGCTGAAGTGCATCCGTATGCTGACCTTCCTGCCCCTGGAACAGATCGACGAAATGGACAAATGGGAAGGCAGCCAGCTGAACACCGCCAAGGAGATCCTGGCCTACGAGCTGACCAAGCTGG
>CAZLED010000126.1:0-6087 GCA_964558485.1 uncultured Ruminococcus sp. | reverse complement strand
ACTGTCGGCATAATAGGACATCCAGGCCTTGGTGATGGCAGGATCGGCCAGGGACGCTTTGGTCAGGATGGTGACAAGGGGCTTGCCCTCGGTCAATTGGGCGATTTCGGGATTGCGGGAGCTTTGGGGAATCCGGGCATCCACCAGCTCCAGTACGATATCCACCAGAGCCAGATTTTCTTTCATGAGCCGCCGGGTCTTCGCCATATGTCCCGGAAACCATTGTATCGTCTGCGAAGGCATTGCTGTGTCTCCTTTTTTGGAAAATGATAGATTCTTATACGGGGGTCGAAATAAAATGCATATATGATTTGGTCGAACGTGTGCAACCGAACATCATGGGTGTGCATTTGTTTCATTAACACCTGTTGGTGCATGAATCGCCCCTACAGGTAAAAGGGAAAGGTAGTACATCCCCAATACCATACGGTTGTAGATGTTCAATGGCGTGCGTCCACGAACCAACATCATGGGACAACGGATACATAAAATTCGTTTCCCTAAATCCAACGTTATTTTAATACCAATCATGTGCAGGCATAACATGTTCGACGGCGGGATGTTGAATACCAAATCGTTAGTGCAGTTGAGTAGTTGTCATCCCGCCCTACATTCGGCGTACAAAAACGTTTTTGTAGCGACACCCATAAACGAAATGGGTATAAGGCAAACAAAAACTGTGCACCCAATTTCGTTGACTTCTGACTTCTTAATTCTGCCTTTGTCAAAATAGTTTGCCAAGCTGGTCCAGAGGGAAGATGCGGAAGTAGGCACGGCCGATGATGCAGCGTTCGTCGATGGTGCCAAGGGAAGCCTGTCTGCTGTCGCCGGAGCCGTTGCGGTTGTCGCCCATGACGAACACCTCGCCTTCCGGTACCGTGATCCGGAACACGCCGTCGGTGTCCAGATTGTAGTTGGCGGTCAGCAGGGATTTGGTGCTGTCCAGATACCGATAGGGCTCGTCCACCACCGCACCGTCTACGGTCAGCGTCCACGTCTTGAAGTCGATCTCCAGCTCCTGCCCACCGGTGGCGATCACACGCTTCACAATGGGTCGGTCGTAGGGCGTGGCGGTCACGTCGTGGATCACGATGATGTCCCCGGCCTTGGGCGTGTAGAACAGATCGGAGACCACCAGATATTGTCCGTCTGCCAGCGTGGTGTCCATAGAGTGGCCGTCCACAATGTTCATCCGTGCCACAAAGGCAAAGCAAAACATCACGCACACCGTCACCAGCGCCAGCATTTCCAGGATTTCAAACAGTTCGGCAATAGTCTTTTTTGACCCCTGCATTTCATAAGGCTTGGGCAGGGACATGGGGGATTCTTGTGTGTTCATATAAATCTCCAGTTTGATTCAAATTCAGATGTCAGAAGTGAGATGTCAGACGGTGCAAGGCGTATGTTGGGTTTGTGTTCCATTTTCCATATTGGTATCGCTATGGAATGGATTTGGTACGCCGAAAGTAGGGCGGGATGACCTACCATTCGTATATCTAACGCTTTCGGCTGACGACATCCCGCCGTCGAACGTCTTTCGCCTGCACAGGATTGGTATTGGTTGTACGTGTGTTTTAGGTTGTATATTTTTGTATATCCGTTCCCCATGTCATATGGTCAAGGAACTACGACGGCGGGATGTTGAATACCAAATCGTTGGTGAATTTGAGTAGTTGTCATCCCGCCCTACATTCGATTTACCAAACCGATTCCATAGCGACACCAATACGAAACCCAAAATTGGGTACAAGGTTCATAAAAACCTGCTCCCTGACCTCTGACATCTTATCTCTGAATTGGCGACTTGGCGGCTTTTGGGGGCACTTCATTCTGCAAACACGCATTTTGCAACACAAGGTCGCCAACTGCTTTGCGAAGTAAGAAGTCAGAGGTTAGAAATAAGAAGTCAACGAAATTGGGTGCAAGGTGTACGTTGGGTTTGTGTTCCATTTAGTATATGGGTATAAGGCAAACAAAAAACGTGCACTCGACTTCTGACCTCTGACACCTTACATCTTACTTACCTTACGATGACTTCACCCAGCAGGTCGCTGCCTACCGGGACGTAGTCGTGCATGGCTTCGCATTCCTTTTCGGTGAATCTGGTGCCGGACTGTTCCTTGGTGGAATCGTACAGGAAGAAGGGTACCGGCTCCGGGGCATGGGTGCGGATCTCGATGGGCGTGGGATGGTCGGGCAGGCACAGGATCTTGAAGTCCTCGCCGGTGGAACGCAGATAGTCCAGCACCGGGGAAAGCACGTCGTGGTCGATCTTCTCAATGGAGCTCACCTTTTGTTCTGCTTCGCCCTGGTGACCGCATTCGTCCGGGGCTTCCACATGGACATACACGAAGTCGTGACCGTCCTGGAAGGCCTGGATGGCTCTCTGTCCCTTGCCCACGTAGTTGGTGTAGTAGTTGCCGGTAGCGCCTTCTACGTCGTACACGTCACAGCCAGCGCACACACCAATGCCTTTGATCAGGTCAACGGCACAGACGATGGCACCACGGACGCCCCATTTTTCCTGGAAGTCGGGCAGAGCAGGCTTTCGACCGGGACTCCACAGCCACGGAGAATTGGCAGGCCGCAGACCCTTTGCCCGTCTTGCTTCGTTGACCGGATGATGAGAGAGCACCTCGGCGCCTTTTTTCATGTATTCCAGGAATGCTGCGCCGCCGTCTTCCGCTTTGGGCAGGAACGCACCGATGACCTGACCTAAGTGGTCGTGGGGTCTTTCGAAATTGTAGGTGGGATCGGCGTTCTTCCAGATCATGCAGTGGCGGTAGCTGACGCCGGTATGGAGCACACGGCCGGCCATGGGCAGTGCTTCGTTCAGGGCCTTCACCAGCTCGTCCGCTTCTTCTGTGGTGATGTCACCGGCAGAGTGGTCCAGGATGGTGCGGTCTTCGTACACGTCGGTGTCCTCGGACAGGGTGACCACGTTGCAGCGGATAGCGGTGTCGTCGGGATCCATATGCAGTCCCAGGCTCATGGCTTCCAGGGGAGAGCGACCCTTGGAGTACACCTTGGGGTCATAGGACAAAATGGCCAGGTTGGCAGTATCGCTTTCGGGAACCATGCCATGGGGCACGTTCAGCACGGTGCCGCACCGGGAGACCTTTGCCAATGCATCCATGGTGGGCTTGTTTGCTTTTTCCATCGGCGTCACATTCCCCAGCACCGGCACAGCCCTGTCCGCCATACCATCCGGGATCAAAACAAAATACTTCATATATATTCTCCAATTTTATTGAAATTCAGAATTAAGATGCTGCGCAAGGTAAGAAGTCAGAGATAAAAAGTCAGATGTCAGACGGTGCAGGCTGTACGTTGGGTTTGTACCCCATTTTGGTTTTTTCATATTGGTGTCGGTGTAGAATGGATTTGGTAAATCGAAAGTAGGGCGGCACCCCAAGTATGGGGATGACAACTACTCAACTGCACCAACGATTTGGTATTCAACATCCCGCCGTCGTAATTCCTTGACCATATGACATGGGGAACGGATACACCAAAATATGCAACCTAAATCCCACGTACAACCAACACCAATGTTGTTCGGCATAACATGTCAGACGGCGGGATGTCGTCACCTGAGATCGCCGTGAATACCAAGGGTAGGTTGACCCATATATGGGTCGCCGCCCATACATTCGATTTACCAAGCCGATTCTATAGCGACACCAATTTTTATAACGACACCAATGTTGTTCGGCATAACACGTCAGACGGTGGGATGTCGTCAGCCGAGGTCGATGAGAATACCAAGGGTAGGTCATCCCGCCCTACATTCGGCGTACAAAAAACGTTTTTGTAGCGACACCCATAAACGAAATGGGTATAAGGCAAACAAAAACCTCGCACCCGACTTCTGACCTCTGACTTCTTACCTCTGACCTTATTATTATATCACGCCATGGTGGAATTGGCAAGAAAAAATGGAAAAATCGATGTGGAAAATTTGCCGGAAAAACGGAACTTGGCAGGAGAGAATTTGTTTTGTTTTTTGGTGGAGAAATTTTCGAAAACCTCTTGCAATTTTGAGAAAGTTGTGCTACAATACATACTTGTATGATATTGTCTGTTTGCGGACCCTCTCAGACGCAGGCAGACTGGATCGGACATCATTCCGTTAAACATGAAAGGGAGAAAATCAAAATGCCGAACATCAAATCCGCTAAGAAGCGTGTAAAGGTTATCGAAACTAAGACTCTGCAGAACAAAATGTTCAAGACCCAGCTGCGTACCATCCTGAAGAAGTACAATGCCGCTGTAGAATCCGGCAACAAGGACGAAGCTACCGTAGCATACAAGGCTGCTGTCAAGAAGCTGGACCAGGCTGTTGCCAAGAACATCCTGCACAAGAACAACGCTGCCCACAAGAAGAGCGAGCTGACCCTGAAGTTTAACCAAATGGCGTAAAGCCATTTGTGATGGCGTAAGTTATACAAAAGTAACTTCAGCTCATTTTGGGTCACCCCCCATAAGCAAAGCATAACAAGGTCACCCACATTGGCGAGAACGGCTGCCTCATCGGTGTGGGTGGCTTTTTTGTTTCTTCCGGGAAAGTCTTTCGGAAAAGCGGAAAATCCTGTGGTGTCTGTTGTGATCAGAGATCGCTGTCGATCAGAGATCGCTGTCAATCGGAGATCGCTGTCGATCAGAGATTGGATCAATCAGAGATCGTTGTCAATCAGAGATTGTTATCAATCTCGTCAAACAAGCTTGCCAGTGCTTCTTCCTTGGTGGCAAAGGACGCTGAGTAGCCGTTGCGGAATGCGGTCTTCCACTGCCCCTTTTTGTATTTGTCTTCCAGCAGCGTGATGATCTCCCCGTGGTACTTGATGTATTCGTGGCCGTTGCGACTGCGTTTCCGGGGCAGGTGCAGGAAGGTGTCCCGGCGGCTCTGGCGGTTCTTGAAGGCGGTCTCACGGGCACGGGCTCTCTCCATATCGCCTTCCATACGACCGGCACACACGCATCCGGCTCCGATGGTCCTGTGATAATTCGGGTGCTTCATAATGTGTACGTAGCGGATGATCTGGTGACCGCACATCCGGCAGATGCCCACCGGTGCGCCCAGGTCGATGATCCCGGTGCATTCCCAGCCTTCGTGGGGCACGTCGTCCCGTTTCCAGAGATTGGTCTCGTCCCCATCCGGTTCTCTGGCCCATTCTGCATGGCGATACCGCATGGGCATTTCGTCCGTGGTTGGCAGTGGTGCACCGGTGTCTGCAGGCTCCTGTACCGGCTCCGGCGCTGGCTCACATATGGGTGCAGGCGTAGGCTCCGGCTCTTGTACAGGCTCTTGTGTGGCTTCCTGGGCAGGCGCACGTATGGGTTCCGACGTTGGTGCAGGTTCCGGTGACGGTTCTGCTTTTGCTATAGTATCATTCGCTTCTTGCAATTGTTCCAATGCCTGGGTCAGTGCCATACCGGCGGCGAAATCGTAGTCCATGCTCACGGGACGACGGGCACCGGATTCGAACAGAATATAGTACACACGCTTGCCCGGATCGAGCTCCACCACGGTCCCACGACCAAACACTGGATGCTGTACCACATCTCCAATGGAAAGGTTCGTGCTGCTGTCGTCTCCGGTGGCCGATGGACCGGTGGGGCATAGCTCCGTGGGGATCACACCCAGCCGGACGTAGTTGTCTTCTCCCATGTCGTACAAAAACCGGGACGGCCGTTTGACGCTGCTGCCTTTGCTGTCGCTGGTGTGTCCCTCGGATTCGGTCAGGTACAGGTGCTCCATGGCTCTGGTGATCGCTACAAAGCACAGTCGCCGTTCCTCCTCCAGGCCAGCCTCCTTGCGCTCCTCGATGGTGCGGGACGACGGAAAGATCCCCTCGGTCATGCCGGTGACAAACACTGCCGGAAACTCCAAACCTTTTGATGCATGGATGGTCATAAGCTTGACACGGTCGGCGTCCTCGTCCTCGTCCCGGTCACTTTCCAGCATGACCTGCTGCAGAAACATGGGCAAGGTGTAGTGCTCTCCATAGTCCTGTTCGTACTGGACAGCGGTGCGTTTCAGCTCAGCCAGGTTGTCCAGCCGTTCCCTGGAGCCGTTTTGCCGGA
>CAZLED010000125.1:0-6090 GCA_964558485.1 uncultured Ruminococcus sp. | reverse complement strand
TATTATACCATGGGGGGTTCTTTTTTTCAATGTCCGTTTTTTACGGACTTGTTCACGTGAGGGGCTGTTTTTTTGCGGCAAAATATGGTTTCATGCAAGACTGTTTCGCAGCCAACTCGGATCATGCGCCAGAAAAGACCCCCGACTGCAGTCCTGTGCAGCACGAGGGTCTTGTGTCCGTTTCAGGCAACGCTGGTCAACGTTCCCTTTATTTGTTTCCGAAAAGCTTGCCTAAACTGCCCAGCGCATCTGCATTTTTCGCCAGCTCCGCAAGGCCTGCAAGATTGTCCAGATTGAGATCGTCCAACTGCAATTTGGTCTTGATCCCGGTCAGAACGGCCTGGATCTGTTCCTCCGGCAGGTCAATGCCCAGTAGCTTTTCCAGGGCCTTCACCGGTTCCTTCTGAAACTGCGCCATCAGATCGTCGTCTGCCTGCAGCTTTTTGACGGCAGCTTCGATCATTCCGGTGATTTTTTCTTTACTTAATTCCATTGCTTTTCTCCTATTGGATTATGTGTATCCTCGTACCGTTTACCGAACCATAATATCGCCCAGCAGACCCACCGGTTCGCAGGCAATGAACATACCCAGATAATCCGGCACCGCATAGGCAGGATGGGACGTGGTCACCACGGTCAGGTGTACCTTACCCTGTCCTTCGATGGCATAGCGGTACGGCGGTGCGATGGTGTCGCCTACGAATTTGCCGTCGATCCAGACCCACGCCGCTTCGCCGACCTGCCCCAGATCCAGCTCTGTGGTCCCTTCCGGCAGGGTCAGCTCGGTCTCATACTTCACGTAACCGCAGAACTTTTTATGCTGCCGTACGATGTTGTATAAGGTATCCGTTTCCTCTTCGTTTCCGAATACGGAGAAATCGGGTGTCGCCGGATCGTAGATCTCCGGTGCAGCATAGGACAGCTTCCACTTGCCAACCTGTGCTTTTGTCCAAGGCGTGGTGTTTTCTTCCCACAGCGGCAGATCGGACACGTCTCCCATATCGCCGAAGAAGTACAGCACGGAACCATAGGGATCCAGCTGCACCGGGATCTTGCCATCGGTGGTCTTTTGCAGCCAGGCTTTGTTTTCCATGGGATCGTAGCGTACCACGGTATTACCAGCAAAATCTTCCAGCTGCAGTGTACCTACGGCAGTTTCCAGCACGCCTTCGTTGGTCACAAATACCGCATGGCCGCCATTCTTCGTATAGTGATACACACGCAGGTCTCTGCCGCCTTCGCCGGTGAAGCATACATCGGTCAGTCCTGCACGGCGCAGCTCGGTTGCCAGAGCACGTAACGGTACCACGTGGAACAGCGCCTGCACCTCTGCCGGAATGGTGTCGCCTTCCACGGTCTTCTCCGGTGCGCCGTTCATGCACCACACGGGTACACCGGCACGGGCAAAGTCGGCAAACCGGTCGATCACGGCAGCCGGCAGTGCCTTGGCGTAGGGCAGCACGAACACACGATAGTTTTCCCCGTTCAGCCACAGACGACCGTCACGGACCTCCATATCGGCCAGCGAATCGGCAGGGATCACGTCAAAGTCGATCTGGTTTTCCGTCAGCACCTTGCCGGGCTTTTCAAAGGGCATACAATCTTCCCCGGACCATTCGGCAACGGCGTGGTAGAACACAGCGGCGGCAGCATGGTGCAGACCATCGGACAAGATGTCGGACACCCGGTTCATATATCCCATGAGCTTGCCAAAGGGACGGAACTCCGGATTGTGGCCGTGCTCGTAGAAGTGGGGATAGCAGTCCGTGTCGGGGTATTTGGGCGTGAAGGAGTGGGGCACATAGTTGTTGATACCACGCACCAGCATATGGTCGGTGAGCCACTTCATCATCTTGATGCCTTCCGGCCAACCGTAGGCACCAAAGATCTCACACATAGCCCGACCCTTTTTCAGCGGCTGGATATGTCCGTGGGAGGAACCCAGCTTTGCCAGACCAAAGTGGAAGAAATCTGCGTCGGAGATGTCGTAGTGGCAGGGGACCACGATGTTGTTGTGGCTCATGCCGGGGACGATCTGACACAGCACCACGTCGATGCCTGCCATGTCCTGTCCGTTCAGAGAGCGGAAGAAGTGGCCGCCGCTGGAGAAGCCGGTGTGTCTGTCGTTGTCTTCCACCACGTGACCGATGTATTCCACGCCATGGTCCCGACACCAGTTGCCCAGCTGGTAGCAGAAGCACTTTTCATACCGCTTGGTCACCACATCCATAAAGTTTACACGCAGCTTCGGTGCGGTATCCGAGGGGAACCACAGGGTCGGCAGGTCGGTGAGCCAGCTTTCGCCATGGAGAGCGGCCAGGTCTTCCTTGACAAATTCGTTCCAGGGGAAGTTTCCCTTGGACTTGGTCTGGGAGCCATGGAGCATCCACACGTCATTCATGATGAAGGGTTCGTCGCTGAAGAAGCCCCGGAAGGTGTTGCCAAAATATTCCTTGAACCGCTGGTAGTGGGGTTCGTACACCCCTTCGATCTGCACGTGCACGCTGTCTTCCCGCAGCATATCGATGAAGTTGTCGTTCATGGGCTGGTCGATGAGCATGAAAATGCGCCAGTATCCTTCCGGCACGTCCCAGTTCACCAGGCCGGTCTCCGGATCGTAGCAGTCGGTGATGTCAACCGCTTCCCCGGTCATACGCTGGTCGGGGCTGTCCGGATATCGTTTGCAGGCCACCACACCCACCATGCGATTGTCTTCGCCCATCTGCATCCACAGACCCATGAAGGCCGAGATATCCTTGGCAGGCCCCAGCACATCGATGTGCCGTTCGGTGATCTTGCGCTTGCCCAGGTGGGGATATTTTTCCTTCAGCAGACCGCCAGCCTGTCCGGTAGGGAATCGCTTGTCGTCCAGAAGCCAGAATTCCATGCCCAGCTTTTTGCATTCGGCCAGGATCAGTGCCACATCTTCAAACCAGGGCTCCTTGCCAAAGTCCTCGTAGGGTCTGCCCTCCACGCACACAGAGCGGATGCCGCTTTCGTAGATCTTGTGCAGCTCGGTCAGCAGGGTCTCATCGTCCTCCCCATGCTGCCAGAAAAAGGGGAAAATGTGGTTGGCAAAGCTGCCGGACAGAGACTGTTGCAGTTTCGTTTTCATAGATATAGTTCCTTTCGTATCGGTATTACGGGGCCATCGCAGCGATAGCCAATGCCCCTTTGGATGCGTTTTTTATACTTCCTCTGCCAGCGCACGCAGAGTATCGCCGGTGAGCCGTTGGGTGGTCCACTCATCCATGGGAACTGCACCCAGCCGCTTTTGGTAGAAATCCAGACTGGGCTGGTTCCAGTCCAGGCAGCTCCATTCCAGCCGACCGAAGCCACCGTCCACGGCTTCCTTGGCCAGGGCACGCATGAGAGAGAGCCCGATGCCCTGTCCCCGGTACTGCGGCAGCACGAACAGATCCTCCAGCCAGATCCCGGCACGTCCCAAGAATGTGGAAAAGTTGTAGCAGTACAGCGCAAATCCAGCAGGTTTGCCAAATCCAGCAGGTTTGCCAAATCCTGCCGGGTTGCCACAGCAAGTCGCCTTGCTGGTGCATGCCGCTTCGTCTTCTACAAATGCCAACTTGACCTTTGCCATGCCTTTTGTAAAGATCCATTCCTGCAGCAAGGCTTCGGTGGCGATGACCTGGTCTTCCATATGCTCATAGGCCGCCAGCTCCTGGATGAAGGAAAAAATGGTGCCAATGTCCGCCGGTGTGGCAGGACGGATCGTGATGTTTGCCATAAAAATGCTCCTTTGGGGTCGTTATGCAGTACCTACAGTATACCACAAATATACCCGGTTTTGCAATGGGTTTTGTGGAAAAAGCGGCAAGAAAAAAATCGCCGTGGGGAATTGGATACCAATACCCAACATATGCCCTGCAAAAGCGAGAGGTGATACCCCAACGATACCACCTCGATCTGCTATGCCATTGTATTGCCAACTTTGCATAAGGGAACGTTGACACTTCACCATAGGGGAATGTTGAAACATCGTGTATGCGAATGTGGACAACTTCACTGCAAGCGAATGTGTGCAACTTCACCGTAGGGGAATGTTGGCAACTTCGCGCCAGCGAACGTTGAAACTTCACCGTAGGTGAATGTTGGTTAGCCTTGCGTAAAGTTTGTGACAAATTTATCGATGCCGGTGGCGATCTTCGTCTGGTACTTTTCGTATTCGGAGACCACACCCTTGTCGGCGAAGGTGATCACATAGGACAGCACATAGTTCGGCCATTCGCCAATGTCGTAGATGTCCCCCAGGTCATAGATGCGGTTGCTGAAGATCAGGTCCACCATTTCCAGCGAATCCTCGTCTCGTGTTGCTTTGCCCTTCAGCGTGGTCTCATAATATGCCGGGTTCACGGTGTAATACGATTCGGCAGAGAGCGCTTCCGTCAATATGCCCGTGCGCTCGATGTTCTGCACCGACATGGGAATGCCCAGCAGTGCGGTGGTGTGGCGGCTGACCAAGCTGACATATTCGGCCTGGTCTTCGTTGTATTTCGGTGTCGGCAGGATCCCAAAGGGCGTGTCCATGTCCCGCAGCGCCAACACGTCGTCAAAGCGGCTCCAATAAAATAGCCCATGCCCATTCAAAAACAGATCCCGGAACGGCGAATCGTTTTCCAGTGCTTCGGCGTCCTGGCTGCCCCGGTGCTGGATGTAAATGCAGGTCTCGTCACACATCATCTCCTGCACCTTCTGCATGACCTCGATATTGAAGTCCTTCTTGAAGGAATCGTACAGGTCGCCGTTTTCGTCCTTGGAGATGAACGTACCGCCGGCACCAAAGTATATGCTGTAGCCGGCGTCCCGTTTGCTGATAAAGCCCCACATATCGTCCAGGGTCATGCGGCCGTCCCCGTCGGTATCCGTGGTCACATCGCTGGAGATCTCGTGCATTTTCTCCATGGTCCATTTGCCCTCCAACACGATCGAATACAGATCGGGCACATTGTAGTCATCGGCAATGTCCTTGTTGAACAAAATGGAAACGGTGGCATTTTTGTCTTCCACGGAAAGCGCAGAGGAAGCCAGCAGCAGTGTATCGTGTACCGACAAAGCCGAAACGCTGTTTTGATCCCACCAAGGCATATCCAGCTCCAGATAGGGCACATCGTTCAGGTTGTAGAGCAGTCCATCGGTGACCATGGCGGTAGAGGAGGTCAGGACCTGGAAGGCAAGGTCATAGGTATCGTCCCCGGCCTGCACCATCTTTTTCACCGTGGGATTCACGTCCGCATATTCCAGCCGGTACTTGATGTTGTACTGTTCGGCAATGGTGGCGTTGCGGTTGTACACGGCATCGTTGAGCGCATCGCCGGTCACGTCGTCCACGCAGAAGTCGTTCACCAGCCGGGACTTCCAGTCGTCGCTGATCTTCCAGTGTACGGCAGAATATTCGTAGCCCTCAAAGTCTTGGGTGGGCAGATCGGGGATCAATCGTTCGGTCTCGGTCTCAACGGTCTCTGTGGTGGTATCGGCGTGGGCTTCCGTCGTATCGGTGGTATCGGTGGCAGCATTTCCGCAGCCCGTCATCGATGCCAGCAACAGTGCGGTAAACAGGCAGAAAAGTCGTCTTTTGGTATCCATGGTGTGCTCCTTTCGTGCAATCTGATCTACAGACTGCCATATTTTCGATTTTATTATAGCACATTGCACGACCTCTGTCAACGGGGGTACGGAGAATTTTTTCAAATGGCGTTGGGCGTGTGGACAGATCCTTATCCCGAAGATCTCGGGAAGGATGCTCTACGCAGGCAGCGCAAAAGGGTAACCAACTTCACCATAGGTGGATGTTGCGGGGAATAGGTAGGAGATCGCCGGAAAAATATCGTACGCCTTTGGAATCCCGTAATCCTGCGGTTAGCATAAAAAAACTGGAAGCTGAAGGCATTCGTAATTTACTGCCGAATGCTATGCTTCCAGAGAGAAAATCGATAGGCTAAGGATAAGGGAAAGAAAAATTGCCGAGGAAGTTTGATCTTCCCCTTTTGCGCTGCCCACGTAGGGCAATCATCCGATATGCATCTCCAATGCTCACGGGATATGAGTATTGGTTTCCCTCGTCAGAGGGTTCTA
>CAZLED010000124.1:0-6285 GCA_964558485.1 uncultured Ruminococcus sp. | reverse complement strand
AACCAACAACCTGCTGATTACAAATCAGCTGCTCTGCCATTGAGCCACACCAGCAAAATACACAACGGAACGTGCCAAGCTTGTTTCTGTTTTTGTGTAATTTTTATGTCCTTCACGGAACATTGATATTATACCACATTGCACTCGCTTTGTCAAGGGCTTTTGCAAAACTTTTTTCAAATTTTACACCACTTTTTTCATCGTCTCCCAAATGGGTGTTTTCCTGCCCGTCGTTCCGTTCCTGTTGTATACCCGCATCTGTGGCGTTCTGCTTTATGGCTCCACCATATTGGCAATGCGCATACGCTCCGGGTCGATGTGTTCCCGGCCATAGGCATCCAAAAAATAGTCCCGGTATTTGTCGGTCTTCAGATTGAACTGCAGGGACCAGGTCGCCCAATACAGGTCGATGTGCCGGTCTCCTCGTCCCACAAGCCCCATGTCGATCAGGCACACAAAGTGTCCGTCCCGGCAGATCACGTTGGGCAGGCAAAAATCCCCGTGGATACAGGTGTCCGTGTGCATGATGTCTGCGTACTGCGTATAGGCATCCATGGTGGGGGACAGCGGCAGGTCGGTCACGTCCAGCGAATGCAGGCGGTGCATTCCCTCGGCCAGCATCTGACACAGCTTTTCCGGCGCCTCCAGATATGTGGTGGCATCCTCGCCTTGTGCCGCTTCGGTGACCATATAGTCCTTTTCAGCCGTCGTCAGATAGAGAGACAGCGGCACGCCCAGCCCATGCTTGGCAAAGTACGCTGCCATATCCGCTTCACGCTGCAGTGTGCCCTTCTCTGCCATTTTGATATAGAAGCCTTTGTCGCTGTAGAGCACCTTGGCCGCCTTTCCACAGCTGCTGTCGAATAGCTTGGCGCCCACCAGAAACGGCTGCACCTCCTGCGGCATCGTCTCGATCTGTATGTGTATCGGTGTTTTCTGCATCTCGTCACCCCATGGTCGTTTTACGGTATTGGCTGTCCTACCACAGTATACCACAGCCACGGGAAAATTGCAAGAAAAAAATCCAAGAAATTTCAAAAAACCTATTGACAAACGGCGAACGGTGTGGTATAATATCATTGTTCCGTGAGAGAGACAAACGGACGGCAATATTTGGGGGAATTCCCGAGTGGCCAAAGGGGACAGACTGTAAATCTGCTGGCACCGCCTTCGGTGGTTCGAATCCACCTTCCCCCATTCAAACGAGGAGAGTCAAGTTCGCTTGGCTCTTTTTCGTTTTCTTTTTGCAAAAAATCACACGCTTTCCTCTTGACGAATGCCCATGGATTTAGTATAATGATGGTAACTTCAATCATTGCGGAGGAACGAACCATGTTTGTACCGGAATTGCTTACCACGATCGGTGGCGAAAAAATCACGACTGTCCAGGATTGGGAGACCTATCGGCGACCGGAGCTGCTGTATCTGTTGGCGGAAAATATCTATGGACATCGTCCGGCGGCGGCGGAAATCAATCTGCACACCACCTATACGCTCGAAAAGGAGATCGAAAATCACCTGGGTGCGCCGGTGCTGTATCAAAAGGTACAGATCACCAGTGGCGGCTACACCTTTGTATGCCGGGGCTTTTTCCCCATGTCTGCCCGTACCCAACCGGTACCGACCTTTGTCTATGTCATGCACGAGTATCAAGAGGATCAGTACGATCTGGAGTCGTCCCTGGACTGCCTGAACGTGCCGATCCTGGACATTATCGGCCGTGGCTACGGCGTTGCCATTATGCCCACCTCCGGTCTGTATCCCGATGCCAACCACAAGGCTGACTACCGATCCGGTGTGTTTGCCCATTTCCAGCCGGATCGTTCCCTGCGCCGGGACAACGACTGGGCTACCATGTCGGCCTGGGCCTGGGGTGCGTCCCGTGTGCTGGACTGGCTGACGGACAATCCGCTGGCTGACGAAACACAAGCGGCCGTTGTGGGCCATTCCCGTGGTGGCAAGACGGCGCTGTGGTGCGGTGCTACGGACACCCGTTTTGCCCTGACCATCTCCAATGCGTCCGGCTGTTCCGGGGCTATGCTCCATCGTGGCAGAACTCCCGGCGGCGAAACCGTGGCAGTGATCACCAAGGCCTTCGACTGGTTCTGCGGCAACTACAGCAAATACAGCGACCGGGAAGAAATGCTGCCCTGCGACCAACATATGCTCATTGCCGCTATGGCACCACGGCTGTGCTACGTGGCAAGCTGTTCTCTGGACAACTGGGCTTCACCGGCGGCAGAACGGGAATCCTGTCGGTTGGCTGCAGATGCCTATGCACTGTACGGCAAGACCGGTGTAGTGCTGCCGGCGGAAGGTGCGGTAGAAGCGGACACCAGCTACCACGACGGCTCCATTGGGTACCATGTGAAGACGGGTCCCCACGCCATTTTGCCGGAGGACTGGGCACGCTACATGGACTTCTGGGACAAAAAGAGAGGCTGACCCCGGCGATACCCAACGGACGTCCTGGTGATTTTTCCCACGCAGCGATGCCTGTTGCCGTGGCATAAACGGATTTTTCTCTTGACAAGCTTCTCCGGTTATGGTATACTGATGATGACAGCCGGGGCAGGCACCCATCACAAAAAACGGCGCTGTTGAAATCCGTGACAAAGGGGATGGCACCCATCGAAAAAAACGTACGGGTCACAGATGTGCATGGACGTAACTATGAACCGACCTGGCCAAAACGGGCCGAAGGTCTTATCAAAAAAGGACGGGCATACCGTCTGGCAGCGGATCATATCTGTCTAACGGATCCACAACCAATGCCATCGCACACAGATACGATCCCAACGATATGCTCGCCGGATATATCGGAGGAACTTCCCATGGAAGCATATCAGAATACCGCAGAAACACCATTGACCATGGACTATTTGCTGTCCAAGATCGAAGCCGTACGAATGGACACAGAGCACCTGCACGAAGCCATCGCCGCCTTGCGGGACACGACCGCAGCAGGTCCCGGAGACATTGTCGGACAGGAAAAGGCAAAGGCGCTGGGCGACATCGTGCGGTGCCGGGAGACCACCAACCAGCAGCTTTTGAAGCTGTACGAGAAGATGTACGACGATCTGCAAAACAAGGACAAAGCCGATGCAGACAGCGACATCCGGCATACCATGCTGAACACTGTGACCAACCTCACGACCCTGTGTGACGACATGGACGAGCTGCCGCATATTCTGGAGCAGCTGGGCAGCATCTTTGATACCCTGCGATTTATTGGCTAAGCAAAAAAGAGGTAAGCGTGAAACTTACCTCTTTTTTGTTTTGTTATGCGAACATGCCCAGCAGCACCACAGCCACCAGTGCTCTTGTTGCGTTGTCCTGGGGCAAAATGTTGCCGTCTACGGATTCGATGAGACCGGCACCGCAGGCCCACTGCAATGCAGGAATGGCGTATTCGGCGATGGCGTCAAAATCTTCGTAGCTGAGGATATTTGTGTCTTCGCCGATACTCAGGTCGTAGCCTAAGAATGCGGCGTAGCGGTAGAAGATGGTTACCAGCTGTTCACGGGTCAGCTCGTCTTCCGGGGCAAATTCGGTTGCCGAGATGCCGTTGACAAGGCCAATGGACTTTGCCCAAACCACAGCGTTATGATACCATGCGTCCTCAGCCACGTCAGCGAAAGGATTTGCGTCTTCCACAACCGGGGAGCCTGCCGCACGATACAGCACCGTCACCAGCATAGCTCTGGTCAGGCTGTCGTTGGGCGCAAAGGTATCGTCGGACATACCGTTCATGTAGCCGTTTTCGTAGGCGAACTTGACGGCTTCGTAGAATGCATCGGTTTCGGATACATCGGTGAAGGGGTTGTTCCACGGGTCTACGGGTACTTCGGGTTCAGTCTCCGTGGGTTCCGTTTCGGTCGGTTCTTCTACTTCCGGTTCGTCAACAACTTCATCCTTCTTTTTGTTTGCTGCAACGATCTTGTCGATCAGCTCCCATTCTTGCCACGTGGGCAGAAGGGCGCTGGCCTTGACCGTCCATTGGGCGTATACCGTGGTGCTTTCGGTGAATACGGTGTCGGTGGTCACCTGTGCGCCGTCCTTGGTGAACCAGCCGTTGAAGTTGTAGTCACGTCTGGTGGGCGTGGGCAGACTTGTCAGCTTGCCATCGGCGCCGGTTTCCAGGGAAGTCGGCCGAACGGAACCGCCGTCTGCGTCAAAGGTCACCGTTGTGTTGTACTGCACGTCACCGCAAATGCAAACGCCGTTTGTGTAGGTGTGTTCCTTTGTTTCGGTGAAACCACAGCCAACGATTTGGCAGGTGCGGGTGTGGGTGTTTGCATTTGCATCCTTTACCCAAGCGCTCCATTCGTGTTCGACATTCTCCCATGTGAAGATTTTCTTATCGCTATCGAACTTCGCCTGCTGATGGGTCGTGCCGATGCACACTATATGGTCTTCGCCGGTGACGTAGGCGTACCGGGTGAGATCGTCGCCGTGGGGTGCAGTGGGGATCGCTTGTCCATCGATGGTGACCGGCGCACCAGATGGATTCTCGATGGTCAGGAGATATACATCTGCACCAGCTCCATTGTCCGGTGTGCAACCGATGGCTGAGCCACTGCCGATGTACTTTACAGAGCTGTTTGTGATGTGGATAGACTCGGTTGTACCAGAGGCGCTGCGACCATATCCACTGCCTATACCTCTGTATTTCGATGTAAGGGTCACTGTGCTGTTCGTTATGGTGACATCCGATACATTGCCACTTTTCGCCCCGTCACCACTGCCAATGGCTCCACCATTTACAGATGTCGCATACACAATACCACCGGTGATGCGAATTTCGGATACATCTCCAGACGTCACATTTGTACCTAAACCACTACCAATACCTGCGCCTGCATAACTTTCCGCAATGATCGTACCACCCTTGATCATGATGTTGCTGACAGAATTAGAACTATAATCATTCCAAGCACTACCGATACCAGCAGCAGCTCCAACTTCATTATTTCTAATAGCACCATCGAAACTTAGGGCTGTCAGTTTACCGCAGTGTTCGCTACAGGTGTGATCTGCTGTATCAGCTTTTTCACAGGTGATCACAAGCGTACTGGTGTTGTCATTCTTTTCCAGCCCGGCACGGTAATAGCCACTGATCAATGTGTTTTCGGTATCATCTGCCAGCGTTACGGTAACTGTGCCAGAAACATTTTTAATCTCGAAAGCGCATGCATAGCGACTCTCAAAAGCCTTATCACCACGCACATCAATGTTCACGCCGGCTAACGTGATGTTTGCATTTACGCCGGACTGCACCACAATGCGGTCGGTGGTCGTCGTAACACCATCGGCGTTCTGGATCTTCAGTGCCGTAGCCGTTTTGACCGTCAGCACGCCGTCTGCGTAGGTGTAGTCGGTGTCCAGCGTACCGCCGGTGATGACCAAATCTTCGCCGGCTGCCCAGGCCGTGATGGACAGCACCAGGCACAGTACCACGATGGTACACAGTCCTAAAAATCGCTTTTTCATCATTTCATCTCACTTTCCCCTACCCCGGCATGGGACAAAAGCCTCCTTCGGCAAGGATAGGTATAGTATACGTTTATTATACACCATCCGCCGCAAAATTGCAATAGGGAAATCCATTTTTTTGGATAAATAAAACCCCCGGACAGTGCCGAGGGTCGTATTTTTCTCAGTCCAGCTCTCCCACCAGATCGGGCAGTGCGTTTGTGCGCAGATCGTGCAGCATTTCGTCCGTCAGCGGCAAAAACGGTTCCCGGCACAGACCAACGTCCAGTCCCAGCATAGCCAGCAGTGCCTTGGTAGACGGGATCACCCCATTGCGCAGGATCACCTCGATGACCCGGTTGGCGATGCTCTGTTTTTCCAGCGCACCAGCCATGTCTCCCGCCAGATACCGCTTGCGGATCTCCACCATGCGCTTGGGCTGGAAGTTGTAGGTGGTACCGATGCCACCGTCAGCCCCCGCCGCCAGTCCCGACAGCAGCATTTCGTCCGAGCCGTTGTAGAACACGTGCGTCGGGAAGTCGGAGCGCAGTCGTTCCAGCTGGAAGAAGTCCGACGAGGTGAACTTCATGCCGCCCACGCCCGGTATGGACAGCAGTTCCCCCAGCTGCTCCCGGTTCAGGCTCATGCCGGTCAGCGCCGGAATGTTGTAGATGATCACCGGCAGCTCCGCCGCTTCAGCCACACGGGCATAATACGCCTTCACTTCCCGGAAGGTAGATTTGTAGTACAGTGGTGTCACAGACGATAAGGCATCGGCCCCTAACGCTTTGGCGTGCTTGGCAAGGGGGA
>CAZLED010000123.1:0-6349 GCA_964558485.1 uncultured Ruminococcus sp. | reverse complement strand
TGGGGCGAGGCCTGGACATCGATGCAGCCAAGGCAGAGCTGGCCGGTGTGACGTTGGAATCGCTGGTGGTGGCCGTACGTGTGGCTGAAGCGCTGAAGGTCAAGGCAGCCAAAGGGGAAGTGGACCTGAATGAATTCCCGCTGCTCATGCACGTCGACAGCATCCTGACCGAAAAGAAGCCGGTAGACATCCCGTGGGAGAAATTCACTTTCTAATTCAGAAGTATGAAATAAGAAGTCAGAAGTCGATTAGGGACGCACATATTCTCCCAACTTTCTGTAGGGGCGATTCACGAATCGTCCCGCCGTATAGCTTGGTATTCAATGTTGGTGAAAAATGACGTACGTTTTGCCTATTAACTTCTGACTTCTGACCTGCTCCCTACTTCTTCCCTCTGATCTTCCACAGGATCGTGCCAAAGTAGAACCGGGGCAGGTTCATCATGCGGCCGATCCGGCGTGGCTCCTTGCACAGGCGATAGAACCATTCCAGCCCAAGCTTGATGAAGATCTTCGGTGCTCGCTTGACCGTTCCGGCGTACACGTCTACAGAACCGCCAAGCCCCAACAGCAGCGTGACCGATGGCAGGGCTGCCCGATTGGCGTGGATCCATTTCTCTTGCGTAGGGGCGCCCAGACACACGTACAGCACGTCTGCACCGCTTTGGCGGATCTCTTCCAGGACAGCTTCGTTTTCGGCGCCATCTTTCTGGAAATACCCGTCGTGCACCCCGGCGATCACCAGTCCCGGATACTTTGCCGTCAGCTTTTCCGCGGCGATCTGTGCCACGCCCGGTTTACCACCCAGCAGGAACAATCGATGTGTTGATGCATCATGCGTCGGCGTATGGGACATGGCCTCTACCAGCTTTTCGCCAACCACCACACCGGCGACCTTCTCCTTCAGTGGTGTGCCCAAAATCTTCGCAGCCTTGATGACGCCAATGCCGTCCGGCAAAAGCAGATCCGCAGCGCCTACGATGGGGTAGAGCGACGGGTCGTCGATGCAGGCCTGGACGATCTCTGCATTGGGCGTGAAGACCGCCGTCTGGGTGCCATTCTCCAATCGTGTGGTCAATATATCGATGGTTTCCGCAACGGTCAGGTTGTCAAAGGACAGACCACGAACCTGTACGTGTGTAGGTTTGTTTACCATAAGGATCCTCCTTCATTGAGAAAAAACGTGCCACCGGTGCTTTCCCTGCGACACGTTTTTGTTTCTTGTGGGTCTATGCCATCGGCGTAAGCCATAGGGCTTAGGCGTTTTCTGCCAGATAATCGGCAACGTCTCCCACCGTGATGAACTTGTGGACGACATCGTCCCCGATCTCGATGTTGAACTTTTCTTCACACAGCAGCACCAGGTCAGCCAGCTCCAAAGAGTTGATGCCCAGATCGTTGACCAGCTCAGCCTTGGGCGTGACGTCGTCAGGGTTGATGGAAAGCTCCTCTACCAGAAGTGCCTTGACTTCCTCAAACATGATGTATGCTCCTCCTATAGGAATATTTCAATTCTTGTATTGCTACTGTCCAAAACTACAGCAGCACAGCGTTCTATACTATTATAATGCCAAGAACCCATTCTGTCAAGCTTTTTCTCAAAAATTTTCAAATTATTCTCAAAATCGTATTGCAAAAAACCGACGGATACGGTATAATAGAGAAGTCAGAGGTTAGAAGGTAGAGTGAAGTTTGGAGAGTTGCAGGGCGTTGGCGGAATAATTGCGGAATTAACCTAACGTGCAGCTATTGTTCGAAGATAACCAAACAAACGTTGGATACGTTCTGCAATTCCTATATACACCGGCGTGCCAAGCGTACGCCGATCTTGACCGCTCTGCTTTTTCAAAAGCCACCTATCCTCATCCGAACGCCTTGTGCTACCAAACTACCGCAGGATCAGCCAAGGCAGTTCCCTACGGGGAATGATGGAAGCGTAGGCGTGTGGAAAAAAGTGAGTTAAAAATACAATAATAACAAAAACCTTACAACAAAGGAGAAAAACAAAATGAAAACAAGTGTATCTACGTATAGCTTTGGTCCCTATGTGGAGAGCCTGGGGATCTATGGCGTCATTGATAAGACCGCAGAATTTGGCTTTGACGGCATCGAATTCGTGGAAGCCGGCTGGTCCAATGCTTCTCTGGACGAACTGAAGAAGATCGGCGAATATGCCGCTTCCAAGGGTCTGGCTCTGGCATCCTTCTGCGTGGGTGCTGACTTTGTTAACGGCTCCGGCGGGGACACCAAGGCTGAGATCGAAAGAGTCAAGGGCATGGTGGACAAGGCCGCTGCTCTGGGCGTCAAGAACATGAGACACGACGTAGCCAGCCAGCCCCATGGCAAGATCAACATCAGCTACGACGACGCTCTGCCCACCATGGCAAACGCCATCCGTGAGGTCGCTGCATACGCCGAATCCAAGGGCGTTGGCACCATGACCGAAAACCACGGCTTCTTCTCTCAGGACGTGCTCCGTGTCGAAAAGCTCATCAATACCGTGTCTCACCCCAACTTTGGTGCCCTGGTCGACCTGGGTAACTTCATGTGCGCCGACGAAGACCCCTGGAAGTCTGTTGCGATCCTGGCTCCCTATGCCAAGCACGTACACGCCAAGGACTTCTTCAAGAAGAGCGGCATGGAAGTGGCTCCCGGTGCAGGCTGGTTCCAGACCAGAGCAGGTGACTACCTCCGTGGCACCATCATCGGTCACGGCGATGCCCGCATCTACCAGAGCATCCAGACCCTGAAGAAGTATGGCTACGACGGCTTTGTGACCGTGGAATTCGAAGGCATGGAAGATAACCTGAAGGGCATCCAGCTCGGTCTGGACAACCTGAAGAGATTCATCGGCTAATTCGTATGTCCAATCATACCACACAGGATACGCCTGAAAAAGTGCCCCTGGAATCGTCTGCGGAATCCCTTGACCCTGTGTCAAAAAGCGATATGACCGGAACAGTTCAGCCCAACGAGGACCCCAAAAAGCGTAACAAACGCCGGGTCCTTGTGGGCTTTGTGGTGTTATGCGCCTTGGGACTGGTCAGCGCCGTGTGCCTGCAGCATCCCCAGTGGTTCGAGGTCCAGCATGAGACAAACGCCAACACGTCCATGTACTCCGACCGGATCGTCAGCTACAATTTCTATCCCACGGACTACGACCTGGACGTGACCGCCGACGAGGTCTATATGGGTCTGGATCGGTATGTGCACTACAAGACCGGCAACGAGACCTTCACCATCACCGACGGCAGCTACGATGCCTACAACGCCGCTGTGGTGTTCTTCGGCCGGTACTTCGACACCGTCATCGCCGGAGACAGCGAGACCTACAACACGTTCTTCTCGGACCTCTATTACGAGACCAACCAACCCCATATCGAGTTCGCACCACAAATGCTGTACGACATCCAGATCGAGCAGCTTGCCCAGGACCCCCAGAACGATGGCACGACCCTGTACGCCTTCAATGTGTCCTATAAGATCCACAGAAACGACGGCACCTTCCGCAACGACATCGGCAGCGACGGCTCCAAGACCTTGTACTTTGAACTGTTCGAAGACAAAGACGGCAACGTATGCATCGACCGGATCACGTACTATACAAAGTAAGAAGTGAGATGTCAGAAGTCACGATGGGTAAACAAATCGTTTCTATAGCGACACCCATATAGGAAAAACAAAACGAGTGCGTTCCCATTACGGAAAAGCAAAAATGGGTCACAATCCAAACGTTACACCCAACCTCTGACATCTGATTTCTAACTTCTGACCTGGAGTAACCATGCGTCCTATTCAATTGCTCATCAAACCGGCGTCGGCGCTTTGCAATATGCGGTGCCGATACTGCTTTTATTGCGACGTGGCGGAAAACCGGAACACCGCTTCCTTTGGCATCATGTCGCCGGAAACCACCGAAGCTATGGTCAAAAATATCTTCGCCGCAGCCCCCTCTTCCGTTTCCTTCGCCTTCCAAGGTGGAGAACCAACGCTGGCCGGGGCAGGGTATTTTCGCCATTTCCATACTATGGTAGAGCAGTACAACGTCTCCCACGTGCCCGTGTCCTTTGCGCTGCAGACCAACGGATACGACCTGAACGAGGAGCTTGTGGCACTGCTGGCGGCATATCACTACCTGGTGGGCGTGTCTCTGGACGGCACCGGTACGCTCCACGACAGTTTGCGTCCGGATGCACAGGGAAACGGCACCTTCAAACGGGTCAACGCCACACTGGATTCGCTGGCACAGCACCACATCGATACCAATATCCTTTGCGTGGTCACAGAACCGGTGGCACGGGAAGCCGCACAGGTGTATAAATACTTCCGCTCCAGACAGTTTAAGTTTGTGCAGTTTATCCCCTATGTCCCGGATTTTGGCAGAGAAAAAGAAAACCATCCGTTCACTTTGACAAACAAGCGATACGCACAGTTTTTGAATACGACATTTCGTCTATATTATGAGGACTTTTGTCGAGGACAATATATCAGTATCCGACAGTTCGACAACTTCATTCGATTGGCTGCCGGAATGCCCACGGAGTGCTGCGGTATGGACGGCATCTGCCACGCCAACCTGATCGTGGAAGCGGACGGCAGCGTGTACCCCTGCGACTTCTACGTGCTGGACAAATGGAAAACGGGCAACATCGCCACGGACGATATCCAGACTTTGCTGCGCTCGCCAGTGGCCAAGACCTTCGTGGACCTGTCGAACCATATAGACCCAGCCTGCCGGAACTGCGAATGCCTCATGATATGCCGTGGTGGCTGCCGACGGCATCGAGAGACCGCCGACGGTGGCATTGGCAAAAACCGCTACTGCGAGGCGTACCGGATATTCTTCCGGGAAAACCGGGAACGGATCTTGGATATGGCAAGGAAGGTGCGAGGGTAGAAGTAAGAGGTCAGATGTCAGATATGCACGAATGTACATCCCATGTGGCTTTCACAACATACTATTGGTGAAGACGTACGTGCGTCCCTAACCGACTTCTGACCTCTGATTTCTGACGTTTCACTTCCCCTTCTTCCAGTCCTGGATCGCACGGATGAACGCCTGTCCGTATTGGTCGAAGCGCACCTTGCCCATGCCCTTCACCTGCAGCATCTCCGCTTCCGTGGTGGGCAGATGGATGCACATCTCGTTCAGCAGCACGTTGGTCGCCACAACATAAGGTGGTAGCCCCTCTTCCGCTGCCAAGGCCTTGCGTAGGTCTTTTAGCTTATTATACAGCTCTTCATTGACCGGCTCCACAGGTCCGCTCTTTTGCGCCTTGTGGGTCTTTTTATTTTCTTCCGATATGGTCGTGATCGGGAAATCATCCGGCAACGACATCATGAGCTGTCCACCATTTCGTAGGAAATGCCAGCCCTCTGCCGTCACCGATAGGCTGCCGTAGTCGTTGTCCTTCTCGATCAATCCTTTTTCTAAGCAAAATGTTACAAGCTGCCACAGATAATCTGCCGTGTTTTTTTCCATGATCGACCAGGTGGAAAGCGTGTCCAACCCGGCTTCACGGGTCTTGGGAGTCTTGACCCCACGGAGGATGGAGATCACCACAGCCGCTCCGTAGCGCTCGCCACTGCGCCGGATGCAGGACAAAAGCTTCTGCACGTCCACCGTCACATCGTGCCGCACGTGCCCACTGACACACCAGGAGCAGTTGTCGCAGCCGTCCACAGCGTCTTCCCCGAAGTACCGCAGGATCTGTGCCCGAAGACAACTGTTGCTGTTGCCGTAGTTGTACATGGCTTGCAGGCGTATTTTGGCAAGACGAAAATGCTCCAGTCGTTCCGGTGTCAGCTCGGCTTCCGGCTCCTGGGGCGTGATCAGACGTAGACAAGTGTGGTAGTCGTTAGGTGAAAATAGGAGAATGCAGTCCGCTGGAGAACCATCTCGACCGGCACGTCCGGCTTCTTGATAATAGGATTCTAAGTCCGTTGGCATACTGTAGTGGATCACAAAAGAAACGTTGGATTTATCGATGCCCATACCAAAAGCACTGGTAGCAACCATAATGGTCTTGCGGTCGTATAGAAAATCATTTTGATTGTCCACACGTTCGTCCTGTTCCAGACCGGCGTGGTATCGGGTAGCCGGATAGCCATGTTCCCGGAGAAAGTCACAGATGTCCTCCACCAGCTTTCGTGTGGTGCAATAGATGATGCCGGAGCGGTCGGACGAGCCATGGTCACCGGAAAATTCCTGCAGCAGATCCAGCAGTGCGGTCTTTTTATTCTTTGGTCGAAGGACGCCAAAATATAGGTTGGGCCTATCGAAACCGGTGACGCAGCGATACGGGTCATGGAGCTGGAGCAGGGTATGGATATCCGTGCGGACCCTGTCG
>CAZLED010000122.1:0-6466 GCA_964558485.1 uncultured Ruminococcus sp. | reverse complement strand
CCCTCTGCGGTGTTCAGCCAGCCGGAGAAGCTCTGGAACGTGGGACTGGATGTGCCCCAGACCACAGAGCTGCTGTACAAGCTGCGCCGTGATGGCTATGACGTGCCGCTGGACGTGTTCGATCCGGAACTGTGTGCATCGATCGTTGCCAAGGCACTGGAAAGGGGGCGTACACTGTGACAAGTGTAGAATTAAAAAATGTATCCTTTGTGTACAACAAGGGCACACCCTACGAGGCCAAGGCGCTGGACGACATCAGCCTGACCATGACCGGTGAGGGGATCACGGGACTCATCGGCCATACCGGCAGCGGCAAATCCACCATGATGCAGCTGATCAACGGCCTGCTGAAGCCCACCGAGGGACAGGTGCTGCTGGATGGTGTGGACATCTGGCAGGAACCCAAGAAGATCCGGCAGGTGCGGTTCCAGGCCGGACTGGTGATGCAGTATCCCGAATACCAGCTCTTTGCCGAGACTGTAGAGGAAGACATCGCCTATGGTCCCCGGAACATGGGTCTGTCGGAGGACGAGATCCGGGACAGAGTGCGCTATGGTGCCACCTTTGCAGGACTGGATCCGGCGCTGCTGCCCAAGTCACCCTTTGAGCTGTCCGGCGGTCAGAAAAGACGTGCGGCACTGGCCGGTGTCATTGCCATGTCGCCAAAGGTGCTGATCTTAGACGAACCGGCGGCTGGGCTGGATCCCGGCGGACGGCGTGAGATCCTGGGCGGCGTCAAGCGATATGCCCGGGAAAGCGGCGTGAACGTGATCATCGTCAGCCACAGCATGGAGGACATGGCACTGTACTGCGACGATCTGGTGGTGATGGCGTCGGGAAAAATTCTGATGCACGCACCCTGCGCCGAGGTATTTGCCCGGGCAGACGAGCTGATCGCCGTGGGACTGGACGTGCCCCAGATCACCAGAGTGGCCTATATGCTCCGGCAGTACGGCGTGGACATCGGCAGAGATGTGTACACTGTAGACTGGGCGCTGGACAAAATTGTATCTACGGGTAGGGAACGGTCTTGACCGTTCCATTGGACATCCATTTATTATGGTGTTGTCATTGTTCGACCGTACTGGAACTTCACAACAAAACGAATATAAAGAGAAAGCTATATGAAATCTGATATTGCATTTGGACAATACTGCGAAGGGGATTCGCTGCTGCACCGGCTGGATCCACGGGCAAAGATCCTTTTGGCGGTGTTCTACATCGTGGTGATCTTTCTGGCGAAAAGTGCCGTGGCCTTTGTGCTTCTGACCCTTTTCTCCATGGGGCTGGTGACCATCTCCGGCATCTCACCCCGGATCGTGCTGGGCAGCATGAAGGCCCTGACCTTTATCATTCTATTTACCGCCGTCATCAACATATTCTGGATGCAGGGAGAGCACCTGCTGTTCGCCCTGGGTCCCATCAAGGTGTACCTGGAAGGCATCGTCAATGCGGTGCTGATCGTGGTGCGGATCATGCTGCTGCTCATCTGTACCTCCATGTTCCTGACCTACACCACCACGCCCATTGCCCTGACCGATGGACTGGAGCAGCTGCTCTCCCCACTGAACAAGCTGCACGTGCCGGTGCATGAATTTGCCATGATGATGTCCATCGCCCTGCGGTTCATTCCCACGCTGATCGAGGAAACGGAAAAGATCATGAATGCCCAGAAGGCCCGTGGTGCAGACTTTACCGAAGGAAACCTGCTGCAGCGTGCCAAGGCACTGATCCCGATTTTGGTGCCCCTGTTCGTGTCTGCCTTCCGCCGGGCCGATGAGCTGGCTACCGCTATGGAATGCCGCTGCTACACCGGTGGTGCCGGTCGTACCCGCATGAACGTACTGCACTATCGCTGGCAGGACTTTGCCGCCATGGCTGTGGTGGTGCTGCTGGGCGTAGGCGTGGTGCTGCTCAACGGTGTACTGCCCGGCATCGGACTGGCCATGTAAACCGTAGAGGACCATATTTTGACCCTTGCATAGCGCAAATATAAGCACCGTACCCAATGGTAAAAAAGATCCCGGCAACGTGTATCGCTGCAGAAAGGAGCATTCTCTATGCACATCATTTCTTTGAACGAACGACCGGAGCTGCTGACGGAAGGGGCCGCATGGTTTCACGACCGTTGGCACATTCCCACGACCGCCTATCTGGACAGTATGCAGGCGGCACTGACAAATCCCTGCGGCATCCCCAAGTGGTATCTGGCGCTGGAAGGGGAGACCATCGTGGGCGGCTGTGGGCTCATTGCCAACGACTTCCACGACCGGGCAGACCTGACGCCGAACCTGTGCGCACTGTGGGTGGACGAGGACTATCGCTGCCGTGGGATCGCCGGACGCCTGCTGTCTCACGCCGAAAGAGAAGCCTGCCGGATGGGCATCGATACCCTGTATCTGGTGACGGATCACACGTCCTTTTACGAGCGCTACGGCTGGCAGTTTTTCACCATGGTCCATGGCAGTGACGGCGAGGACACCCGGCTATACCGAAAGGAACACAAAGGAGCAACCGTATGAAAAACAGCATACATGACAAACAGCTGCAGCAAACGAACTCTGCACTATACAAGTGTCGTATCGTTTGCATCGCCGTGGCGGTGGTGTGCCTGATCGGGCTGGCCATTTGCCTGTACGCCCTGGACACACCCAATTTCACCTGGGGTTGGTTCTTTGCCTATACCTGCCTGGTGGGACTGATCGGCAATGCGGTGCTGGCGATGGTCGAGATGGGCAAGGGCAAGAAGCAGGGGAAGGGAAAGGATCAGACCCCGTGAAGCTGCTTTTGCGGATCGCCTACGATGGCACACACTATTGCGGTTTCCAGAAACAGGAAAACGGTCTGTCGGTGCAGGAAGCACTTACCGAAGCCTTTGCGAAGACCCTGGGCTTTCCCTGTAGCGTGACCGGCAGCTCCCGTACCGACGCCGGTGTACACGCACTGGGCTTTTGTGCGGCGATAGCACCGGTGGCAGAGTCACATCAAGTGGCGAAGCCACTTGGAGCAGATTGGCTGTCCATTCCACCGGCGAAATTTCATCGGGCTGCCAAGCGGTTCTTGCCGGAGGATATTGCCATCACCGGTGCCTGCCTGGTGCCGGACGAGTTTCATCCCCGGTACAGCGTGGTGGGCAAGACCTATCTCTACCGCATGAGCGACCGACCTTTTCACGATCCCTTCTGCACCGATCGGGTGTGGGAGACCTATGTGCCCTTTACCGAGGAACAGGTGGCGCATATGGAGAAGGTGGGACAGGTGCTGGTGGGCAAGCATGATTTTGCGTCCTTTATGGCAAGCGGCTCCAAGATCACCGACCCGACCCGTACCATCACCGCACTGACCGTGAGACGAACGGGAGAGGGAAGCATCACACTGCGGGTGTCGGCCGATGGATTTCTCTACAACATGGTGCGCATCATCACCGGTACCCTGTGGGAATTCGGCAAGACCCTGCGACCGATAGAAGACATGGAATCGATCCTCTGCGCCAAAGACCGCACCAAATCCGGCAAAACCGCTCCAGCCTGCGGCCTGTATCTGGAGGAAGTAGAATACCCCAAAGAATACGGCATCGTCTGGCAATGCGAATGAGAAGTCAGACGTCAGAGGTCAGAAGTCAGAAGTCACACAACCAAAAAACAAAACAAAAATCAATGGAAGATTTTGCGCCACAAACAAACGTCATAGAAAAACAAAACCGCAAAATCATCCATAATTCTTCATTATTCATTCTTCATTCTTCATTAAACCGAGGGGGTGCGGCATTGGCAAAACCAAATTCTTCGCCGGGGACAGGGCTGCGTGTGTCCGGTGGGATCAGACCCCAGACCAATCGATATTATGCCAAGGTATCTGCGATGTACCGGGCTATGGCGGCGGTGGCAGCGGTGGTGCTGGTGCTGTTCTGCCTGCTGGTGCTGGCCGTGGGTCGGGAGTACATCACCTACGACAACCTGACCTACCTGGCACGGGACTTCGATCTGCATATGCTGGACGCAGCCTACGAAGCCGCTGTGGTCAACTATGCCCGGCACGAGACCCTGCAGTTCGCACCCTATAAGACGGGCATGGCGGTGGCTGGTACGGATGTGCTGACCATCTACGACTCTGCCGGGATCGTGCTCACCACGGATACCCTGAACTACACGTCCCCGTGCCTGTCGGTGTCCGGCAAATATGTGCTGACCTACGACCTGGGCGGCAAGAGCTATGCCATCTACAACACCCTGACCCGTGTGGTCAAACGGGATACGGACTTCAAGATCCTGTGCGCCGACATGAGCGACAATGGTGCCTATGTGCTGGTGACCCGTTCCAACGAGACCAAATACGTGGTGCAGCTCTACAACGAGGCTTTGAACCACACCATGTCCATCTACAAGGACCACTACGTCATGGACGCTTCCATCCGGGAAGACGGGCAGCGTGTGGTCATCGTGTCTGCGATCCCCGGCGAGACGGACTTTTCCTGTGAGGTGTCCTTATGTGCAGCCGGCGTCGCAGAACCTCTACTGACCACCACCTACGGCGGTCTCATGCCATTGCAGGCAGAATTTCACCCGGACGGCTCCTTTACGGTGCTGTGCGACGGTGCGGTGCTGTTCTTCGATGCAGAGGGCAACCAGGTGGGACGGTATTCTCTGACCGGTATGACGCTGGTCAGTGCGGATATGGCCGACGGATACGTGGCGCTGGTGGGTGCGGAGAACGCACTGGGCAGTGAGAACCGGGTGGTGGTGCTGGATACCGACGGCAACATCCTGCTCTCCCAGATGTACCGGGAACGGATGCGCCGTGTTTCCGTGAACACCGATGGTGCGCTCTGTGCCGTGCTGACACCGGGTGCGGTGCTGTCCATGGACGAAGGCGGCATTTGCAAGACCTACACCCTGGCGGACGACGATGTGCTGACCATTTGTCGGAGCAGTCACGGCATCATGGTCTGCACCAAGGACTGTATGTACCCGGCTGTCTTTGCCGATACCGAAGAGACCGAGATAGCGGCATCGTAAGAGAGCTGCTTTGCAATCCAACATATATAAGGAAGGTGATCCCATGAGTTTGCTGCTGGATGGTTTGATATTGCTCTGTGCCATCTGGTGTATCGTGTCCGGTGTGAGAAAGGGCTTCATCCGTTCGGCTATGGGACTGGTCAAAGGAGCGGTCTCTCTGCTGGCTGCCTGGGCCTACACACCGGTGGTACGAGAATCCCTCAAAGAAAATTATATCATCGACCGCATCGCTGGTGGGATCGGGGAGACACTGCGTTCCCTGGCGCTGAATCTGGAGACCCAGACCTACGACCTGTCCAAGGTGGCTGCCGATCTGCCGGAAGCGTACACGGCCATCCTGACCCGGTACGGCATCGATATCCCCAGCTTTTCCGAAAAGCTGGCCCAGGTGACCCAGGCAGACGAAAGCGTCATTGCCGACTATTCTGCCCAGATCGCCGATCCCTGTGCCACCATGGTCGCCTCTGCCGCTGCCTTTGCGCTGGTGTTTTTGGCGGTGTATGTGGGATTGACCTTTGTGGCGTGGTTGGGAGATCTGTTCTTCCATCTGCCGGTGCTGTCGGAAGCCAACCACTTTGCCGGCTTTGTCTTCGGCTGTCTCGAAGCGGCATTTTTCGCCTACGTGATCGCCATTGTCGGCGGCAGTCTGGTGGAAGCGCTGGGCCCCATCGATCCCAAGCTGTTTGGTGCGGCGGCGGTGCAAAATACCGTGCTGTGCCGCTGGATCCTGGACCAGAGCTGGCTGCCCGTGCTCACGGAGATATTGGGATAAACGAAAAAGCAGTTATGTCTATTGGCTGCATATATAACATACAAAACGGAGAAATAATTTCATGACCATGTGTTCTCGATGCCACAAGCGAGTGGCCGTAGTGTTTTTGACACGAATGGAAAATGGCGAGACCAAAAGCGAAGGTCTGTGCCTGAAGTGCGCCAAGGAGCTGGGGATCAAGCCGCTGGACGATATGCTGTCCCAGAGCGGCCTGGACGACGACGCCATCGAACAGCTCAACAGCGAAATGGAAGCCTTTGCCGACAGCGTAGGCGATGGGGAAGGAGAAGATCCCCAGACCCGCACGCCCTTTCTCAATTTTGAAAAGCTCATGAAGCAAGGGGAACAAAACGGCGGCGAAGCCAAGGAAAGTCGTCGGAAGCGTCCCGGCAAGAGCGAAGACAAGGAGCCCAAGTTCCTGAACCAGTACACCACCAACCTGACCGAAAAGGCCGCTGCCGGACAGATCGACCGGGTGGTAGGCAGAGACCGGGAGCTGGAGCGTGTGGTGCAGATCCTGTGCCGTCGCCAGAAGAACAACCCCTGTCTCATCGGCGAACCCGGCGTGGGCAAGACTGCGATCGCCGAAGCGCTGGCCCTGCGGATCGCCCAGGGAAACGTGCCCTATCGGCCGAAGGGCTGCTCCGTGCATCGGGTGGATCTGACCGCACTGGTGGCC
>CAZLED010000121.1:0-6580 GCA_964558485.1 uncultured Ruminococcus sp. | reverse complement strand
GAATGAAGCCGCCGGCATCCATACCGGTCATACACATCACCAACACGATGATCCCAAAGATCAGTCCCAGCGCCGTACCGTAGGCAGGTCCCAGCAGCATACCGCCGATCACGATGGGCAGCAGCGTCAAGGTGATATTCACCGGCAACAGACCAGCCGTCGCAGCAGAGAGCAGCTGCAATACCACAACCAGCGCAGCCATGAAGGCTACCTGTACCATTTTGAGGGTTTTTGCTTTCGAGTTTGTCATCATAATGACCTCCAGATCTCGTACTGTCTTCCTGCCATCGCAGGTAAAACGTACATAAAATATTTATAATAAGGCCGTAGCCGTATTATCTTTATCTTAGAGTCTTTTGCCAGGTCCGTTTTTTATATGCAGCGACACGGCGCCACGCAGCGTCAAGTCAGCCACATAGGAAAATTTGTTCCGGCAATAGGGAAGAATGGACGGGGCCAGTCCACCGGTCGCAGCCAGAGAAAGCTTCTTGTCATCGCTTGGATACGTCTCTCGGATATTTCGTAAAAAGCCATCGATCATCAATGCATGACCGCCGATCACACCGGAACGAATGGATTCGCTGGTGGATCTGCCCAAAAGCGCCTGTGGTTTTTCCAAAGATACCGTGGACAGCAACGCCGCCGAATCTGTAAGCGCTGCCATAGATACAGCGATCCCGGGCATAATGATCGTACCCAAAACTTCCTTTTGCGAACTGACATAGGTGAGCGTGGTCGCTGTACCGACATCCAATACGACAAACGGTGGCTCCACATACAGGAAAGCACCTGCCACATTGGCTACCAGATCGGCACCCAGTTGTTCTGGATTCTGGATCTTGATCCCAAAGCCGGTACGCACACCATGACCGATCAAGAGCGGCTGGACACCGGTCAGGCGTTTGGCGGCTCTGGCAATGGTGTCGGTCAGCGAAGGAACCACAGATGCGATCACACAGGCATTCAGCATACCGACATCCTGGATGTCAGACAGAGGCTGATCATCCATGTATGGATTGTCAATCCATTGACCATCACTTGTATTTGGCCGGGCATCCGGTCTGTGAAACCGGATCCCGTGCAGCGACAGGAATTGGTGGATCAAAAGCATATATTCGTCTTCGGAGAGATGCTTTTCGGCGATCTTGAACCGGCACAGACAAGTGGCATCTGCTGTCAGATCTGTGTCTACCGCATTTTTGTAAACGCCACAGGATACGCTGGAATTGCCAATGTCGATGGCCAGGATCATGATCATCTACCTCCGTATGTCGCATTGTGGGAGCGGTCGCTGTTGTCCTGCGTTTTTTGCTCCCCTATTTTATACAAAATTTGCATTTTGTATAAAAACGTATATGGGTTCGCAGGATTCGGACCTGCTATCATTGTACCGTAAAAAAGGCACCCTGTCAATGGGTATTGCCCACAAAAACAAGATGCCTGTATGTTTCATTTTCGTTGTGTTTGGGAATGCGCTGTGTGCTTAAACAGTCTCCATTTTTGGCGCAGTATCCGTGTCTACGGGATCTGTGGGTTCCAGACCTGCAGCACGCTTGTATTTTTGTTTGGTAGCTTCGCCGCCACGCAAATGCCGTTCGGATTTGTTTTTCTCAAATAACATATGAACTTCGGTAGCCAGAGATGGATTGATACGTGGCAATTTCTCACGGACATCCTTATGGACCGTTGACTTGCTGATCCCAAAACGCTGCGCTGTACTGCGTACCGTGGATTGGTTTTCGATCAAATAAAGTGCCAACTCCTCACAGCGTTCTCTGGCTTCCGGAAACCGTTTTTGGATAGGATTCATGATGCCCCCAATGTTTGGTATTTTCCATTAGGAGTATATGAACCCTATCCGGATTTATGCCGGTTTGTACCGATTGTTTTCCAATCTGCAATTATACAAAATCAATTTAAGAAAATGATCCGGAGCTTTTTCGATTGGATCTCTTCTTCTGTCTGCTGATACCGCAGCATCAACGGTGTGAAGGCCAATGTATCCTTGTCTGTGCCTAAGATCATGTTGCCGTAATACAGAATGCTTCCGGCTATCGCATGGTTGCCCACAGGTGCTTCGGTATGCAGGACAGACTGCATATGCCAGGTCTGCATTTCTCCAGCCTGTGGTATAGCCTGCGCATCCCAGGAATGACCGCATTGGGGCGTGACATACGGCATATCCTGCATCCGAATCGCAAGCGGCAGGTTCTGGGGATTCTCCAGCACGTGGATCGTGACTGTATCGTCCAGCGGATATTGGGTATCCACACGCAGCTTGATGCCACATACGGTGTAGATACCGGAGACCGGATATAAGATCAACGCAGTGTGGTCGTCCTGTTCCAACAGGCTATAGCGGCTCACAGCGGCCAATCCTTCCCCGCCACGCATACTGCAGCACCAATAGGCCTCATAGGACGAACAGGCCAATATGTGGCTGGCGGGCTTTTCTGCAGCGCCCAGACAGGTATCCGTACCGAAACCACCATTGGCACGCTCACCGGCATACAGACCATTATACAAAATCCGCTGTGCCAATGTGGCATATTCCGGTTTTGCTGTGTGTTGGAATAGCTGTGTTGCCACCATGAAGGAATCGATCACGGCGCAAGGCTCGGTCCATTCCGGTCTGCCGAACCAGTTGTAGTTGGCATAGTTGGCGGTCATGCCTTCTGCTTGGTACAGAGCAAAGATCTTTTCCACGAACGCCAGCTTTTCGGGGTCATGATCCTGTTCATACAGGCGCAGGATCCCACGGCAGCCAGTCAATGTGGCATGGGTCTGTACGGAGATCTCCAGAAACGGAATGGCATAAAAACCGTTCACCATTTCTGTAAGCAGCGTTTTCAGTTGCTCCACCAAAGATGTATCATCCGATTCCTGTACCAGCAGTACATATGCTTGGCTCAGGCCGTCCAACGGTATATAGGCACAGCCGGTGTCCGAGGAAAGATACCAATGCCCTACCTTCTTGCCGATGTGGCCGGATTCCTTGCCGTCGGTCACCCGGTCTTCCGGGCGAATGGGATATTCTGTGTAACGACCGATCGCAGGAACAAACAGATTTTGCACGATGGCTTCGATCCGATGCAGAACAGGTTTGCTGATCGCTGCCTCCTCTTTGTGGAGCAAGTAGTACTCACACAGGCCACGCAGTAGCCAGCTATGGCCGGAAAGCTGTTGTTCGTCTACGTCTCCATCCGGCAGCACCTGTCGCAGATAGCCTTTTTCATTTACATGATCTTCCAGCTTTTCTACGATCTCGTCCAGGTAGATCGGTTGCCGTCCGGTGATCTGTGTCAGCATGGTCAGGGCCAGGATGGTGCGTCCTTCCCAGTCGCCGGGCCAGCCACCGGATTCTACGGTAAAGATATGTGCCGGCTGGTACATAGGTCCTTCCAACCGGGTAAACAGCAGCTCCGCACGGTTTTGCAGATCGCCTTGTGCTTCGACATTCGTATATGGAATGCTATACATAAAGCCGTTCCTCCTCTGATGATACAAAAATCCCGTACCCAAAGATACGAGATTTTTGCTATAGTATAATTTATTCGCCAAACTGATAAATGGTGGTCTTGTCGTACTTGTCGCCAGCCTGCAGGATCATATTGCCTTCAAAGCCGGGCAGATTGATACTATTGGGCATAGCCTGGGTCTCCATGCAAACGCCACAGTGCTTGTACTGCTTCACGCCATTCTTGAACGCCGGGTCTTCGGTGTTGATCATGTTGGCGGTGTAGATCTGCACACAGGGCTGATCGGTGAACATCTTCATGGTTCTGCCGGATTTGGGATCACGCAGGATACCACGCAGTGCCACTTCCTTGCTTTCGCCGCAGAACAGGAAGTTGTTGTCGTAGCCGCCGAATTCCTGCATCATGGGATAGGGATCGGCAAAGCCTTCGCCCAGCTTCTTTTCGGTGCGGAAATCGTAGGGCGTACCGGTCACATCGATGAAGGTACCATCGGGCAGCAGGTTGCTGTCTACAGAGTTGATCCGGTCGCAGTCCAGCCACAGCATATGGTCATCCACCACGCCATTGGCATAGCCGGCCAGATTGAAGTACGAATGGTTGGTCATGCTGATGATGGTGGTCTTATCGGTGGTGGCTTCGTAGTGGATGGACAGCTCACCCTTTTCCAACAGCGTATAGGTGACCTTGACGGTCAGCGTGCCGGGATAGCCTTCTTCGCCGTCCTTGCTCACATAGGTCAGCACCAGAGCCGGATTCTTCGAATCGTCCATGGGTTCTACGTCCCACAGCTTCGCATTGAAGCCATTCTTACCACCGTGGAGCGAGTGAGGACCATCGTTGCAGAACAGGGTGTATTCCTTCCCTTCCAGCGTGAACTTCCCGTTGGCCAGGCGATTGCCTACCCGGCCGATCAGTGCACCCTGGTAACCGCCGGAGGTCAGATATCCGTCTACGTTGTCAAAGCCACAAATCACGTCTGCCACTTCGCCAGCGGCGTTCTTGACCCACATATTGGTCAGGATACCACCCAGATTCAGGATCTGTACAGACAGGCAGCTGCCGTTTTCCAGCACATATGCATCTACGGGACAGCCACAGGGCTTCTTACCAAAGCTTTTCTTTGTGATTGCCATTGTTATTTTCCTCCGGCTTTCTCAGTCTTCGAACCCATTGGGATTCATCTTCTGCCATCTCCAGGAGTCTTCGCACATCTCCTTGATGCCGTTTTCTGCCTTCCAGCCCAGTTCCTTCAGCGCCAGATCTGCATTGGAGTAGCAGGTAGCGATGTCGCCAGGCCGTCTTGCGGTGATCACATAGGGGATCTTCACGCCTGTGGCTTCTTCGAAATTCTTTACGATGTCCAGCACGCTGTAGCCCTTACCGGTACCCAGGTTGTACAGCTTCAGGCCAGCCTTTTCCTCCAGCTTCTTCACGGCAGCCACGTGACCCTTTGCCAGGTCCACGACGTGGATGTAGTCACGCACACCGGTACCGTCGTGGGTATCGTAGTCGTTGCCAAATACGCTCAGGTGCGGACGCTTGCCCACAGCTACCTGTGTCACGTACGGCATCAGGTTGTTGGGCGTACCGTTGGGGTTTTCCCCGATCAGGCCGCTCTTGTGGGCACCGATGGGATTGAAGTACCGCAGCAGCACCACATTCCATTCCGGATCGGCCTTCTGGATGTCGGTCAGGATCTGTTCCAGCATGGACTTGGTCCAGCCATAGGGGTTGGTGCACTGACCCTTGGGGCATTCCTCGGTGATCGGCACAAAGGCAGGATCGCCATATACGGTGGCAGAGGAGGAGAAGATGATGTTCTTGCAGCCGAACTTCTTCATGACATCCACCAGGACCAGGGTGCCGGTGATGTTGTTGTTGTAGTATTCCCAGGGCTTGGCAACGGATTCGCCCACAGCCTTCAGACCGGCAAAGTGGATCACGGAATCGATTTTGTTTTCCTGGAAGATCTTGGTCATGGCATCGGCATCCAGGATGTCAGCCAGATAGAACTTCACGCTCTTCCCGGTGATCTGCTCTACCCGTTCCAGAGACTTCTTGCTGGAGTTGCACAGGTTGTCGCAAACGATCACATCATAGCCGGCGTTTTGCAGTTCAATAACGGTATGGGAACCAATGTACCCTGCACCGCCTGTTACAAGAATAGACATATGAGATACGCTCCTTTACGCATGAGGTTTTGAGTCCTCAGTATACCAGATGTATGGGTTTTCTGTCAAGCTGTTATGCAAAGTATTTACGCATTTGCCGAAATATCTTTACATATGGGCAGTCTTATTTCCACAGACCGTCCGGATATACACCTTCTGCGATCAGGGCATTCAGCTTGGCGATCACGTCCGGCTTGTCGTCGGCATAGGTAACACCGAACCACTTTGCGGTGGTGGGCAGTACAGCTACATCGCACAGATTCTTCTGCATCATGGTGAATACCGTGTTGGGCAGGAGGCATTCGCTCTTCATGGGCTCTCTTGTGGCGTCGTTGATGAAGGTATCGAAGTCAGCCTGTGCGCCGTCGAAGAATGCAGGCGTGAAGCACCAGCAGTTCATGGATACGATGGTCTCGTTGGGCAGGTGTACCTTTTCGCCGTCTTCTTCAAAATAAGCACCGCCGTCTTCCTTGAACAGCTTGGTCCGTTCTACGATCTTGGTCAGCATACCGTTTTCTACATTGCAGATGCCTCTGGCTACGCTGCCGTTGTCGGTCAGGGTGTTGCCCAGACGGTAGCCTACCATGCAGAAGTGGGTGTTGCCGGGCTTGTCGTTTTCCCGCAGGAACTTAGCAGCCTGTACAAATGCGTCACGGCCATAGAAGTCGTCGGCGTTGATGACCATAAAGCCTTCGTTCAGGGCTTCCTTACCGCACAGCAGTGCATGGGTGGTACCCCAAGGCTTTACACGGTCAGCCGGGATCTTGTCGGCAGGCACCAGCGTATCCATCTTCTGGAATACATATTCCACCTTGACCTTGCCTTCGATCCGCTTGCCAACGGTCTCATGGAACACTTCATAGTTCTCTTCCTTGATCACAAACACGACACGGTCAAAGCCGGCCTGTACAGCGTCATAGATCGAGAAGT
>CAZLED010000120.1:0-6655 GCA_964558485.1 uncultured Ruminococcus sp. | reverse complement strand
ACGTTCCATATTGGCGTTGGTCTCTGCAAGCCTTTTTTCCGACTCCACCTTGCGGTAGCGGTATTTGCTGATCCCGGCGCTTTCTTCAAAGGCAGACCGGCGTTCTTCGCTTTTTTTGGAGATGATCTCGGCGATCTTGCCCTGGCCAATGATGGAGTAGCCTTCCCGGCCAATACCGGTATTCATGAACAGCTCGTAGATATCCTTCAGTCTGGCTCGTTTCCGATTGATGAAATATTCGCTGTCCCCGGATCGATAATACCGTCTGGTCACCGTGATCTCATCGTAACCGGCGTTCAGGACTTTTGGTTCCCGGCTGTCATCAAAGGTCACAGAGACTTCGGCAAAGCTCATGGGTTTCTTCCCGTCGGCACCGGCAAATACAACGTCTTCCATTTTGCTGCCCCGGATGTTCTTGGTGGAAAGCTCCCCAAGCACCCAGCGCATGGCATCCGTGATGTTGGATTTGCCGCTACCATTGGGTCCGACGATGACCGTTGCGCCATCGTGAAACTGCAATGTTGTTTTCTCTGGAAACGATTTGAATCCATGTAGTTCCAGTGATTGTAGATACAACCGTCATGCCTCCTTTCCCTGTTTGTTTGCGGCGTCCCTGTGTTCCTTCGACATAGTGGTATCTGTGCTTCTCTTGGTGGAAAACGCACCTTGGCACCGCACCGTATACCGCATTTGCGCCGGGTCTTGCTGAAACTTGCGTAGCCGTACCGGATAGTTTTCCTCGATCCAGCGCACGTTCTCCCGTTTTTGTCCGACCACGGCAGAGACTTCCCCAACAGGCACCTGGACCAGTAGATCGTGCGCCTGCTCGGTCGCTGCTTCCTGTACTGCTGCCTGCAGCGCATTGCGATACAGCCGACTGCGTACCAGCTCACCCATGGCCGGATGCACCGGACCTGCCAGACAAGACGCCGGATCGTGCAGGCTTTCACTGTCGCATAGACCGATCCGCAGACAATCCACACCGGCTTTCACAAATACCTGCAGCACGGCGGCACTGCGTTCTACGGCTTCTTCCACGGTCAAGGGTGTATAGGTGCCCGATGTTGTCCAGGCGGCCAGCTCTGTGTGTTGCAGGACAATGGTTGGATAGATCCGACACGCCACGGCGCCCATCTGGCAGATCTCCCGGGCACAGGCAAGCTCCGTTTCCAGCGTGGCACCGGGCAGACCGATCATCATTTGTCCGACCCAGGGGATCCCGGCTTTCGTCAGCCGTGTACAGGCCGCTCTGGTTTGCGATGCCGTATGCCCTCGTTTGCACAGTTGGAGCACCATTTCGTCCATGCTCTGGATGCCCAGCTCCACGGCTGAAATGGTGTACTGCGACAGGATCGACAGGATCTCCGGGTCGATATAGTCCGGTCTGGTGGACATACGAATGCCATCCACTCTGCCACTTGCCACGTAGGTTTGTGCCAGGTCCAACAGGTCTGTCATCAGTTCTCGATCGATGCCGGTGAAGGAACCGCCGAAAAATGCGATCTCGCAGGGTGTATCTGCCGGCATGGTGGACAGCACCGTCTCGATCTCGTCCCTTGCCTTCTCACGAAGAAAAGAACAAGTGCCCGATATGGTGTGCTGGTCACAAAACACACACTGATTCGGGCAGCCCATATGGGGAATAAACAGGGGTATATTGATATGCTTTTTCATGGTCACGGCTGTTCGCCAAACAAAACCAATGCTTCCTTGGCAGCGTTCTGTTCGGCTTCTCGCTTGGAGTGGGCACAGCCTTTGCCGATCACATTGCTGTTGAGTCGGGCTTCTACGGTGAAGATCTTGTCGTGATCCGGACCTGCTTCACCCACCAGAATGTATTCCAGCCGCTCGCCTTCCACCTGCTGTACGATCTGCTGCAGCGTGGTTTTGTAATCCACGAACACGCTGTTGTTTCGCAGCACGTGCAGCTCTTCTTCGATAAAGGGCATCAGGAAGGTGCGCACCGGTTCGAAGTTTTCGCCGGCATCCATATAGATGGCAGCCAGCAGCGCTTCAAAGCAGTCTGCCAGAATGGAGGGACGATTGCGGCCGTTGTTCATGGATTCGCCGTGTCCCATGTGCATATACAGTCCTAGCCGGATCTTTTGGGCAAAACGGGACAGCGCCTTTTCGCAGACCACCGCCGCACGGATCTTGGTCAGCTCGCCTTCCTGGATGTCTCTGTAGGACTCGAACAGGTAGCTGCTGACCAAGATCGAAAGCACGGAGTCGCCCAGAAATTCCAGACGTTCGTTGTAGGGCAGCTTGACGCCTTTGGTGCGTTTTTCGTTGGAATACGAGGAATGGGTCAGAGCCTCACGCAAAATATCTTTATTTTGAAATGTGTAGCCGATCGCCTTTTCCAGTCCTTCACTGGGCAGTGCTTCCTGAAACGGCTTTGCGGCGGATCCATGTTGATTTTTGCTTTCGCTCATTGGGGGTCTCCTTTATGCTCGGTCGGTTGGTCTGCGGTTTGCGATTTGGCTTCCGCATTGTTTCGGAGCACAGACCGATCGTATTTCTTCATTTGTTCTTCCATTTTGCCAATGACACCGGTGGAGATAAAGGCTTCGGCCTGACGCACGGCATTGCGGATGGCTCTTGCGTCGGAGCTGCCGTGGGCTTTGATCACCGGCTTTTGCAGACCCAGCAGAGGTGCACCGCCGTATTCGGATGCATCAAAGGAACGCTTGAGTCCCCACAGCTGATCCTTCATGGCCAGATACGACAGCTTGGTCACCATGTTCTGGGTATACAAATTTTTCAACTGCCCGAAGAAGAACTTGGTCATGCCTTCCAGCATTTTCAAGGTGATGTTGCCGGTAAAGCCATCGGTCACCAATACATCGCACAGACCGGACGGGATCTCCTTGCCTTCGATATTGCCGTGGAAATGCACCGCTTCATTGGCCTTCAGCTTCTGGTAGGCGTTGACCTGGATCGGTGTACCTTTGCATTCCTCGGTACCGTTGTTTAGGAGTCCCACCACAGGATCCTGTACCTGCATGACGTGCTGCATATACAGGGAACCTAAAATCGCCCACTGCTCCAGATAATCCGCTGTGACGGTCACGTTGGCACCACAGTCCAACAGCAGGCAGGGGCGTTCAAAGGGCAGCAGTGTGGTGATGGCAGAACGCTGTAGTCCTTTCACCGGTCGAATGATCAGAGAGGAACCGGCGTGCAGGGCACCGGTATTGCCGGCCGAAATAAACGCATCGCCATCCTCTTTCAGCAGTCGCAGTCCTACGCCCATGGAACAATTCTTTTTGGCACGCAGGATGGACAGCGGATCGTCTTCCATGGAGATGGTCTCCTCGGTGTGGACGATCTCAAACAGTCGGCTGTTGGTCTGGCATTCCTGCAGGCACGCTTCGATCTTTGCCTGATCTCCCACCAGCACCAGCTTGGATTCGGTATGGGCAGCGGCTTCCACAGCACCTCGGACGATCTCACCCGGTGCGTTGTCGCCACCCATGGCGTCTATGATGATCTTCATGGCAGTTCCACTCCTTTCTCTTCCTTTTGATTCATTTGCCACTCGTGCAGCTGCTCTGCCACGTCGTCGATGGTTTGGAGGGCACGCTGAGCCAGGGCCTCGTTGCGGGCTCGTTTGCCGCCTTTTACTTTTTTGGCAAGCTGGGGCACGATGCCGAAGTTGGCGTTCATGGGCTGGAACAGGGTCTGTTCGCCGTGGGAAATGTACCACGCCATGGCGCCGATCATGGTCTCCTCCGGGAATAAGAACGCTTCCCTTTCCTTGGCCCGCAGTGCTGCATTGACGCCAGCCACAAAGCCGGATGCAGCCGATTCGATATAGCCTTCCACACCGGTCATTTGTCCGGCGAAATACGTATTGTGGTTGGTGCGCAGCGAATAGTCGCCGTCCAGCAGATCCGGAGAGCACAGGAAGGTGTTGCGGTGCATGACACCGTACCGCAAGAATTCGGCGTTTTCCAGGCCGGGGATCATATGGAACACTCTCCGCTGCTCCGGCCAGGTCAGGTGGGTCTGAAATCCGACGATATTGAACATGGAGCCACGCTGGTTTTCCCGGCGCAGCTGGACGATGGCGTAGAATTCTTCGCCCGTCTCTGGATGTCGGATGCCCACCGGTTTCATGGGACCATAGCGCAGGGTATCCTCGCCACGTCTTGCCATGACCTCCACCGGCATACAACCTTCGAACACCGTCAGCTTTTCGCCTTCTTCGAAATCGTGGAGCTTGGCTTCCTCGGCAGACAGCAGTGCCCCGTAGAACGCTTTGTATTCGGCTTCGGTCATAGGGCAATTGATGTAGTCCGGGTCGCCTTTGTCGTAACGGGTCGCCCAGAAAGCCTTGGTCATATCGATGGAATCGTAGTCCACGATGGGAGCCGCCGCATCAAAGAAGGACAGGCTCTTACCGCCGATCTTCTCCTGGATCGCTGCTGCCAGACCTTCGGAGGTCAAAGGACCCGTTGCCACCACAGTGATGTCATCTTCCGGGATCGTGGTCATTTCTTCTTCGATGACGGTGATATTTGGGTTGGAACGGATCTTCTCGGTAATATAACCGGAGAACTGCTCTCTGTCCACTGCCACTGCGCCGCCGGCCGATACCGCTGCCACACCACAGGCCTCCATGATCAGAGAGCCCAGTCGGCGCATTTCTTCCTTCAGCAGGCCAGCCGCATTGGTGATCTCCCCGGAACGGAGAGAGTTGGAGCAGACCAGCTCCGCAAAGGTATCCGCATGGTGTGCCGGGGACTTTTTCTTTGGTTTCATTTCGTACAGTCGTACCTGCACACCCAGTTTCGCTGCCTGCCACGCCACTTCACATCCGGCAAGGCCTGCACCGTAAATCTTGATCTCTGCCATATTCTGCTCCATTATGATTTGTATTGTTTAGTCAACAGCGTTCGCTTTATTCCTGTCCCATTTCTTCCGGGGCAATGGATGCTTCCTCAGTGGCTTCCATTGGCTTTTCGATCTTGAAATCGCAGTCGGCATTCCGGCAGACCAGCAGGTGGTTCTTGCCTTTTTTGCGCATGAGCATACCACCGCACTGGGGACATTTTTCGTTCGTCGGCATATCCCACGAAGAGAAAGTACAGGTTGGATAATTTTCGCAGCCATAGAACATGGTGCGGTTCTTGCCGTATTTGGTCACGATCTCGCCACCGCAGTCGGGGCACTTGACGCCCAGGGTCTTGACCTTTTGCTTGGTAAATTTGCATTCGGGATACCGGGAGCAGGCATAGAAGCTGCCATACCGGCCGTTGCGCAGGATCATATCGGCACCGCACACCTCACACTTCATGGGTGCGATCTCCGGCTTTTTCTCCACCAGTGCGTCCCCTTCTCGGGTCAGGGGTCTGGTATTTTTGCACGCCGGATAATTGGGACAAGCGGCGAACTTGCCGAATCGACCGTTCTTCACGACCATTCGGCTGCCGCAGTGCTCACAGATGATGTCGGTGACTTCGTCCGGCACGTCAAATTCTTCCTTGGACACATTTTCCATGGCAGCGTCCAGCTCTTTCTTGAAGCCGCCGTAGAAGTCGTTCAACACGTCCAGCATGGTGTTTTGTCCATTTTCGATCTCGTCCAGGCTGTCCTCCATATGGGCTGTGAACTTATAGTCCACAATGTCCGGGAACTGCTCGCACATGATCTTGGTGATGACCTCGCCCAGCTGTGTCGGCACCAGGCTCTTGCCTTCTCTCTTTACGTAGCCACGGGAGATGATCAGGGTGATGGTGGGCGTATAGGTACTGGGACGACCGATGCCTTCGTCTTCCAAAAATTTGATCAGGGATGCTTCGGTATAGCGTGCCGGCGGTTCGGTGAAGTGCTGGCTGGGATCGATCTTTTTTGCCGTCAGCGCATCTCCTTCGGCGAACTGGGGCAGACGCGCATTGGGTCCGTCCTCATCGGCCTTTTTCTCGTCGGTGGATTCTTCGTACACCGCCATAAAACCGGGGAACTTCACGGTGTGACCGCTGGTACGGTAGATGTACTTGTCACACAGCAGATCGGTCTGCACGGTGGCCAGCTCTGCCGATTCCATTTGGCTGGCTGTGAACCGGTCCCAGATCAGCTTGTACAGTTTGTACTGATCAGAGGACAGCAGCTTCTTGACGCTGGCCGGTTCCAATGTGGGATCGGCCGGACGAATGGCTTCGTGGGCATCCTGGGCGCCGGCTTTGGCTTTGTAGATCCTCGGCTTGGCAGAATAGTATTCCTCACCGTATTTTTCACAGATATAGTTCTTGGCGATCTCTCTGGCTTCCTCGGAGATCCGCAGGGAGTCGGTACGCATATAGGTGATAAGCCCGTGGGTACCGCCGAATTCGCTGCCCAGGTTCAGACCTTCGTACAGCTCCTGCGCCACCTTCATGGTCCGCTGGGACTGGAAGTTCAGCTTTCGGGAGGCTTCCTGCTGCAGGGTAGATGTGGTGAACGGAGGCGCAGGATTCTTCAGCTTTTTGCCATTTCGGATCTCCTGCACCACAAAGGGCTTGCCAGTGCAGTCCTCCACCACCTTCATGGCTTCCGCAGCGTTATTCAGCTCCAGCTTGGCTTTGGTGTCGGCCATGCCCCAGAAGTGGGTCTGAAAGGTCTTGCCGTCACCGGTCTGCAGATCGGCGTCGATGTTCCAATATTCCTTGGG
>CAZLED010000119.1:0-6655 GCA_964558485.1 uncultured Ruminococcus sp. | reverse complement strand
ATGTCGATCTTCTTCACGTACCGATCCGACGGGATGATGGGACGGTCGCCGATGGGATGGGCACAATAGGACACGCCACGCACCAGTGACATGGACAGCACGCCGTCCTTGTACGAGGAGCCATAGGTGCCCTGGTTCAGCAGTGCAATGCAGTTTTCACCGTCCCGCAGTGCCACGAACCGCTGTGCCACGCATTCTCTGCCGTCCATATACAGCGGCTCCGTACCAAAGGCGGTCTGACCGATGTAGGTGCCGTTTGCGGTAAGGGGCAGGGCCAGCTTCAGCATACGGTCGTTGTCGGCAAGGAACACATCCACCTTGACGTCCACCGCATCGATATTTTTATAAATGTCGTACTCCACACGGACCCTGGTGTTTTCGCAGCGGAAGAAGCATTCCACGCCGGTGTAGATATCCCCGTTTTCGATGACCTGGATGGGCCGCATTCCCTTGAACATACCGTCCGGTTCTGCCATCAGGGTGAAGGGTGTGGGATCCGTTCCCATAGCGGTGAGCTGGAAAGCACCCATGCCCCAGGGGTCCGGATTGTCCTTGTAGAACACCGGCTGGAAGGCGCCGCCCTTGGTGGCATCGATATATTCTCTGCCGCCGATCCGGTACGAGCGCATAAGCCCCGTTTTGCCGTCGATCTCCACGTGCTTGCCGATCTGGGGCAGGTCTACGATCACATCGCTGCCGCTGTCGTACACGTTTGTCTTCTTCGGCTGCTTTTCCATGTACACGGAGAAGCGGGTCAGGGTCAGCGGTGCCAGCTTGGCTCTAAAGCAGATCCGCTTGCGCCAGTCCAGATTCAGGTTGCTTTCCTCCTTGACCAACTGTGCCGGGATCTCGTTGCCGTCCGTATCCAGCACCCGGGGATAGTAGGCTTCGCTGTCCGACCAGTTTTGGTCTGCCAAAGAGAATTCGCAGAAGATCTCCGTCTCCCATTCGTAGGGGTTCGGGTTCATCACCAGCACCGGATATTCTCCTTCGGCGGCACTGGGTTCGGCATTGGCCATAGCAAAGTACGCTCTGGCACGGAGGCGGTTCAGCATCAGCAGACCGTGATCCAGCAGTCTAAGGCCGTTCTCTTCTCCGGCACGAATGGCGCTGCCGGGGAGCACATCGTGGAACTGGGCATTGAGCAGATCCTCCACCACCTCGTCCAGCTCCTTTTCCGGGTATGCAATCAGCCCCCGGTTGGCGGCAACGGAGCACAGCTTTTCCACCATGAATAGGGTATTCTCCAGCTCGGCGTGCTTGCGCTTGATCTGGGTCATAGAGGTATAGCAGCCGGGCATAACGGTGCGCAGGGACTTGTCGTGGACTACCTTGGGGTCGATGCGGGCAAAGAACGTCTCCGGTGTGGAGTGCAAAATCTCCATGGAGCCCTCGGCTTGCAGCTTCTGGATGTCAGCCAGATCCTTTCGGGACGGACCGCCGCCATGGTTGCCTACGCCCCACAGCACGCAGATCACGTCCTCCGGCTGCCCGTTTGCTTTATTTTGGATCGCTTCGGCTGCGTGCCCCAAAGGAGAGTTGTAGCCCTGTCGAACACCGTTGACCTTGATGCGGCTGCCGTCAAAGCCTTCCCACCAGAACTGACCGGCCGGTGTGGGATCGTTACCGGGACGGGTCAAAATCAGGCTGTCCTGGCCGCACTTACGCAAGATCTGCACCAATCCTCTGGTGTGACCGAATGCATCGAAGTTGATGGCGGTAGTGGGGTTCACGCCAAACTTTTCCATAAAGTATTTGTGTCCCACCTGGATCTGCCGGACAAAGCTTTCGCCGCAGGGCATATTGCAGTCGGGCTGGAGATACCAACCGCCCATGATATGCCACTTGCCGATCCGGATCAGCTCCTTGATGCGGGCAAACAAGGTCGGTGCGTATTCTTCGATGTACTTGTACAGAGTCACTTCGTTGTGGCAGAAGATGTAGTCGAACTGGTCGGCCAGGTCGGCAGCAGCCCGGAAGGTGGACAATGCGGCAGCGGCGCCTTCTTCCCATTCCCACTGCCAGATGGGGTCCAGATGGGCATTGCAGATAAGATGAACTTCTTTCATGTTTTCCTCCGTTTTGGTATTGGTTCCAGACGATGGTTTCATTGCAGACGATTTTCCAAGGGATTCCATTGTTTCCGAATATAGCAGATGCAGTATAGGATGAAGATGAGCAGATTGTGCAGGATCATGCACGCCCAGGCAGAGACCAGCGTCATGTGCAATAGCTGGGTGCAGATGAAGGTGCCCACGATGCGGACGCCCCACATACCAATGATGTTGTACAGAAACGGCTTTTTGGTGTTGCCTATGCCCAGCAGCAGTCCTTCCAGAATGATGGAGAAGCCGTAGAAGGGTTCGGACACCGCCACCATGCGCAGGATCGTACTGCCCAGGCGAATGACCTCCGGATCCTTGGAGAATAAGTGCATGAGACCGGGTGCGCAAAGGAACAGACAGCCGCCGGACAGGACCATCAGCCCGATCTCGATGGGAATGAACATCCGGGCAAGCTCGTTCATTTTGTCTTTGTCTCCTTCGCCATATGCATTGCCGGCCAAGGTAGCAGCGGCGGTCTGCATACCGTAGCCGGGGATATAGAAGGCCGATTCCACGGTATTGGCGATGGTATGGGCAGCGGTGGACACGTCGCCCAAGGAATTGATCATAGCGGCGAACACCACATAGCCAAGAGAGGTGCCGATCCGCTGGAACATATTGGGCAGTGCGATCTTCAGGCAGGGAATGAGGATCTCCTTATCCGGCTTCAGCTTTTGTCCCTTTGGGGAGACCAGCGGATGCTTCCACAGCACCATGGTGATCCGAATGCCGCCGATGGTATAGGCAATGGCACTGGCCACCGCTGCACCGATGACGCCCCAACCGGCGCCGGGCATGGTGAAGCTATGGCCAAACAGGGTCAGAACACGGGTCTCATAGATCAGCAGAAAGTTCAGCACCACGTTGGTAAGGTTGACGATCACGCCTGCCTTCATGGGGGTCTTGGTGTCTCCGGCCGATCGCAGGACGGTGCCAAAGATGATGCTGGCAGTCCGTGGGAGCATGGGGATATACAGGATGAAGAAATAGCGGCTGGCGGTATCCCGGATGCTCTCGTCCACCTGCATCCATGCCGGGATCTGCCCAGCCAATGCCAAGGGCAAAATGGTGAAGATCGTCCCCAGGGTCAGCACCGCCAACACCGCCTGGGACACGGCACGGGCAGCGGCTCCTCTGTCTTTGGCACCGTAGGCTCTGGCGATGAAGGAGAGAAAGCCCACGCTGGTGGCAGAGATGGTACTGCCAATGAGCCAGCTCACCGTGGTGGTCGCTCCAACGGCGGCGGTGGCCTGCAGGCCTAATGCACCGACCATAGCGGTGTCGATATACTGTACGGCGGTCTGCATGAGCTGCTCTAACATGGTGGGCCAGGCTAAGGTCAGGATCACGCCGATCATGGGTAGGTTCAGTTTGGTTTTGGTTCTCATGTCATTTCCTTGCTGTAAAAAAGATAGAGTAACTACATTATAGCACCTTGCCTATGGAACTGTCAACCATGTGGGCGAAAATTATGGGGAAATATGGCTGTAGCCGGACTGGGGAAACCGGTTGACATTTGGCCGGGAAGCTGATATACTATAGGTATACCAGTATACTATAGGTATACTATGGAAAACGATATGCATACAAGAAAGGACAGTTTGCAGTATGGCTGAAAATTTTGGATACACGGCCGGGAAAGCACGGATCGCATTGGAGCTGGCGGACTACTATGTCTGGGACTGCTCGGTGCTGCAGGTGGATGGAAAGTACCATATGTTTTCTTCCCGTTGGCCAAGGAAGTACGGGTTCGGTGCCAACTGGCTGTTCCGCAGTGAGATCATTCGCTCTGTCTCGGACAAGCCGGAAGGACCCTATACCTTTGCAGAGGTGGTACTGCCCCGGCGTGGGCGACAGTACTTCGATGGCATGAACACCCACAACACCTGCATCAAGACCTGGAACGGCAAGTTCTATCTCTACCACATGGGCTGCACCTACAGCTGGGACGTGCCGGAGGAAGGCGATATCCCCGGCGATTATGCGTTGGAGACCTGGAACCGGAAGCGGATCGGGCTGGCGGTAGCGGATTCCATCGAAGGACCCTATGTACGCCGGGACACGCCGCTGTTGGAGCCTCGTGACTGCTCCTATTGGGACTGTACCGTCACCACCAATCCCTCCGTTGCCATTTTACCGGACGGGACCACGTACATGATCTACAAATCCCGGCAAAGCTCCGGCAAGCCCCTGAAGCTGGGTATTGCTGTGTCAGACCGGCCGGATGGAGAATTCCGCCGGTTGTCGGACAAACCGATCCTGCAGTTTGAGGACGAGGATTTTCACATTGAGGATCCTTTCATCTGGTACGATGCGGAACGGAAGAAATTCTGCCTGATCGCCAAGGATGACGTGAAGCATGGCTCTTTCGGGATCACCGGCGAATGGGGCAGCGGCTTCTATGCGGAAAGCGACGACTGCATGGATTTTGAGATCGCACCCCAGCCCAAGATCTACTCCCGGACGGTGCAGTGGACCGACGGTCACACCTCGATACAGGGAAATCTGGAACGGCCTTCCCTGCTGTTCGATGAACATGGGAAGCCGACCCACCTGTTCTGTGCCAGTGGCTACGGCTCTTCGCCATATGCGTTTGAGGGGAACACCTTTGTGGTCTGCATGGAGCTTTTGAAAAAATAATACCACACGGTCACTCTTTGGGCAGCAACACCCATAGCATAAAAAAGCAGGAACGCACTGTATCTGCCTGCACCCCATACCGGTTCCTACGGTTCATGGGGTACAGCGCAGACAGGCTCCTGCTTTTTTCGTATGCTAATTTTGTCGCTGCACGGATTTATATTCGTTGTAATACCGATAGTACGGACAGCCCTTGTGTGGGGTCTTTTCCTGCATCAGACGCAGACGTTCGTCTTCGTCCATATCCATACCGCACACCATTTCACCGGTATAGGGATCCGTGTCGTACCACACGCAGCTTTCACATTGGCTCTCACTCGACATGGTCTTCTCCATTATCTTGTATCTGCATCGTAGTTTTTTTCTTTTTCTTGTTTCTTCGCCTTTTCCCCGGCGTTGGTACCAGGGCGATCCCCTGCAGATCCTTGGCTCTACCCAGCAGTACTTCCTTATCGTTGGGCAGTCGTTCGTGTAGCACCTCTTCCAACAGGGCAGACAGTGCGATCCCCACGGTGGCCTTGGTGATGCCGATGCCTTTGATGTCCATGCCGTTCACCGCCAGATCGGCCAGTGTACAGCAGGGATCCTTTGCTTCCAGCTCCTCGATGGCACATAGCATCTGGTCACGCAGATCGGCCGTGATCTGTGCTTTGGCGTACAGAAACAGTGCCTGTTCCCGGCAGAAATCGAATCGGCGCTTCCCATAGTTCTGCATACAGCCTGCCATGGTGCGCCAGGTGTACTGGGGATCCTCCGTAGCCTGTGGCAACAGGTCACGATGTTCCCAGAAGCGGATCACCTGCTTGCGGTTGACACGGGACATTTTCAGGCTCGCCACGGCTTCCTGCATTTCTTCCTCCGTACAATCTGCAAACAAAAGTGCATATCGTCCCTCCGGAGACAAGCGAACACCGGTGGCGCTTTCCCCTTCCAGAAGTCTCCGGAAGGCATCGGCGGCCGTGCAGATCTGCTCCGGCGACTGTAGCATGGGCAGTGCTGTCATGATCACGTCCGGGTAGGTGCGCAGGATCCGGTCGGCTGCCACACCGCCCAGCAGCTTGGTCAGCTCCATGTAGATCCGTTCTCTGGAAATGCCGCTCAAGAGCTCCCGCATCTGGTGGATGGCCGCATGGGTCGAAGGAGAATGGTCGGCAGTCGTATCGTTTGTCGCATCCGGTACATAGGGTGCACCATCGGTGTCGCAGGGCGTAAAGTCCAGCACGGCAGAAAATCGCATGGCTCGCAGGATCCGCAGTCCGTCTTCCTGGAACCGGCGGCGTGCTTCTCCCACACAACGGATCGTCCGGTTCGCCAGATCCGTTTGGCCTTCATACAGGTCGATGACGCCGTCTTCCTCGCTGTACGCCATGGCGTTGATGGTGAAATCCCGTCTTGCCATATCCTTAGCCAAGGAGAGGGTGAAGGTCACTTCCTTGGGATGGCGGTTGTCGGTATATTCGCCATCGATGCGGAACGTGGTGACCTCTACGCCGTAGAACTCACCATCCTCCTGGGGCATGACAATGGTGACCGTACCATGCTTCAGACCGGTCTCCACGATGCGGCAGTAGTGCCCTGTGTCCTCCGCATATTTGTTGAAGACCGCTATGGTCTCCTCCGGCAGTGCGGCTGTGGTCACATCGTAATCGCCCGGTGTACGTCCCATCAGGTGATCCCGTACACAGCCGCCGACGATATATGCTTCGTACCCGGCTTCATGGAGCACGTCCAGCACACGCTCCACGATCTGGGGTGGTTGTATTTTGATCTGCTCCATATCGTTACTCTCTCCCGGCGATCACTTCCACCTTCAGGGTATTGGTGGTGCCGCCGACAGGTACACCGGCGCAAATGACCACACGATCCCCTTCCGATACGATGTCGATCTGCTTGGCACAGTCGATGGCGTG
>CAZLED010000118.1:0-6981 GCA_964558485.1 uncultured Ruminococcus sp. | reverse complement strand
ATCTCGCCAAGGAGATTGTCCCGGTTGCACAGGAACAGGTCAGCCCACATGATCTCGTTCAGGGGTGCCACATGGGTCATATCCCGGTAGCTGCCAGCGGAGAAGCCCTTGTGCTTTTCGGCCGTGGGGCTTTTGATGTAGGCATTGGAGACCACGTGTGCCAGCTGGGAGGTGTAGGCAATGCGCTTGTCGTGCTCTTCGGCGGTGGTGACGGAGAGATGATCGAACTTTGCCGGTGCCAACAGCTCCTTCAGCCGGGTCATCAGCGCCATGTCGTCGGTCTTACCGGGCACCAACACCATGGGAGAACCGGCAAACAGGTCAGCCGTGGCGTTTTTGATGCCGGAGAACCGGTTGCCTGCCATGGGATGACCACCGGCGTATACGAAGCCATACTGCTTGGCCAGAGCGAACCCGGTGTCGCACACTTCCTTCTTGATGCCGCACAGATCCATCAGCACGGTGTTCGCCGACAAATGGGGAGCGATCTCTTCCATATATTTCATAGCGGCCTGGGGATACAGCGCCACCAGGATCAGCTCACATTCTCCGGCAGTCTCCGGTGTCAGCTTGCCGTCCACGATGCCGTTCATTTCCGCATACCCCTGTGGAATCGGACTTTTGTCCAGTCCCAGTACGGTATGTCCTGCTGCCTTGTATGCCTTCGCCATGGAGCCGCCGATCAGCCCCAGCCCAACGATTCCAACATTCATTTTGGTTCTCTCCTCACTTCGAAAACTTCGTATCGTTTACTTTTCTGTTACGGCGTCTCTCACACGCATCATGACCTGCATCACGTCGTCGAACTGTGCCGGAGTCAGAGACTGGGGACCGTCGCAGAGTGCCTTCTTGGGATTGTTGTGTACCTCGATCATGATCCCGTCGGCACCACAAGCGGCTGCAGCACAGGCCATAGGCTTCACCAGACGGGAAATGCCGGTGGCGTGGCTGGGGTCTACGATGATGGGCAGATGGGTCAGCTCATGGAGCATGGGTACGGCCGCCAGATCCAGGGTGTTCCGGGTGTAGGTCTCGAAGGTACGCACGCCTCGTTCGCACAGGATGATGTTTTCGTTGCCGCCGGCCATGATGTATTCGGCACTCATGAGGAATTCCTTCATGGTGTTGGCAAGTCCACGCTTCAGGAGAATGGGCTTGTTGGTCTTGCCCAGCGCCTTGAGCAGCTCGAAGTTCTGCATATTCCGGGCGCCCACCTGGATCACGTCTACGTCCTCGAACAGGGGCAGGTGGTCGGCGCTCATGATCTCGGTGACGATGGGCAGGCCGGTCTCCTTTTTGGCTTCCAGCAGCAGTGCGATCCCATCGGCCTTCAGACCCTGGAAATCGTAAGGAGAGGTTCTGGGCTTGAAGGCACCACCACGGAGCAGATTGGCACCGGAGGCCTTGACCGCACGAGCCACCTCCAGGATCTGTTCCTCTGTCTCCACAGAGCAGGGACCGGCAATGGCGACAAAGTTACCGCCGCCGACCTTGACCACGTTTCCGTCGGGTGTGGGGATCTCGATAATGGAGTCGTCCGGATGGAACTTCCGGTTGGCGCTCTTGAAGGGTTCGCTGATGCGCTTGACGGACTCCACCATGTCCAGCCCGGACAGCAGCTCTTCGTCGATGCGGCTGGTGTCGCCCAGCAGGCCTACGATGGTCTGATATTGTCCTTCGCAAACGTGTACGCCCACGCCCTGGGTCTGGAGCCATTCGGTCAGGTGTTCGATCTGTTCTACGGATGTACCCGGTTTCAATACTGCGATCATGATGTATATCTCCTTGTGTGCAAATAATTTAGATTAGAATTGGAAAACCCCCACACAGCGGAAGCGGTTATGGTGCTTCGATCACTGTTGTGGGGGTGGTATATGTCCAGAGGAAAGCTTGTTTCCATGTGGTTCCGCCTGTTTTGCAGCAAAAAGCACTTTTACTTCATTCGGTAAAATAAAAGTAAAAGTAGTAAAAGTATGCAGCTGCAAAAGTGGTGGTGTGCATGGCGACTTTCTTCTCCTTCGTTTCGTGGTGTTGGTAGTATTATAAACCTCTCACCGCCGTTTGTCAATCCCCCTTGGCAAATTTCTTTGATTTTGTGGAATGTGCTGCTGTATGCATTTTTGGACTGCGCACACCCTGTGCAGGTTGTCGTGAGTCGCCAAGTGCCGTCGGTCAAATGTACAAATTCCGTGGCGGCCATGTCGCATTTGGTACACAAAAAAGCCGAAAAGAATGGGCGAACGGCTTATATTTGCAAACAAATACTATCTTCCATACACGATAAATGTATATAGCGCATACGGAAAATAGGGACAAAAAAGGCACTTCGGCAATAAAACCCAAAGGGTGCCCCGTTATTATAGGTGTTTTTCCACTTTTTCACCGAAAAGAAAAATCGAAAAACCATTGCTTTTTTTCGAATATCGTGGTATAATACTTCCAAAGCCATGTGTGTATGTTTTTTTATACATTTCCCTGCACCACGGCAAACCTATGACAACAACTTTTGGAGGTATCATCATGAAAAAGATCCTTTCTCTGGCGCTGGTCGCAGTTATGGCGATCATGACGCTGGCATCCTGCGGCGGTTCCGGTGAGCCGGTGGCCAAGGTCATCGACATCGCACTGACCGAAGAAGAATATGCATTCGGCGTAGACAAGACCCAGCCGGAGCTGCTGGACCAGGTCAACGCATTCCTTTCCGAGATCCAGTCCAACGGTAAGTTCGACGAGATCTGCAACAACTACTTCGGCGACGGCACCCCTGTTGCCGTATCTTCCGCAGCGGAAGACGCATCCAAGGATCAGCTGATCGTAGCCACCAACGCTTCCTTCGAGCCCTTCGAATACATGGAAGGCGACAAGTACCTGGGCATCGACATGGAGATCGCTGCTGCGCTGGCTGAATACCTGGGCAAGGAGCTGGTCATCTCCAACATGGACTTTGACGCTGTTTGCCTGTCCGTTGGGCTGCAGAAGTGCGACATCGCCATGGCCGGTCTGACCGTAAACGAAGAACGTACCGAATACGTGACCTTCTCCAACTCCTACTACAGCGCATCCCAGAAGCTGATCGTTCCCGCATCCAACACCGAATTCGACGCTTGCACCACCGCTGCTGACGTAGAAGCCATCCTGAACGCAAAGGATGCCTCCACCGTGATCGGCGTGCAGAACGGCAACACCGCACAGTTCTACATCGAAGGCAGTGAAGACTGGGGCTTTGCCGGTCTGCCCTGCACCTGCACCGGCTATAAGGCTGCTTCCCAGGCGGTACAGGATATGGTCAACGGCAACATCCAGTTCGTCATCACCGACGCTGCGCCTGCCGCTGCCATCGTAGAATCCATCAACGAGATGAACTGACGGATCCGGATCTGACACAATTTCCACTCCCTCACGGCAACACCTGTGGGGGAGATTCTTCTTGCATAGATAAATTGTGCGCATTTGTTATTGTGTAAATTTGAAACAAGGAAAGATCAATGGGAAGTTTTGAGAAAAAGATACTGAAATTTATAGAGATCTTCATAGATCAGAACGGATATGTGAAGGTTCTGGAAGGGCTGCAGAACACGCTGCTGATCGCCGTGCTGGGTCTGATCTTCGGTGCCATCATTGGTACCCTCATCGCCACGGTGCGGGTCATCCCCAAGTACAAGACCCTGCCCAAGGTGCTCAACGGCATTTGCTCCGTGTACGTGGGCTTCTTCCGTGGCACACCAATGACCGTGCAGCTGCTGCTGTTCTACTATGTGCTGCTGCCGCTGATGGGCGTGCGCATCTCCGGCGTCAACGTGTCCATATTGGTGTTCTCCCTGAACTCCGGGGCGTACATATCCGAGATCATGCGTGGCGGTATCCAGTCCGTGGACCATGGACAAATGGAAGCCGGGCGTGCCGTAGGTCTGTCCTTTGGCATGACCATGCTCCGCATCGTGATCCCCCAAGCCGTGAAAAACATCCTACCCACCATGGGGAACGAGTTCATCTCCCTGATCAAGGAGACCTCCGTGGTCAGCTTCGTGGGTGCGGCAGACCTGTATGTGGCATTCAACTATATCGGTACCAACAGCTACGAATTCATGGTGCCGTACCTGGTCATGGCGATCATCTATATCCTGCTGGTGCTGGTGATCTCCCTGGGCATCAAACTCATGGAAAGGAGACTGGCCAAGAGTGATAGACGTAATTAACCTGCAAAAAAGCTTCGGAGACAATGCCGTGCTCCGGGGCATCGATATCAAGATCAACAAAGGGGACATCGTGTGTGTGCTGGGACCCTCCGGCTGCGGCAAGTCTACGTTCCTGCGGTGCCTGAACTGTATGGAAGACCCCACCGGTGGCAGCATCATTTTCGATGGTGTGGACATCGCCGATATGCGTGTGGACATCAACGTCCATCGCCGGAAAATGGGCATGGTGTTCCAGCAGTTCAACCTGTTCAACAACATGACCATTTTGGACAACATCATGCTCTCTCCGGTCCACTGCGCCCTGTCCGACCGGCGGAAGATCCTGCGGCAGAACCGTTGGAATCGAGTGAAGAACACCTTCCGCAAGGACAAGGTGGAGATGCAGCCTACCCGTGCCAAGGCAGATATCAAGGCAGAGGCCAAGGAACACGCTCTGTCTCTCCTGCGCCGGATCGGTCTGGAAGACAAGGCAGATGTGTATCCCTCTACCCTGTCCGGTGGACAAAAGCAGCGGATCGCCATCGTTCGTGCCCTGGCCATGAACCCGGAGGTGATCCTGTTTGACGAACCTACCTCGGCCCTGGACCCGGAAATGGTGGGTGAGGTGCTGGATCTGATGAAGGCGCTGGCAGAGGAAGGCATGACCATGGTCATCGTCACCCACGAAATGGGCTTTGCCAGAGAGGTGGCCAACCGGGTCATCTTCATCGACGAAGGTCGTATCCTGGAGGAAGCACCACCGGCAGAGTTCTTCGGCAACCCCAAGAACCCCAGACTGAAGGAATTTTTGTCCAAGGTGTTGTAATATTTTGCAAACAAAAACGGTTTCTCTGGAAAGGAGCATATCCTTCCGGAAACCGTTTTTTTATCTTATGTAAGTGCCATGCTTAGGCCGCGATATCCTCTACTTCGATCTCCACAAAGGTGGCATAGTGGTCGTCGGTGTAATAATACAGATCCGCATCCAGGTCGAACACCAACCGGCAGGCCCCACGAGAGGAAGCACCGTCCGTGTCGATGTCGCACTCGACCCAGTGTCCGTCCGGCAAAAGACCTTCCCGGTTGCCAAAGGTATCTCCACCAATGGCCGCACCTTCCTGCCAGACCTCCACAGAGCCGCCTTCCCAGCCCAGTGCTTTTGCTTCAGCCTTGGTGATGTAGTTCTCCGGCAGCTCGTTGTAGGTGTCCAGATATAGCACCACGTCGTCCAGGTCGTAGTAGTATTCCCCGTAGGCAACGGTCTGTGGTGCAGTCTGGGGAGCTTCGGCTTCTTCTTCGTAGGCAGCATAGGCTTCGTCGATGGCCTCTTTGGTCCTGTCGTCTGCTACATAGTCGTACCACAGATCGTACAGGTTCTCCTCGATGGTGTCCAGCATACCGCCGTCTCCTTCTTCCGCACCAATGACCACAGCGGAAACAAAATCATCCTCCATGCACCCGGTCAGTCCCAGAACACAGAACAGCGCCAGAAGCAGTGCCGCTATATGCTTCACAGACACAGCACACCATCTCCTTCGGCGGTCAGTGCGGTGCGGTAGAACTGCTCGATGGCACGGATCATGTAGCCGGTATCCGCCACGCCGCCGGTCTCATACACCGAGTGCATGGCCAACTGTGCCATACCGATGTCCACCGTGTAGGCAGCCACGGTCCGGTTGGCGATGGAACCCAGCGTAGAGCCGCCACCCATATCGCTGCGGTTGTAGAATACCTGCACCGGTACCTCCGCACGACGGCAGATCTCCCGGAACAGGGCAGCGGACAGGCCGTCCGTGGTGTATTTCTGTGCCGCATTGGCCTTGATCACCACGCCTTCGTTCATGTGCGGGCAGTGGTCACCGTCGGACAGCTCCGGATGGTTGGGGTGTCGGGCGTGACCATTGTCTGCAGAGACGAACATGGAGGACGCCAGCACCTGCCGCAGGTCGTAGCCCAGAGCCCCACACAGCCGCTCCAAGGTGTCTCGCAGGAACAGAGACCCGGCACCCTGCTTGGTACCCGAACCGGTCTCCTCGTTGTCAAAGACGCTGTAGACCCCAATGGCACCCTTGTCCTGGATCCCGGCGGTCAGGAAGCCCATGAGGGTACCGTAGGCGCACTGCAGGTTGTCGATCCGGGGACTGGAATAGAATTCGTCGTTGGCACCCCAGATCACACCGGGAGTGCGCGCGGTCAGGTACAGATCGAAGTCCACGATGGTCTCTTCTGCTACACCGGCCGCTTCTGCCAACAGCGGAAGGAGCTTGGCATCCTTGCCCCCAAACAGCGGCACCATATCCGCAGCCACATTGGGCGTGAAGTTGCTGTTGCTGTTTTTCATATGGGGTGCCACGCTGGGGATCATGAGAATGTCCTTGTCGATGTAGACGGTCTTGGTTTGAATATGTCCGTTTTCCGACAGCACCAGCCGACCGGCCACGGACAAGGGTCTGTCAAACCAGGGATAGTGGAGCATACCGCCGTAGCATTCGGTGGCGATCCGGGTGTACTTCCCGAAGGCATCCATTTCCGCTTTGTTCTTCAGCTTGTAGGTGGGAGAGTCGGTGTGGCTGGCAGTCAGCATCAGGGACGGCGCCGGTTCCTTGGGAATGGCAAAAGCGATGATGGAGGAGCCATTCCGGGTGACATAGTAGCCTTTGCCCGGTGTGAGCTGCCATGCGTCCACTTCCTGCAGCCGGATGAAGCCAGCGTCGGTGAGTCGGGCAGCGATCTGCGCAACGGCGTGAAAAGGAGAAGGGGAGTCCGTCAGAAACGACAGCAGCCCTTCGGTGGTGGTTTTGTTATC